>REDH01000055.1 GCA_007693585.1 Deltaproteobacteria bacterium
CGGGACAACGGCTCCGGCTCGCCATCCGCCCCCAGCACCCCGTCCACCACCCCGTCACACGTGTCGTCGAGGCCATTGCACCGCTCCTCCGATGCGGGAAACACCGTCTGCACGCACACCCGTTCCCCGCCGTGGCACTCCCAGATCCCAACCGCACAGGCCCCGCTCTGGCCCGGCACCTCACACGCGCCCCCCACATCCACCGGATCGTCATCCACCGCCCCGCTGCACGAGTTGTCCCGACCGTCACACACCTCGGGCTGCGGCGTCACCTCGCCCACGCACGCGCTCGGCCACTCCCCATCCGTGCACACCTGCACCCCCGCACGGCACTCCCCCACTCCTTCCGTCCCCTCGGGGCCCCCGTAACACGGTCGGGACAACGGCTCCGGCTCGCCATCCGCCCCCAGCACCCCGTCCACCACCCCGTCACACGTGTCGTCGAGGCCATTGCACCGCTCCTCCGATGCGGGAAACACCGTCTGCACGCACACCCGTTCCCCGCCGTGGCACTCCCAGATCCCAACCGCACAGGCCCCGCTCTGGCCCGGCACCTCACACGCGCCCCCCACATCCACCGGATCGTCATCCACCGCCCCGCTGCACGAGTTGTCCCGACCGTCACACACCTCGGGCTGCGGCGTCACCTCGCCCACGCACGCGCTCGGCCACTCCCCATCCGTGCACACCTGCACCCCCGCACGACACTCCCCCACTCCTTCCGTCCCCTCGGGGCCCCCGTAACACGGTCGGGTCAGTGGCACGACGTCGCCCTCGTCGTCGACCACCTGATCCACGAGCCCGTCACACGTGTCGTCCAGACCGTTGCACAGCTCCTGCGCCCCAGGAGGCCGGCGCGGCTCACAGGTCGTCTCTCCGAAACTGCACACCCAGCGCCCGTCGTCGCACAGCCCCCCAAAGCCCGTCGTGCAGTCGTCCCCGATCCGCACACGCTCCTCCCCCACGAACCCGTAGACCGGGTTGTCGTCGACGAGGCCGTTGCAGTTGTTGTCCTGGCCATCGCACAGGCTGACGGCGTTCACGTGCACCGTCGGGTCCGTGTCGTCGCAGTCCGGACCCATGCAGTCGGGGCCGATGCCGTACCCGTCCCCATCCTGATCGAGACAGAAGAAGTCCGGCAGGCAGTAGCGACCCTCGACCCCACCCGTCAGCACGGTACACTCCCACCCCTCCTCGCAGTCCGCGTCGTTGAGGCAGATCTCCGTGCACACGCCGACATTCTCGCGGCTGTCGAGGATGATGCACGTCATGCGCTCGCAGTCCTCGTCCCGCTCGCACAGGTCGAAGGTCTCCTCTCCCGCACTCTCCCCCCCGGTGCCGATGTCCGGGCTCCAGTCGCTCGACGCGTCGGTGTCCACGATGGGAGGGGTGCTCGTGCGGCCCTCGCCGCCCACTCCGTCGGTGCTGCCGGGCGCGTCGGTTCCGTCGGAAGGTCCGCGACTGCTGCCGGTGCCCTCCGCACAGGACGTCGACATCGCCACTGCGACGGCGAAGCAGCTCGCAAGGAGCCACGACAGCGACGGGGACGGGAGGGGACGGTCGTGTAGTGAACGCATGGGTTCCCTGCTGGGGTATACTCGAAGCCGCGCTGCATCCGTCGAACACGGCTGAGGGACGAACCACCCTCGGGTCGCCCCGGAGCGTCGTCGACCAGCCAGCTCTCCCCTCCCGACCGGCGAGCCGACTGACCGTGCGTCACGATGGCATCCTCGTGACGGACGGGAGTCTACGGGGGTACACAGGCGGGTGCAAGCGTCCCGAGTTCGTCCCCGGGAACACTCGGCAAGACGCGGCCCCCGCAGCCCGGCGCGGCGACCGGCCCCGAGCGCCCCCCCCAGGGCGCGACCCTGTCGCTTTCGAGAGAAACGCGCTGAAGGGACCGCGCGGCCGAGAGCTCAGAAGCCGAAGCTCTCCCGCTTGAGCTCCCGGCCCATGAGATCGACCAGCGCCTGCTGCACGGACTTGTCTTCGTACAGCACCTCGTACACGGCACTGCAGATGGGCATCTCGACCCCTTCGCGGATCGCCAGATCGTGGACGGATCGGGCCGTCTTCACCCCTTCCGCCACCATGTTCATCTCCCCGAGGATCTCGTCGAGGCTCCTGCCCTTGCCGAGCTGCATGCCGACCTGACGATTTCGCGACAGGCCGCCGGTGCAGGTGAGGACCAGGTCGCCCATGCCCGCCAGGCCGGCGAGCGTCAGGGGGTTCGCTCCGCGAGCGACCGCCATTCGGCTGATCTCCGCCAGCCCGCGCGAGATGAGCCCGGCCCGGCTGTTGTGGCCGAACCCCATGCCGTCCGCGGCGCCGGCGGCGATGGCGATCACGTTCTTGAGCGCGCCGCCGATCTCGACCCCCATCACGTCGTTCGAACGGTACACGCGGAAGGTTCGGTGGTTGAACGCACGCTGGACAGCCACGGCCAGCTTCTCGCTCCACGCGGCCACCACCACCGCCGTCGGATGCCGCTGGGCGACCTCGCGGGCGAAGCTGGGGCCCGAGAGGTACGCAAGATACGGGTGGAACTCGACCGGCAGAACCTCCTCGAGGATCTCGCTGACCGTCAGCAGGGTCTCGTTCTCGATGCCCTTGGTGGCGCTGACGATGGGCACGTGGCGGGGCAGATACGGCGCGGCCTCCGTCAGCACGCGGCGGGTGACGTGGGACGGCGTGACGGTCACGATCATGTCGCGACCGCGGCACGCCTCTTCCAGGTCGCTCGTGGCCCCGAGGTTGTCCGGCAGCCGGATGTCCGAGAGGAACACCGTGTTCTCGTGGCGCTCGTTGATCGCCGCGGAGACCTCGGGCTCGTGGGCCCAGAGCGTGACCTGGTGGCCCCGATCGGCCAGCAGGAACGCCAGGGCCGTGCCCCACGACCCGGCGCCGATGACCCCCACGTCGAGACGATCGCTGCTGGCTTCGTTCATGCTTGCTCCTTGCCGTGGTGCGCGGTGAAGAGATCGGCGAGGCGACGATCGCGGGCGGCGTTTCGGGCCCGCCCCTCGGCCCACGTGCGCAGCGCCTTGATGTCCGTTTCGTACAGGGCGTAGAGGGGCACAAGGTGTCGCGCGGCCTGTTCCATGTCGCCCTGCGTCAGGTCGCGCCGCGCCGCGAACGCCGCGTGCAGGCCCCCCACCACCACCTGCTCGAGCTCGGCCCCGGAGAAGTGCTCCGTGAGACCCACCAGGGCGGGCAGGTCGAACAGCGCCGGATCACGGTCCCGCGCGCGGAGCTGGATCGTCAGGATCTCCGCCCGGTCCGCCGGACCGGGCAGATCCACGAAGAACACCTCGTCGAACCTTCCCCGACGCAGCAGCTCGGGGGGCAGATGCTGCACCCGGTTGGCCGTGGCGGTGAAGAAGACCGGAGCGGTCTTCTCCTGCAGCCAGGTCAGCAGAGACCCCAGCAACCGGGTGGTCGACGCGTCGGCTCCGGCCGACCCGTCCGCCCCGAACCCCTTCTCCAGCTCGTCCACCCACAGGACACAGGGAGCCATTGCCTCCGCCGTCCGCAGGATGCGCCGCAGCACGTCGTCGGGCGCACCCGATCCGAGAAAGAGCGAACCCATGTCCATGCGCAGCAGTGGCAGCCCCCACGTCGCAGCGACCGCCTTGGCCGCCAGCGACTTCCCGCACCCCTGTACCCCGAGCAGGAGCAACCCCCGCGGCACCGGAAGCCCGAAGTGCCTCGCCTCGTCGTCGAAGGCGCGCCCGCGCTCCAGCACCCACGACTTGAGCTGGTCCAGCCCTCCGACGTCGCGTAGCGTCGACCGCGCCTCCCAGAACTCGGCGGCCGTGCCCTCGCGCAGCAGCCGCCGCTTCTCGGCGATCACCGCCCCCTCCCAGTCGAAGGTCTCGCGCCGAGCCCGCGCCACGCGCGCTCGATGACGGGACCGCTCGTACGCCCGGGTGGCTTCCCGGGCCGTGAGACCAAGGGCGGCGGCCACCAACCGGTCCCGATCGAGCGCCGCGAAGGACTCCTCCGGCAGGTGCCGGTCCAGCAGGACCCGCAACTCGAACCGGTCGGGAAGAGGAACCTCCATGACCGTCCAGTCCTTCTCCAGCTCCGGCGGCCGAACCACGACCGGACTCACGAACACCATGCACGCCCCCCGCTTCACCAGCCGGCGCTCCAGCACACGGAGCCGGCGGATGCGCGCGGGATCGTCCAGATACGGATGCACATCCAGAAACACATGGATGCCCGCATCGTCCCCCGCCTGCAGCACCCTGAGCGCCTGGTCCAGGGCCTCCGCGACATCTGTGCGCTGATCCTCCGGACGCCAGATCTCGAGCGGCCGATCCAGCGCGTCGGACAGCTCCGTCAGCAGGGCGAGGACCCGCTCCTCCTCCCAGGTCGACAGCCACACGAACGGATAGGGTGCGCTGAGGACGGCGAGGAGCTCTTCCGAGAACGACAGCATCGACATCTCCGCAGGACGGCTTGCGAGAACGGCCCCGGAGACCCGGACCTGCCCCCGAGGATAGTGCCTCGACGCTCCGTTGACACGCCCCGCATCCCGAAAACGCGCACCGGGTTGGCGGCTAGGCTCCGTGTCCGACGCCCCCCGCGCGAACGGCGAGCGCCCGGGCGTCCTCCGGGCTCATCGGGCGCCCGAGATGATACCCCTGCGCGAGATCGCATCCCAGCTCCCCGAGCAGATCCATGGTCGGCGCATCCTCGACCCCCTCCGCCGTCGTCGTCAGCCCGAGGCTTCGACCCAGATCGATGATCGAGCGCACCACGGTTCGCGACTCCGCCGAGCCCAGCGCCGTCGCAACGAAGGACCGGTCCACCTTCAGCTCGGTGAACGGGAGCCGGACGAGCTGGAGCATGGACGAGTACCCCGTGCCGAAGTCGTCGATCGACAGACCGAAACCCCGCAGCCGGAGACGGGTCAACAGGTCCAGCGAGGCCCGCGGATCCTCCATCGCCGCGGTCTCGGTGAGCTCCAGCACCACCCGCGACGGCTTCGTGCCCGCGTCGCCCAGCACCCCGCTGACCCGATCCAGAAAGGCGGGATCGGACAGCGAGCGCGCCGAGATGTTGACGGCCACATGCAGCGCCGACGGAACACCCGGGCCCTGCGAATCCACCTCGCCGATCCACCCGCAGGCCAGTCCGAGCACGCGCCGGGTGAGGCGATCGATCAACCCGCTCCGCTCCGCCAGGGACACGAACACCGGGGGCGGCACCGGCCCGTGCAGCGGATGCGCCCAGCGCGCCAGCGCCTCGAACCCGTCGAGCGCAACGGAGTCACAACGGAACTTCGGCTGGAGAGCCACCGTGATCTCCCCGTGCTCCAGCGCAGTGTCCAGGTCCGGAGGCCCGGGTCGCCAGACCGGATGCCGACGCACACTCGTCGCGTCCCGGACACCAAACGCGTCCGCTTCCGGAAGAAGCCCGAGGACACGCGACGCCGCCAGAGGTTTCTTCAGCACCCCGAGGATGTTCAGCCGGTGGGCGCGTCCCGAGCGTCTCGCTGCATCCAGAAGCCGTCCGCCCACCTCGCTGCACAGGATGATGGACGCTCGGGAACGGCGGGCGCCGAGCTCGGCGAGGATCTCGATCCCGTCGATGTCCCCGACGACGAGCGCGAGGAGGACCACACACGGCGGATCGGTCTCGTACGCCGCCCAGAAGGCCTCCGCGCTCTCGACGTGAACACACCGCAACCCCGCCTCCTCGATCTCCCGCACCAGGGACACCGTTCCGGGATCATCGTCCAGCACCAGGATCGGGCTGTCGTTCATTTCCTGCCCCCATGCACGGCCTGCCGGATCGGGCTGCACAGGATGCGTTGCGCGTGCAACCAACGATTCCGACGGTATCGCGGACCGAAGAAGGACGCGGCGAATCGAATGCTCGGCTGACCAGTGAACACGACGGCTTCCTGAGGGCAGGACAACGCGCGGGATGAACCTCGGAGAGAGCGCGGCGCAATCCAGCCCCGACTCCCGCTGCACCCCGGCCCAACGTCTGCCCTGATGGGGTGACAGCGGTCTCCGGTGGCGTCAACCGGAAACCACCCGATCCAAGAAACGGTCGATTCTTCCGAGCGTGGGTTGTCCTATTCCCTTGCGGCCGGCGTGGTTCCCGGGCGTCGCCCGATCACACGCCCTCGCCCAGGACACGCAGGGTCTCCTCGAAGCTGGTGCGTCCCTCGGCGAGTTTCCGGATGGCGGACTCCCGGAGGGTCGTCATGCCGTTGGCCACGGCCTCGCGGCGGATCGCCGCGGCGTCCGCATGCTCGGTGATCAGGCGCCGGACCCCTGCGTCCACCTCCATGATCTCGTAGATCCCGGTCCGGCCGTACAGTCCGGTCCCCCGGCAGCGCGGGCAGCCCGCCCCCCGGAAGACCGGGAGGTCGGGGCTGTCCTGGGCCAGGTGAATGCCGAGCACGGCGGCCTGCTCGGCCAGCAGCACGGACTCCTCCCGGCACAGCTCGCAGATGGTGCGGAGCAGGCGCTGGGCGACCACGCCGACGAGGGTGCTGCCGATGAGGAAGTCGGGGACCCCCAGATCCTGCAGTCGGGTGACGGCGCTCGGCGCGTCGTTGGTATGCAGCGTCGAGAAGACGAGGTGCCCGGTGAGCGCAGCCTGAACGGCCATCTGCGCGGTGTCGGCGTCGCGGATCTCGCCCACCATGATGATGTCCGGATCCTGGCGCAGCACACTGCGCAGCACGTCGGCGAACCCCAGTCCGATCCTCGACTGCACGAGGGTCTGGTTGAACCGCTCGTGCACCATTTCGATGGGATCCTCGATCGTGGTGATGTTCACTTCGGGGGCCGCGAGCCGGCGAAGGGTCGAGTAGAGGGTCGTGGTCTTGCCGGACCCCGTCGGACCGGTGACGAGCACGAGTCCGTTCGTGCGGTTGATGAACTGCCGGTAGACCGTGGTCTCGGTGTCCGTCATCCCGAGGTCCTCGATGTCCTGCAGGAGTGAGCGGGGATCGAAGATGCGGATGACGAGCTTCTCGCCGAAGGCGACCGGCAGCGAGCTGACGCGCAGCTCCATCTCCCCGCCGCTTCGGTCGGTCTTGATGCGACCGTCCTGGGGACGCCTGCGCTCTGCGATGTCCATGCGGGCCATGGTCTTGATCCGGGAGACCATCGCGTTGTGCACGATGCGCGGCATGCGGTACACGGTGTGGAGCACCCCGTCGATGCGCAGCCGGATCTGGGCCTCCTCGCGCCTGGGCTCGATGTGCACATCGCTGGCCCGCTGATCGAAGCTGTAGTGGAGCAGGTACTCGACGGCGTTGACGATGTGCTTGTCGTTGGCCTCGATCTCCTCGACGCGGCTGAGCTTCACGTACTGCTCGAGGTTGCCGAGGTCGACGCTCCCCTCGATCTCCGCCTCGGCGGCGGTCACCGAGGAGCGGAAGCCGTAGATGTCCGTGATGATGCGGAGGATGTCGCTCTTCGCCGTCAGGACGATCCCGAAGCCGCGGGGAGCGATGCTGCGCAGGTTCTCCCGGAGCTGGAGGTCGTACGGGTTGTCCACGGCGAACGTGATCGTGCCGTCGCGGTCCCGGCGCAGCGGAAGGCAGGCATGACGGCGTGCGAAGGCCCGGGGGAGCGTCTCGCTGATGAAGACCTCGTTGAGCTTCAGTGGATCGATCTTCATCCACGGCAGCTCGGCGAACTCCGCCAGCGCCTGCATGACCCGATCCTCCGTGATCGGACGCCCCTCGGGGGTCTCGAGCCCCGCGGCGGCCACCACCTCCGCGGCCGAGACCTCGTAGCGCACGAGCCGGCGCATGCGGGCATCCTCCATGTGCTCGCGCATCAGGCGCTCGCGGAGTTTCGCCTCGCGGGCCAGGAGGTCGGCGGCCTGATCCGGGGCGAGCTGGCCGATCTCCTGGAGCAGCTCGGCCAGGAAGGCCACCGTCACCTGCGAGGCGGAGCGGGGTGTCTGGGGCATGGACCACCGGGCGGGACATCGGGAAGCGACCGCCTGCGGGCAGTACGGGCGGCATCGAGGCTCAGCCTACGCCATTCGTGCCCGGCTGGCCAACCCCGTCCGACGCCGCGTGAACCGCCGTCCCGTGAAGCCGCCGCACGCGGAAGAAGGCGAGGCGCATGACCCGGGAGAGGCACCGCGGCCATCAGGGGACGTTCGGCGCCCCGAAGGTCTGCTGGCTGCACGTGCGAAACGGCCCGACCCCATTGGGAATACGGCACCAGGACACGACCGCCTCTCCCCGATCCCACCCGGTGGCGTCGATGAGCACCCCGGCGGCGTTGTAGAGGTTCACCTCGTCGCTTCCGCCCAGACCGAAGGTGTGGTGATTGTCCTTGTCCCGGACGAGGTAGGCTCCGGCGGGCAGGATCGTGCCGTCCGGGAACACGTAGGGCTCGTTGCCCTCGGGGTTGTCGTCGATGTAGGACCAGCCGGAGAGATCCACCTCCACCTCCCCGATGTTGAGAAACTCGACCGAGTCCTCCTCGGCGCTGGTCACTTCGTTGATCACGACGCAGAAGTCTCCCTCGCAGTCGGGTGCCACCGGCGCTCCGCACTCCGAGGTGTCGAAGCCCATACAATCTTCGTCACATCCCAACTCGCCCTCCCGAAAGCCGAAGTCCTCGCAGTCGAGGCCTCCGAGGTCCGGGCCGTCACAGACCTCGAAGCCCGTGGCGACCCCGTCGCCGCACACGTCGGGCTCGGCGCTGGTGTTCAGGGCGCCGAAGGTCTGCTGGCTGCAGCTCTGGAACGCACCGGTGCCGTCCGGCATCCGGCACCAGGACACCTCGGCGGCCCCGGGCGGCCAGGCCGTGTGATCGACCAGGCGGCCGCTCGCATCGTAGAGGTTCACCTCGTCCTCCCACCCGATGCCGAACTGGTGATCATCCCCCTTCACGAGGACGATGAACCGACCCGGCGCGATCACCGTGCCCTGACGGAAGAAGTAGCGCTCGTTCTCGGGGTTGTCGTCGAGCACGGACCAGCCCGACAGATCGACCGGCTCGCTCGACTGATTGTAGAACTCGATGAAGTCATCGCCGGCGCTCGTCACCTCGTTGATCACCACCGGAGACACGCCGGTCGGAAGCTCCGACGGCGGAACCCGATCGCTCGTGCCGTTGCCCGATCCCGGGATCACCGTGCCGGGGGTGTCTCCTCCGGGCTCCGACGAGGAGGACTCCCCGGGCACGAGGCTGCCCTCGTCCGTGGCGCCCGAGCAGGCGGAGAAGGCGGCGATGAGGGCCACCAGGACGGCGGCCGACCGGAGTGCATTCCCGATGGGTTGCTTCATGACATGATCCCTGATGATGGAGGCCGCGGGGCCACTCGCGGGCGGCGAGGGGCGACGGCGAAACCGTAGCGAATGTGCCCGTGGCGAGAAAGAAGACGATTCGGCTCAGCGGACGGCGTGACGCCCTCGGGCCGAGAACAGCAGCATCAGACGCGTCTCGTCGTGCGCCTCCGCGGCCCCGGGCAGGGGCGCGGCGCGCTCGGTGGCGCGATCGAACTGGACGACGGCATAGAGACGCAGGCGTTCCGCCTCGCGCGGATCAGGCGCGTCGAGGAGATCGGCGAACAGGCCCGCCGTGCCCCGAAATCGCCACGTCTCATCCCGATCGAGGTCCATGTCGAGGATCTCCGCGCGGCCGACGACCCCACCCCAGCGAGGCACCACCGTGCCTCCGGCCCACAGGCCGGCGCCGAACGTCTCGCGCGCCGCACGGCCGGCGTAGCCCCAGGCGCGCACCGCCTCCACCCCGGTGCTGACGCGCGGATGGGAGAAGGCGAGCGCGCCGGCGAGGCGATGGTTGCGGAGCCCCGCCGTGCCGACCGACCCGTCCCGGTAGGCGACGTGGAGGGCGAGGTGAGCATCTCCCGAGCGGGTCTCGAGCACCCGCGGGGCGAGGCTGAGGAGGGCCGTGGTGTTCTTTCCGCTGTTCTGCTCGACCCGGTTGCGGCCCTCGCCGTTGGTGATGGCGAGGTGCAGACCGACCTGGCCGTCGAGAGCGTGAACGAGCCCGGCGGCGCCGAGGTCGCTGGTGTCGAAGAAGCTGCCCCGCTCGGCCAGCAGCGGGGCAAGGCCCCGGAACGCGTAGTCGGACTCGACCGCCTCGACGAAGGGGTCGGGGATCAGGCCCACCCGGGCCTCGCCGGCCAGCGGACCGATCTCCGCGGAGGCGTGCGCCCAGGCGCGCTTCACCCGAAAGACCAGCGAGTCGCCGTCGACGCCGAGGACGCTCTCGGAGGTGGCCGACCGGATGGCCTCCGCCGTGAGCTCGAACCCCGCCCAGGGCACCGGGGACAGGGCGGTCGTGAGCTCTGCGCGCCCCAGCTCGAACTCGCTGAACGAGGACGGACCGGTGATGAGGTGCAGTCCTCCGAAGAGCTCCGCGGCCACCACGAGAACGGGGGAGTCATCGTCCGGCGCCGGTTCGGTCCGGTCGCCCGCGGAGGCCACCGACAGGCCGGACGGCACGAGGGCGGCGAAGAGGGCGAGGGCGGACACGGCGGCAGCGTGGGCCGCAGGCGACAGCGCGCGCCGGAGGGTCACGGGGGCTTGGAGGTCCATGGGAGCATCGCCGGGAAACGGGGGCCGGGGCCACCCGGGGGATCAGCGGGGCGGGGCGGAGGGGCGAAAACCGAGGAGCGGGCCGTGCTCCTCGAGCAGGACGCGCAGATGCTCGGTGTCGTCGAAGACGAACGGGGCGTAGCGTACGGCGAAACGCAGCGTCTCGCGCTCGAAGCCCTCGTCGTCGTCCCCGAGCGCGGCGACGATCGCGCCGAGACCGGGGGGCCCGTCGAGCGTGGGGGCGAGGGCATGACCGCGGGCGAGAATGCGGCCGGTCAGGAAGGCCGCCTCGAGGATGTCCCCGGTCGTCCAACGCCCCCCGCCGGTGCGGCGCAGACGGTCGATCATCCGCTCCACGTCGAGGTTCTTCTGGTACTTGGTCCGGGACTGCATGTGGAAGCCGAGGTTCCCCTCGTGGGCCCAACCGAGCAGGGGATCGTTGTCCGGGTGGACGTGGAACGCCCGGGTCATCCAGACCACGCGCTGCGCCGCGTTCTCGAAGCTGCGGCGCGGGTAGAGCGAGTGGCCGGGGTAGCGGGTCGCCGGCACCGCCTCCTTCATGTCGATGACCCAGTCGTCGTCTGGGCTGTCGGTCGGACCCTCGAGCAGCACGTAGTAGCGGAGGATCGGGTAGGAACCCACGCCCGCGCCGAGACGGCGGGCGACCCCCTTGACGCGAAACATCTCCGCCGGGAAGGCGTGCGCGTCGTGTAGGGTGTGGCGGTAACGGGCGATCATGCGCTCCACCATGCGCCGCTCCGCCTCGGAGACCGGTGCGAGGGTGCTGTCGTACACGCCATCCTCGCCCGGAGGACGGATGTCCCCGATGAAGATGCGGCGCGCTCCGGTGTCGGGATCGAGACGGGTGAAGTCGTCGAGCTCCTCCAGGATGTCCCCGTCGCGGCGCGACCGCCGGATCAGGTCGGCGAAGACCACACCCACCTCGCCCCCCTCCTCCACGGCGACCGGCTCCTCGCCCCGCTCGAGGGCGCGGATCTCGTGCAGGTAACCGCGCACGGCCGAGCGGGCGAGGCGGATCCGCGTCGCCTCCTGCGCACCGGCACGCTCCTCGAGCATGCGGCCCGCCACGGACCACCCGACCGCGAGACGCCGGACCTCGAGCCACCAGGGGCCGAACGCCGCGGTATCGAAGTCGTTGAAGTCCACCAGCAGGGTCCCGTCCCCGGACAGGTACGTGCCGAAGTTCTCCGGGTGCGCATCCCCGGTGGTCAGCACCCGGCTGCCCGCGAAGGAACCGTACGCGGTGGGAAGGAAGACGGGGCCGGCCGGATCGAGGGCGTCCTCCACGAACAGTCGGGCCGTGCCCCGCAGGAAGAGAAACGGCGAGGAGACCATCTTGCGGAGCTTTCCGGCGACCAGGGCCGGCTCGCGCTCCAGGAGGATGTGGTTGTCCTCGATCAGGTTGTGGTGCAGCACGCAGGCCCGTGACGCCTCGTCCCCCGCTCCCGCGCACGCGAAGAGTGCGAGGAGCGCCAGCGCGGCCCCCGAGACGCTCAAGGCGCACCTCCCGGCGCGTCGGATCCGACGGGGCAGGGCGCGGGGGAACATGGGGGAGGACGCCACGGGGACGAGGCCGGGAAGCTGCGGGAAGAACCGGGAGATCCCAGGGTGCGGCGGACTGCCGCAGGAGCGCTTGTGACGCGCGTGGATGGCGGCGCTGTGACACGGGCGGGAATTCTCATGATCGATCGTTGACGCTGCGGTGTCCTCGGGGGCGGACGCGGGTCCCGGGCTGCAGGAGAAGCGCGAGACCGGCGAGCACCAGCAGGAGCAGGATGGGGGGTGCGGCGGCGGTGAAGAAGGCGTCCTCCGTCAGGGACCAGATGCGGGTCGACAGGGCACTGTGGCCGATGGGGCTCAGCAGCAGCGTCGCGGGCAGCTCCTTGATCGTGCTGATGAACACCGCGAGCAAGCCCGCCGCGATGGCCGGACGCAGCCCCGGCAGCAGCACCCGCACCCAGGCCGAAAGCGGCGAGCTTCCAAGCGAGCGAGCCGCCTCGAGGAGCCGGGGATCCTGCGCCGCGATGCCGTCGTGCAGGGCCCCGAGACCGAGCGGAAGGAAGCGCACGACGTAGGCGAAGAGCAGAAGGGGAAGGGTCTGGTACAGCGGCAGGAGCAGCGTCGTGCCGAGAAACACGAGGGAGAGGGCGACCACGATCCCCGGCAGGGCGTACCCCATGTGGCTCGCCGCCCACGTCAGCCGGGCGACGGCAGGGTGACCGTGACGCTGGAGCAGGGCAGGCGTGACGGCGACCAGGAGGACCAGCAGCGCTGCGAGTGCCCCGGTGCCGAGCGTTCGCAGGGTGACGCCCAGCACAGCGGGCAGCATCACGCCCTGCGCAAGGCCACGCACGAGCCAGAGGAGCACCGTGACCACGGGGAGCACCACCCCGAATGCCACGACGAGCAACGCGAGAGCGAACGCAGGCCAGCGCCAGGGACCCAGCGGGACCACCGGCCAGGCGCGGACTCCGCTCCGGGCGAGGAGCGCGGGCCGGTGCTGCCCGGCGATCGCTCGGCGCACGAGCAGCAGCACGAGTACCACCACCACGAGGAGGAGCCCCAGAGGCACCGCCTCCGCACGATCGAAGAGGGACTGGTAGCGCAGGTAGATGACGAAGCTCAGGGACTCGAAGCGCAGCAGGGAGACCGCCCCGAAGTCGCCGAGGACATAGAGCGCCACGAGCAGGAAGCCGCCGGCGAGCGCAGGGCGAAGGCCGGGAAGCACCACCCCGACAAAGGCCCGGGCCGGCGAGGCGCCCAGGGACCTGGCGGCCTCCCAGGTGCGCGGATCGGTCCGGGCGAGCGCCGCCTGCAGCGGCAGGAGCGCGTAGGGGAAGGCGTACAGCAGCGCCAGCGTCGTGCCGAACCCGCCATAGACCTCGGGGATCGGCCAGCCGGTCCACTGCCGCAACCAGCCCATGGGCCCGAACACCGCCACGACCACGAACCCGGCCACGTAACTCGGCACCGCAAGGGGGAGATTGAAGAGCAGCCGGAACACACGACGTCCGGGAAGATCCGTGGCATGGGTCAGCCAGGCGAGGGGCAACGCCAGCAGGACGCACAGCACACCCACCCCGAGCGCGAGCGAGAGCGAGTTCCACAGCACCTCGAGGGTGTCCGGCGAACGCAGGACGTCGAGGGCCACATCGGGCGCCTCCACCGCGCGGAGCACAAGCCAGCCCAGAGGCACCAGCATCGCCAGCGCCACCACGAGGGCCACCGCATGGAGGAAGGCTGCACCGAAGCGGAGCGTCATGCGGCACACGCCTAGCGCAGCGCCCCGGCCTCGCGCAGGAGGCGAACCGTGGTCTCGAGGCTGTGAAGGGAACCGAGGTCGATCTCCGGGGCATCGAGACTCTCGGTGCTGGGTAGACCCTCCGGAGCCGGCATGCCCACGGCGAGGGGGAACTCGAAGTTCACCGCGGCGAAGTGCGCTTGCGCATCGTGCTCGAGGAGATGGGCGATCAGCCGGTGGGCAGGCTCCGCGCGGGTCGTCCCCGCGCGCACCGCCGCGGTGCTCGTGCTGAGAAACGCCCCGGCCTCTCCTCCCCGCAGATAGTGGTTGCGCACCGTGATCCGCTCGCCCTGCTCCGCGCGCAGACGGTGGAGGTAATAGTGATTCGTCAGGACCGCGTCGACTTCCCCAGCCTGCACCGCGAGCACCGCAGGCGTGTTGGAGGGATAGACCCGGGGCGAGCCTGCGGCGAGCGCCGCAATCCAGGACGCGGTCTCGTGCTCCCCTCGCTGGGCCACCATGGCCGCGACCGCCGCCTGGAACGATGCGTTCGTCGGCGCCCACCCCAGACGACCATGCCACCGGGGATCGCGCAGGTCGTCCAGCGTTCGGGGAAGCTCCGAGGCGTCCACGCGGTCCGGATGATACGTGATCACCCGAGCGCGTCCACTGACGCCCACCCAACGCCCGGTCGGGCTGCGGAACCGGGGATCGACCCGATCCAGAATCTCCGGCGGAAGGACGTCCAGAATCCCCTCGCGCTCGAGCAGCCCCATCGTGGCCGCGTCCTGGGCAAGGAAGACGTCCGCAGGACTGCGGCTTCCCTCCTCGAGCAGCGCGGCCGCAAGCTGCGCCGTCTGCGCGTACTGGACCCTGACCCGAACACCCGTCTCGGCCTCGAAGCGCTCGAGAACCGGGCCGATCAACGCCTCCGTTCGCCCGCTGTACACCGTGAGCTGCTCTGCCGATGAGACCCCCGAGTCATCCGCGCGCAGACACCCCTGGACATGCGCCGGCACACACAGGATCAGCAGAAGCCAAAGCACTGGCTTCACCACGAACGGCCCGATGCAGAAGGGGGAATCCGACGTCCGGAGGGTGGGCATGACGATCACGGGGATGGTCCGGGAAACCCCGGACAGGGCAGCGGAACGACCGCATGCGACAGCCGCCCCCATCGGAAGACCGTCGAAGGCGGGGCCGAATCGAACCGGAAGGCAGCCTCCGCGACCCCGGTTCGAGGCTTGCCCACAGTAATGAAAATCGTTTTCAATGCAAGGCGGCGACTCCCGGTACTGGATTTTTGTGCCCCGATGAGGGATGGCCCCTCATGCCCGTCCCGCCCGGAACCCGCCTCGGCGACGGAACGGATGCCGCCGGGAAGCACGAACGGGAGTCCGGACCCGACCACGGCACCGCCCACGGCACCGCCGACCACAGCCCCCCGGGAGAGTACACCGACATGGAAGTCAAGATCGGAACCACGCGCATCGTGCTCCAGCAGGGAGACCTCGCGCAGCAGCGGGCAGACGCGCTCGTCAATGCGGCCAACAGCTCGCTCGAGCCGGGCGGCGGGGTGTGCGGCGCCCTTCACGCGGCTGCAGGCCCGGCGCTTGCCGAGGCCTGCGCCACCCACCGCGCGACGCACGGGCAGTGTGCCGTGGGCGATGCTGTGGCGACGGTTGCCGGTGACCTCCAGGCACAGCACGTGATCCACGCCGTGGGGCCGGTCTGGCATGACGGCCAGCGGGGCGAGAACATCCTGCTCGAGCGGGTGTGGCAGCGCACGCTCGCCCGGGCCCGTGAGATCGAGGCCCGCACGATCGCCTTTCCGGCGATCAGCACAGGGGTGTACGGATTCCCCGCGGAGCCCGCCGCGCTGATCGCGCTGAACGCCATCGTCCGGGACATCCAGACCCACGCCGGTTCGTTCGACGAGGTCCGCATCGTGCTCTTCGACGAGGACTCCCTGCGCGTCTGGACGACGGCGCTCGAAGAGGTCCAACGCACGATGACCGGCTAGGCCATACGCTCCGGATCCATGACGCGCTGCGGGATGGCATGGGAGATCCCACCGCCCGGGGACCCGCAGGGAGGGAACAGGGACTCAGGCCGAACCGTCCCCGACGGCGCGTGGCTGACGGGCTTCCCGCAGTGCCCGCAACCGCTCGGTGGCGACGGCGACCTTGATCTGGCCTGCAGCGATGAGCTCGGCGGCGACGAGCTCGACCTCGTCCCCCAGGGCGCCCGCCGTGGCCGCGACGGAACGCGCATGGAGCGCCATGTGCCCCTTCTGGATCCCCGTGGTGCCCAGCGCCTTGATGGCCGCGAGGTTCTGGGCCAGCCCGACGGACCCGAGGACGCAGGCGAGGTCGGCCGCTCCGCGAACGTCCAGCATCCGGTGCATGGCCTGCACCACGGGGTGCAGCCGGATCGGCCCCCCCACCGTGCCGACCGCCATGGGCATGTCGAGCACTCCCTCCAGACAGCCATCGGGCAGCAGGGTCCACCGCGCGAGCGGACCGTACGTTCCATCGGATGCAGCAAAGGCATGGGCTCCGGCCTCGATGGCACGCCAGTCCTGACCCGTGGCGATCGCCACCGCGTCGATGCCGTTCATGATGCCCTTGTTGTGGGTCGCCGCACGGTAGGGATCCTGCTCGGCAAAGACCGACGCGCGCTCGATCGCGCGGGCGACCTCGTCTCCCGGAAACCCGTGCCACGCGAGCAGGTGGGCGGGAACCCGGCAACTCGCACGCACACGCCGACGGTCATTGAGATTCGAGAGAATGCGCAGGAACACGCGACCACCGCTGAGCTTCTCGACACGCTCCGCAAGGCCCTCGGCGACGGTGTTGATCAGATTGGCACCCATGGCGTCGCAGGTGTCCACGTAGACATGCACGACGAGCATTTCCTCGTATCGCGACGCCGACCCCCGCGGACGAAGGTGGCGGACCTCGAGGTCGGTCGCCCCACCTCCGCGACGGACCATACCGGGCTCCAGCGCATCCGCCTGCGCCAGCAGCTCCTGCCGGGCGGCGAGGATCCGCTCCCGGGCCACAACCGGGTCCGGCGAACCGACGACCTGGATCTGTGCCGTCATCACCGACCGGTCAGCACCCGCCTCGAAGCCGCCCGCCTGTCGGACGATGTTCGCGGCGTGGCTGACCGCCGCCACGATCGACGGTTCCTCCACGGCCATCGGCACGACCCGATCTCGGCCGTTGATCACGAAGTTGAGCCCGATCCCCAGGGGCAGCTCGAACCGGGCCACGACATTCTCGATCATCGCCTCGGCAGTCCCGTCCTCGAGCAGCGGCGCGTCTCGCGACAGGAGCGCCGCATCCTCCTCGCTCAGGAAGCCGGCCTCGCGGAGCGCCTCGAGGCGCGCGGCCCGCGACATCCGGTAGAATCCCGGGATACGCGACGAACGTTCGCTGGAAGAAGTCGGCATCGTGAGTCGGTGTATGCGCATGCGGGACGTCCGTGCGTTCGGGAAGATCCCGCCCTCCAGCAGGCGGAGGACAGGTCCAGGCACGGATGGGATGCCGACGGCGCCCGCCGGGATGCATCCCTGCGGGGGAGATAAAGACCACGCCGGCGCCGGACGCAAGGCCCGCCAGCAGGACACGTTCCGGTTTCCGACCCGCTCAGCGCCCTGCGGACAGCGGCAGCTCGGGGGGACAGGGGGTCTCGGCCATGCGCAGGACCTCCTCGAACTCCTCGTCGGTGACCGGCACGATGGACAGCCGGTTGCCACGTCGAACAAGCGGCATGTCGGCGAGACGCGGGTTGTCCCGCATCTGCGCGAGCGCCACGGGGCGCTCGAGACTGGCGATCCCCTGCACGTCCACCAGCACCCAGCGCGGATCCTCCTCGGTCGCCTTCTCGTCGAACGCTTCCGATCGCGGGTCCAGCGCGGAGCGATCGGGACGGGGCGCGCTGGCGACCCGAGCCAGACCGGCCACATGAGGCGGCTTCGTGTTCGAGTGATAGAAGAGGACCGGATCCCCGACCCTCATGTCATCCCGCATGAAGTTGCGCGCCTGATAGTTGCGAACGCCATCCCAGCCCTCCGTGCGCTCCGGACGCGACATCAGATCGTCGAACGAGAAGACGTCCGGCTCACTCTTCATCAACCAGCACCGCCCGGGACGGCCACTCCTTCCTGTTCGTTCCGTCATCTCCACTCCGCTTGTTCGTCCCTGCACGGACACCCCTGCAGGGGTGCTTTCCGGGCCTCGGGCGCCTCCCCCGTCGTCACGCCCGCCGGACACCTCCACCGCTCCTCCGGCTGCAGCGCCCACTCCCACGGGTGGAGAAGCCTTCCTCCGCACGGCGTCTTATTGATGCGATTGCCGAGGTGCAACATGGGTCGTTGCCGATGTGCATCGATAGCCACCGGTGAACATCTGCTCCGCACGCCCGGACGACGGGACGATCCGGAGCACGTTCCTGCTTCCCTCCGGCCCCGACGCCCCCTATGGATGGCGCGTCCCGGTCACCGACCCGGCCCGTCGGACGGGTCCGCACCGCATCCCTTCGCCACAGCGCATGAGCACGAGCCCCCGCACCACCCTCCGCAGCGCGCCCGGCAAGGTGCTGCTGCTGGGCGAGCACGCGGTCGTCCACGGAGAGCCCGCCCTTGCGGCGGCGCTGGAGCTTGCCGTGGAGATCCGGCACGAGCCGGGGAACGCCACGCTCCGTCTTCGGGACAGCGGCGGCGGCCTCGACACGCGACCCGGCCACCCCGACCGGGTGGGCCGCGCCCTGGAGGCCATCCTGCAGGCCCTGCCCCCGGAGGCCGGGTCGGGGGAGCTCACCGTCCGCTCGTCCATCCCGCCCGGGGCCGGTCTCGGGTCGAGCGGCGCCCTGTGCGCCGCCCTGGTCCGGGTCCTCGAAGCAGCCCACGACCTGCAGCTCGACCCGATGCAGCGACTGACGGCTGCGCTGGCCGGAGAGCGCGTGTTCCACGGCAACGCATCCGGACTCGACCCCGCGGCCTCCCTCTTCGGCGGGCTCATCCGGTTCGTGCGGGGCACCCCCCCGTCCATTCGCCCCGTGACGATCGCGCGGCCCCTGGACCTCGTCGTGGCCCAGGTCGCGCCGGGCGCCGACACCCGCCGGATGGTGGACGACGTCCAGCGACGGATCGACTCCCTCCCGGCCGGCGGCCGCGCCATCCTGCGCACCATCGGCATCTGCGTGGATGCGGCCGTGGACTGCATCGGCGGCGGTGATCTCGACGGTCTCGGCCAGGCGATGGACATGAACCACGGGCTGCTGACGAGCCTCGGGGTCTCCACGGAAGCACTCGACCACGCCGTGCGCCTCGCCCGGGCCCACGGCGCCGCCGGGGCAAAGCTCACCGGCGCCGGCGGCGGAGGCTGCATCGTCGCGCTCGCACGGCCCGGCCGACTCCCGGATGTTCGCTCCGCCCTCGCACCCGTCTCGTCCCTGGTCCACACGCTGACCCTCCACCCCACCCCGTGACCCCCATGCGCGCAACCGCCATCGCCCACCCGAACATCGCCCTCGTGAAGTACTGGGGAAAGCGGGATTCGGTCCGAAATCTTCCGGCGGCCGGAAGCATCAGCCTCACGCTCGGCCCCCTGCACACGCGCACCGAGGTCGCCTTCACCGGCGCGCAGGGGCCGGACCGGGTCGAGCTCGACGGGGAGGAAGCCGAGCCAGGCGCGGCCAGGCGCGTCACGGCAGTCCTCGATCTCCTCCGCCACGGCCGACCGGACCTCGGCGCCGCCCACGTCCGGAGCCGAAACGACTTCCCGACCGCAGCGGGCCTCGCATCCTCCTCGAGCGGCTTCGCCGCACTCGTCGTCGCCGCCGACGCTGCCGCCAGCCTCGGCCTCTCCCCTTCCGCCCTGAGCATCCTCGCCCGGCGGGGATCGGGCTCCGCCGCCCGATCCATCTTCGGGGGGTTCGTCCGGATGGAGTCCGGGGTGCGCGACGACGGGGAGGACGCCTTCGCCCGCCCCCTGGCTCCGGCCGACCACTGGCCACTCTCGGTGTGCATCGCCCTGACCACCGAGGGCGCGAAGAAGGTTCCCTCGACCCGAGGCATGGACCACACGGCGCAGACGAGCCCCTACCACCACGCCTGGATCGCGGACGTGGACCGGATGCTCCCCGAGGCCGAAGCCATCATCGCCGCACGGGACTTCGACGGACTGGCCCGTCTCGCCGAGGCCAGCGCGCTCCGCATGCATGCCAGCGCCCTCGCCGCGGACCCCGGCGTACTCTACTGGAACGGGGCCACGGTGGAGTGCATGCATGCCGTCCGGCACCTTCGCAGCCAGGGGTGCCCGGCCTTCTTCACGATCGACGCCGGGCCGCACGTGAAGGTCTTCTGCGCGCCCGCCTCCACAGCCGCGGTCGAGGAGGCCCTGCGCTGCGTCCCCGGCGTCCGCGACGTCCTCCATGCCACACCCGCGGGCGACGCACGGGCGCTCGGCACGGAAGACCGATGACCGCCCTGCGCGCCCCGGGCAAGGCCTTCCTGTGCGGCGAGTACGCCGTGCTCGACGGAGCGCCGGCGCTCGTCACCGCCCTCGATGCCGGGGTGCGCGTGACGAGACTGCCGGGCGACCGCGGACGGATCCACAGCGACCTCGACCCCGAGCACCCCCTCGACCCGGAGGCCATGACGGACGGCACCGACCCGCCACACCTCACCCTCCCGAGGGCGGTCCTGCGCACCCTCGACGAGGCACAGGCCCCGCGCGCCCCGCGCACCGATCTCCTCCTCGAGAGCCGCCTCACCCGCCGCGACACGAAACTCGGCCTCGGCTCCAGCGGAGCAGCCTGCGCCGCCCTGTGCTGCGCCCTGGTCCACCCGGACGTGAGCGACGACACGGTCGTCGCGCTCAGCCTCGCCGCCCACGACCGGTTCCAGGGCACCCGCGGCTCCGGGGGCGATGTCCTCGCCTCCCTCCACGGAGGCCTCCTCGCCGTCCGACACCGCGAAGCGACGCCGCTCCCCGTCCGCCCCACCGTCCGCTTTCTGCCGACCCACATCTCCGCCGACACGCGTCACATGATCCGGGAGCTCCGCCGCTGGCGACGCCGACACCCCGAGCGCTGGGCGCCGCATGCGCATCTTCTCGACGCCCTCGCGCACGACGCGGTGGACCACGCCATCCGCCGCGACGTCGCCGCACTCGCAGAGACCCTCGACCGGTACGGCCGGGCAGAAGAGTCCCTGACGGAAGACAGCGGCGTGCCCATCACGACCCCAGCCGTGCTCGCCCGAATGGGCGCCGCCCGGGCCGCGGGCTGGGCTGCCAAGCCATCCGGAGCCGGCGGAGGAGACCTGGTCGTGGCCATGGCTCCACCCGGCATCCCCTCCGAGCGAGCGGAGCAGGACCTCCACCAGGCACTCGCCAGAGACGGATTCGACGTCCTGCACGTGCGAGTCGCCGAGCACGGAGCCCTGCACGAACGACGGGCATTCCACCGCCGATCCTGAAGGCCCGGCGTCTACGGCCCCCAGCCCTCCAGGCTGAACCGGTCCGGTTCCGGCTCCGGACAGCCGTCCGACGCACCGCACGCCATCGTTCGCCGGGCCGGGGTGTCCTCGGGCTCGCCACGCGCCACGAGAAGCCGGCACGCATCGGCTTCCGCGGCGTCATCACACCGCTGCCGCCACGCGTCCACCGGCTGCATCTCCCGCGGCAGGACCGCACAGGCCGGCCAACGGGGCGCTTCGGTACACAGCCGGACCAGCAGGCCCTGCTCCTCGGCGTCCGCCTCGTCCTGCACCACGAGCCAGGCACAGGCCTCGAGCGTACCCTGCCCACAGGATGCGCGCCAGGTCCGGACCCCCTCCTCCACATCGCCCTGAAGCACGTCGAGAATCCCCTGCCCGACGCAGGAGGCCAGCTCCCCCGTCGCGCACGCCTCGAACAACCCGGCCCGCGCGCTGTGACGAAGCGAAGCGGCCATCTCCGCACTCTCCGGCACGAGCACGCCATCCGCATACATCCGCGCCATCTCCAGGCATGCCCATGGGTCGTTCGCGAAGCAGCCCCGCTGATAGAGCTGGATCGCGCGCGCCGGCGAAGGCTCTGCCTCGAGGACGAGCCGAAGACCGTCCGACACCCGCCCATGGCGAGCCAGATCCCCGAGCAGGCGGCACGCACGCGCATCGCCGGCCTCGCAGTCCCCGGCCAGTTCGGCCTCGACCTCACCGGCTTCGCGGTAGTGCAGCACCAGGTCCGACGGGACCTCCGCGGTCGGGGCAACCCCGGACGCGGGATCTGCCGATGACTCCACCGGATCAGGCGGGGCCGGCCCCTCTGCCACGTCCGTCGACCGAGGACCACACGGTCCGCAGGCCGTCATGGCCATCGCCATCGCCCCCCATACCCACAGCCGCATCGCGCGCACGCCCATCGCTCCTCCCGTATCCGAGATTCCCCCCGCACGGCTCGACACTGTCGCCGAACCCTGACCCGTTGGCAATCCCTCTCGGCCCGCCCCGCGCGTCCAACAGGGACAGCACCCGGAGCGCTGTGCGGACGCGCGGCCCGGACCCGGCGAATTCCCGGACCGGAATCACGTCAAGCACCCTCTCGCGCCGGAGCGCGGCCCCGGCGGTCAGTGGACGACGCACATCCTCGAGCACCGCCATCCACAACCGCGCCTCATCCTGCGAACCCGCCACCAGGGCCCGCCGCATTCCATCGGCCGCCCAGCGGACGGCGCGAGCCCCGGCGCAAGGCCGCAGGGCCTGCGCGTGCTCCACCGACGACGGCGAGAGCGGGCGCTCCGTCGCCTCCTCCGCCGCTCGGGACAGCGTTGCAGCGCTCGCCTCCTTGCGCGCGAGCCGCTCGATCGACCGGAGCCGACGCCCCAGCTCCCCGGACGGCACCCGCCAGACTTCCTCGATATGCGTCGGCCCCACGCCCCGCTGCACCCGGCCGACCCGCTGCTCCATCCGGGCCGGGGTCGCCGGCAGGTCCCAGTGCAGGACGGCGTCGACGCCAGGCAGGTCGATGCCCTCGCTCCACGCGGCCGTCAGCACGAAGACGTCCACCGGCACGCTGTCCGCGGATGCCGATGGCCCATCGGCCGGCCGGGCCGGGTCCACGGCGGCCCCGCTCGATCCGTCCAGCAGGAGCGGGTGTTGCCGGCAGCCCGAGTCCGCCACGGGCACCGCCGCAGGGCGCTCCAACGCCACTGCGCCGGGCACGGCACATGCCCACCGCCTCAACGCATCGCGCACCGTCCGGGCCCGGACGGGCGAGCGCATCCCCGGCAGCGCGCCGCTTCCCGCCGAGAGATACGCCACACGCAGCCGGCCCGGCGGAGAGCGCCAGAGCCCCCGGGCCGTGTCGACGAACTCGGTGAAGACAACCACGGGGCGCCCCGAGCGTACGGTGGAGGTGAGCCAGCGGACCGCCGCCTCGTCCGGGAGGGTTCCCCGCGCAGCCCAGGTCGCGCGGACGCGACGCAGCTCCCTCATGGCCACGGTGCACGCCGCGGCGATGCGCGCCAGCCCGCCCTCCCCATGCACCGCTCCGCGATCCACAGCATGCCCCGGAAGAAGTCCCGGAAGCCACTCCTGCACCGGGGCGCCGGCGCTGTGCTCGGCGGCGAACAGTCTTCGCCAGTCCGTCGGGGAGAGGTGTCTGCCCTCCTGCGCAGCGGTGCGCCGGCGCGCCACGAAGCGCTCCAGGCGACCGAGGGTGGCGATCACGGCCCACGGCGAGGATGCGGCGCGGGTGAGCACGACACGCTCCACCAGACGCTCCGGGCCGTCGAGCGCCCTGGCGAGCAGCGGCACGAGTGTCGCGAGCGCGCCGGAGGCCGCCTCGTCCGCTCCCGCCGGAAGCCGGTGTCGACGGATCTCGACCAGCGGGCCGCCGAAGGCCCGGGCTTCCCCGGGCCAGCGGCGCCGAAGCCCCGCCACCGAGCGACGCACGCTCTGACGCCGCAGCCGGTCGAGGGGTGTTTCGGCGTCACCACCCGGGTCACACAGCCCGAGCAGCGCGGTCGCGTCCTCGACCCGGTTGTGGACGGGGGTTGCCGTGACGAGGAGCACCCGGGCAGCGTGCGCAATCAGCCGCGAAAGCGTGCGCCATCCGCGGGTGGCGGGATTGCGGAAGTGGTGTGCCTCGTCGACGATCAGCGTGCAGCCCGATGGGATCAGCGGACAGCGGCGTCGCAGGATCCCGTGGCTGATCACCCGCGTGGCGGACCACCCCCAGGCCTCCAGTTCGCCCAGCCACTGCTCGCGCAGCGCCGCAGGCGCGACGACGACGACGTCCGGAGCCTCGGTGTCGTGACCGACGTAGCCATGCGCAGCATACAGGGCGGTCCGGGTCTTTCCGAACCCGGGTGGATCCGCGAGCAGCGCCCAGCCGCGTTCGTCGAGGCGGTGCCGAAGCGCTTCGGCACCCGTGCGCTGCCAGGGAGCGAGGGAGACCGCGCTCATGGCCAGCCGATGCGCTCGCCGGCCCGGCGCTCCCCGAGGTGAACAAGGAGCCTGTGCGGCGCAGCGGCAAGGGCGAGTGCATCGAGAACGATCGCGTCGATGGCCGCACCCGGGGCGCCGTCGTCGACGGCCTGGTCGAGGGAGATGACCCACGACGGTGTCCGGACGTCGTCGCCGAGAAGCACCGGTGGAAAGGGAACCGACCCGACCGCGTGGGCCTGAAAGCGGAAGTGGCCTCCCAGCGCGGGCTCGGCGCGGGCCTGCAGCAGGAGCTGAATCGGCGCACTCGCGAGCCAGGCCGCCCAGCGTCGCGCCCGCCGCGGGTCGGGAGCGCCCACCCCGTACAGGGTGTTGAGCACGAGCGGCCCCCCGGCGCGGACGGGCTCGAGGACGTGGGGACACAGGGTCGGCCCGATGTCGGCCCAGACCACCCGGTGACCCAGCAACTCCGGACTCACCCGGAAGACGGACCAGATGGGCGTATCCGGTCGGCTGTCGGCGCGGCGGCGCAGCCGGGCGGCGTGGGGCTCGAGCCAGGCCATCGCCTCGGCCGACGGCAACGCGAGTGGATCTCCGGTCACGGGATCATGGGCGAAGAGGAGCCGCGACGCGGGGACGCCGTCGCGGTCCCGTCCGCGCAACACGGGACGACACTCCGAGAGGGGAGGAGCAGGGTCGAGGAAGAGCGCGTTCGCGCCGGTCTTGATCCCCATGCGGACGGGCAGGGAGCGGGAGAGGGGAGGCGCAGCGGCCTGAAGTGCTCGGAGGGCCTGCATCTCCTGTCGCCCGAGGAGGGGCCAGGGATCGGACGGGGCACCGTCGAGTCCCAGGTCCTCGGGATGCACCAGACGGGCGGGAGCGCGGAGCCCGTGGAGGCGGACGGTCCGCTTCACCGCAGGCTCGTTCACGCGAGCGCGCGGCCGGCGACGGTCGGCCATGAGGATGGCCGGGTACACGGAGGCGTGGAAGAGACCCTGGCCGGTGCGGGAGAGATCCTCGATCTGGACGAGATCGGTGCGCCGGACGAGCCCCTCTCGGAGGGCCGCTCCATAGGGGGCGCGCAGCAGCTTGGCGGGGATCACGTACGCGAGGGTTCCCCCGGGACGCAACCACTGAAGCGCCCGCTGCACGAACGCGACGCTCAGGTCGGCCTGAACGCCGAAAGCGGAGCGGTTGCCCGGACGCCCGGCGGGCCGGCCGGATTCATCGCGGCCGCGCATCCAGGGATAGAGGTCGAGCACGAGTGCGCGCTCGTGGGGTTCGATGGCCGACAGCCGCACCCACGGGGGGTTCCCCAGAACGAGGTCGAAGCCGCCGGAGGCGAGAACATCGGCGAAGTCCACCGCCGCGTCGAAGGGCAGGTCCCGCTCGTCACTCCAGCAGTGCCTTCTGTGCTCGGCCTCCTCGATCGCGGTCTCGATCGCTGCGATCCGATGCCTGACGCCGGCGCTCGGTCCCGGGTGCTCCCCGAACAGACCCGGACACTCGGCAGAGCGGCGAAGCTGGTCGAGCCGCGCCCGATCGCGCCGCAGCAGTGCGCTCCAGCGGTGGTCATGGAGCGCCCGTGCGAGGGCCCGGCGCTCGGCGACGATTCGGGTGCGCGCCTCGCCTCTGGCCAGCCCCCATCGACGCTGCACATCCTTCCACTGGGCGACGAGTGCGTCCGGCAGCGGGACGTGCTCGGCGGCGGCGGCGGCGGCGGGGGACCACAGGGCGTTTCCCTGCCGGATGCGGTGGTCCAGGTTGGGGAGTCCCGGCAGCCGCTCTCCCGGCCCGGTACGGCTGACGAGCAGGAGCCAGAGCCGCAGGGTACACAGGGTGCTCGCCGTGGCGGAGCGGTCCACCCCGTGGACCACGTCCCGCAGCACCATCGAGATCGCGTGGGCCTCGCTCCGGGGGGTCGGCTCCCCGTCGTCGAGCGCGTCTCCTGCCGCCTGTGCAGCCAGCCAGAGCAACCGTCCGCACCAGGCAGCGGCGCTGACCAGGAAGGCGCCGGAGCCGCATGCGGGGTCGACGATGCGCAGGGCAAGAATCCGGCGCGCGAGCCAGGCTGCGTTCTCTCGGCCGATGACCTCACGCAGCGCGTCGGGGGTTGCGGCCAGCCAGGCCCGCAGGCCCTCCACGGACGGCTCGGCCCCCGGGAGGCGCAGATGGCGCGCGAGCGCCTCGACGACGAGCTGGTCGACGAGTCCGGGAGGGGTATAGAAGGCGCCGTCGCGGCTGCGGTCCGGCCGCTCCATCCACGCCTCGAAGACCTGGCCGAGCATCTCCGGGTCGATGCACCGTCCGTCCCCCGCTTCTCGGGCGGTGAAGCGGTAGCGTCCGAGGAGGTCGAGGAACAGGCGGCGGAGCGGCTCGTCTGGGACATCGACGGGCACGTCGACGAGGGTGCCCGGATCGAAGAGCGCGCCACCGAGGACGGGGAGCGTCGCGAGCCTGGCGGGCCGATCGTCTCCGAGGCCAGCGAGGGCGCGACACAGGGGCACCCATCGGCGTCGCCACAGTTGGTCGACCCCGCTTTCGAGCAGCCAGCTTCGCAGAAGCTCCGGGTGTTCACCCAGCGCGCCCCGCTCCTGCAGGAAGAGCAGCAGCAGCAGTCGGCTCACCAGCTCGAGCGCATGACGATGACGCAGGCCGTCGTCGCTCCTTCCCGGTTCGTCCTCCCCTTGTCGACGGCAGTGGCCATGCGCTTCGCCCTGTCCGCCTTCCGACCAGGTCATGCTCTTCTCGATCTCCCGCAGGTGCCCGCCAACCTCGCGCAGGAACCTCCGGGTCAGGTCACTGCGACCCAGGACCGTCCAGGCGTTCATCGCAGCCGCACGGATGCGGCCGGCCGGTGTTTCACGTGAAACATCCGTCCACGTCGGTGGAGAGGCGAGGAGCGTGGACTGATCCGGCTGGAGATCCCGCGGCGTTCCGCGCCACACCCGCCCACTTCCATCCCCCTGGATCGCCGTCCCCACCACCACCTCCGATGCATGGCGACACCACCCGACGAGGTACGCCATCGCCCCCGGCGCCTCCGCAGCCATGCGCTGAAGAAGATGCTCGAGCGCGTGCGCCGACGGCGCGCGATCCCACTCCGTGTACATCGCGTTCACCGGCCCCCGGGGTTCGAGCACGAAGACACGCGCGCCCAGAAGACTGCGCGCCGTGTGCGCCACCAGGGTCGGGGCCGAAGACACCTCCACCCACAACGCATCCTCCCCGAGCCACCCCTGCAACCAGCCCCGCGCATCGAACCCCCCTGTCTCGCCGCGCGTCTGCGTCCGCTGCCCCATGTCGACCACCTCCCTCTCCACCGGGAAATCCGGCGAGGCCACCGGACGTCGGTGCCACCGCCACGCACCGAATCGTCCCGATGCGCGCCCCATTGCACCCGGCCCGACGACCCCGTCGTCGCCCTCGCACACGGGCGAGCCGCCCCCCCGCGCTCAGCGGGCGCCGCTCCCACCGGGAAGATCCGACCGGGCGGGATCCTCCACCACGGGATCCAGCGCCACCGAGACCGGCCCCCCCTCCACATCAAGGTACCGCACCAGCTCGGAGAGCCGCGGACGGCCATCGTGATCGCGCAGAAGAACCGGGCGCTGCATGCGCCCCCACGGACACACCCGCCCCACCCCGAGACGGGCCAGCAGCGGCAGGAGCTGCGCCCGACAGGACGGTCCAGACACCAGCCCACAGGTGGACATCCGCCCCCGCCACGGCCTCAACGCCCGCTCGAGCTCCGCCGAGGTCTCCCAGGGCACGAGGTGCAGCAACCGGGCCGGCGGCGCCAGATGCGCCTCGCACGTCTCGTGCAGGATCACCGTGAACGACGCACCCGTCCGCGCACAACCGAGAAACTCGCTCGCACCGCGTAGCTGCATCACCGCCGACGCCGTCTCCGGTGCGAGCACGCCCCGCGGCAGCCGCTGCTCCCAGGCCGGAAACCCCTCCGTCGCCAGCGCATCCGCCAGGTCCTCGAGCGCCACCGCCGCACCCCGATGCACGAAGACCGTCTGTGGACTCATGCAGCCACGCTGATCCAGAAGGCTCGCATCCAGCGCCAGCGCTCGCGCAAGACGCCCCACAGCACTCCCCACCCCCTCCTCCGCCGGACCCAGCACCGCGAACGACACCCGACTGCCATGCCCGCGAAAACGCGTCCCACTCCCCGGACACAGCCGACGCACCGCCTCCACCGAGGCGTCCGACCCCCACGCCACCACCGCGTCCGCACGCGCGAACACCTCCCGCGTCACCGCATCCTCCCCCGACGGCCAGTGCAGGACCTCCACCGCATCCGCCAGCTCCGGCGCACACACCGCCAGCGGCTCCACCAGCGCGCGCACCCCATCCTCCGCCCCGAACCCCGGACGCAGCAGCACCGCAGCCCCGATCAGCAGCGCCTCCACCACCCCCTCCAGCACCAGCGCCGGAACCGTCCCCGGCAGCACCTGCACCACCAGCTCGGGAGGCACCAGTGCACGCTCCACCGCATGCTCCGCCGTCGCCAGCGACTCCAGCGGGCGCTCCAGCCCCCGCCCCAGCTCCAGCCGTACCCACTGCCGAAGGCCCGACGCCGAGAGCTGGCGCGCCAGATGCGCCACCGTCACCGCCACCATCCGGGGATGCAGCCCGCAGGACCGCGCCACCCGACCCACCCGATCCACCCGCTCGGCGTCCGCCATCGGCGCCGACCAGTAGGCGCCGAACGCCGCAAGCCCCTCCACACGCTGCTCGAGCGACCGCGCGCGAAGACCCGCTGCCCGGGAGCGAAGGACCTCCGCACACGACACCGCTCTTCCGATACCCTCCCTCATGACTCCCCCGCCGGACGCTCCAGCTCCTCCACCGCCAGCGAACACCCCCGGGGCATCGCCCCCTCCCGACGACCACACAGGAACAACCGCCCATCCCGCAAATACCCCCGATCCGAGGTCTGCACCGCGACCACCGTCTCGACATTCGCCAGGTCCACCATCCGCACCAGACCCTCCTCCCCCTCGCCACACGGCTCCAGGGTCTCCGGATCCACCACCGAGACCCGAGCCCATCCCGGCGCCTGAAGCCCGCGGCTCTGCGGCGTGAAGGACGCGTCCACGGCCTCCGACGACCACAGCTGGCTCGACCACTCCGTCATGCCGTACTCCACATGCTGGCGAACCGCCGACACACCGGTGACCTCGACCAGCGCCTCACGCAGGACCGCCGCATCCACCACCCGACGGCGACCCTTGAACCCCCCGGTGGACACGATCCGACTCCCCGGCGGCAGCCGCTCCAGGAACCCCGACTCCAGCGCGTCCGCCAGCGCGAACGTCGTCGCCAGCAGCAACACCGGCCGCCCACACCGTCGGGCCAGCCCGAGCCCCTCGCGCAACGCCTCCGGACGCACGCCCTCCGGGCCGAGCGCCCACGGAGCCCGGGGCGGAGCCAACCGCTCGCGAAAGCGCGTCACCATGTGGGTCAGTGAGCTGTCCCCGGCCGCCCCCGGATCGAAGACCAGCGGGAGGATCACCGGCCGCTCCTCCCGAAGCGGCAGCATCCGGCAGGCATGCCGCCAGGCCGATGCGTCATACGCCGCGAGCGAGAGGCGAACGTGCTCGCCGCGACGACCGGACGTCGTGCCGCTCGTCCGAAAGACCGCGACCGGCTCACTCTCCCCGCTGACCAGACGGGCGCGACGAAACGTCTCCGTGGGCACGGCGGGGATCGACGCCGCATCGAACGGGCCGTCGGGATCGAAACCGCGACGCGCCCAGAAACGCGCGAGGCCCGGCACGTGCCGGGCCTGATAGCGAACCACCGCACCGAGCACCGTCTCGAAAGACTCCCCCCCGGTGATCACCCCGATCACCCGCTGCTCCAGCGCTGGCCATTCCACTGCGACCTCCCTCCTTCGCCGGCACGACCCCCGGCGGAGCCCCGCAGGGTAGCCGCGGCGCAGAAAATCTGCAACGCTGGGACCGGCACGCCGATACGGGACCGGGCCCCGGGCCGTGGTGACGCCGGCCACCAACCCCGCCCCAGCCCACAAAGGACCCCCGGGTGGCCAGACCATCCGCCCCACACCGCACAGGAGAAGTATCCCATGGCATCCGTCAACAAGGTCATCCTCGTAGGCAACCTCGGCCGCGATCCCGAACTCCGACAGACCAACTCCGGTCAGTCCGTGTGCGAGTTCTCCCTCGCCACGAGCGAGCGATACACCGACGGCGGCGGCAACCGCCAGGAACGCACCGAGTGGCATCGGATCATCGTCTGGGGCCGCCAGGGCGAGAACGCCGCCAAGTACCTCTCCAAGGGCCGTCAGGTCTACATCGAGGGCCGGATCCAGTACCGCGACTGGGAAGACAAGGACGGCAACAAGCGAACGACCACCGAGGTCGTCGCGCAGACCGTCCAGTTCCTCAGCGGTGATGGCGGCGGCCGCAGCACCGGACGACAGGGGCCGCCGCCCCCGGACGACACGGACGCTCCGGCCTTCGACTCCCCCGGGAGCAGCTCCGGCTCCTTCGAGGACGACGAGATCCCGTTCTGAGGCGCCCCCGAACGCACGAACGCCCCGACGTCACACGCGACGCCGGGGCGTTGTCGTTCCAGCGGGGGCGAAGGCCTCGCCAGGGAAATCAGAGCTTGCTCGTCAGCTCCGGAACCGCCTTGAACGCATCCTCGACCAGACCGAAATCCGACACCTGGAAGATCGGCGCCTCGGGATCCTTGTTGATGGCCACGATCACCTTCGAAGCCTTCATGCCCGCGAGGTGCTGGATCGCGCCCGAGATCGCCACCCCGATGTAGAGGTTCGGCGCGATGATCTTGCCGGTCTGGCCAATCTGCCAGTCGTTGGGGGCATAGCCCGAATCCACGGCCGCGCGGCTCGCACCGACCGCCGCGCCAAGCTTGTCCGCGAGCTCCTCGAGCATTCCGAAGGCCTCGCCGCTCTTCAGGCCGCGGCCTCCCGCGATGACCACGTCCGCATCCGTCAGGGGCGGACGATCCGTCTTCACCTGGTCGAACGAGACGAAGGCGGCGTTGGTCGCCGCTCCGCTCGAGACGGAGATCGTCTCCACCGAGACGGCCGCTCCCTCCGCCGGCGCCTCGAACGCCGTCGTGCGCACGGTGACCGCCGTGATGTCCGTGTGGCTCGTCACCCGCGCGATGAGGTTGCCCGACCAGATGGGGCGCTTGTACACCACGTCCCCGTCCACCTCGGCCACGTCGATCGCGTCGGAAACGAATCCCGCGTCCAGCAGCGCCGCCACCCGCGGAAGGAAGTCCTTGCCCGTCGTCGTCGACGGGGCACAGACCACCGTCGCCCCCACGCTCTTCGCAACCTCGACCACCGCCGGCGCATAATTCTCCGCCAGATAGTCGGCGTACTGCGCGCCATCGACGTACAGCACCCGGCTCGCGCCGAAACGCGAGGCGGCCTCCGCCGCACCCGACGCACCCGATCCCAGGACAAGGACCACCACCTCGCCCCCGGTCGCCGCCGCCGCCTGCTTCGCGAACCCGATCGTCGGAAGGGTCGCGCTCTTGAGCTCCCCACCGAGCTGCTCTGCCACAACGAGAATCGTACTCATGTCTTCTGCCTCCTTGAGCGCAGGGCGCCGGGCCCGAAGGCCGGCCGCCGTGCGCACTCCGTGATTGCTCAGAGAACCTTGGCCTTGTTCTTCAGTCGATCGATGAGGGCATCCACGCTGTCCACGATCTCGCCCGCCTCCCGCTGAGGAGGGAGCTCGTACCCGAGAATCTCGATCGCCGGCTCGTCCAGATCGATGTCCGCATCGAGATCGTCCGGATCGATCACCTCGAGCGGCTTCTTCTTGGCCTTCATGATCCCGGGAAGCGATGCGTATCGGGGCTCGTTGAGCCGGAGATCCGCGGTCACCACCGCCGGCAACGTGAGCTTCACGTCACTCGTGCCGCCATCGACCTCGCGACCGACCGTGACCGTGTCCCCATCCACCTCGCACTTGAACGCGAACGTGCCCTGCGCAAACCCCGTGAGCGCAGCCAGCATCTGCCCCACCGCATTGCTCTCGGAGTCCACCGCGAGCTTGCCCATCAGCACCATGCCCGGTTCCTCGCGCTCGACCACCTTCGCCAGCAGCTTCGCCTTCGTCAGCGAGTCCAGACGATCGGCCTCGTCGGTCTCGACCAGGATGCCCCGGTCCGCACCCATCGCCAGCGCCGTCCGGATCTCCTTCTGCGCATCGCCGCTGCCGATGCACACCACAACGATCTCCGAGGCCGCGCCGGACTCCTTGAGCCGGACCGCCTCCTCCACGCTGTACTCGTCGAAGTAGTTGAGCTTGTAGTCGAGAATGCTCGGATCGAGCTGGGCATCCCCGGTGAGCTTCACCTTGACCTCCGGGTCCACGACCCGCTTCACCATTGCCAGAATCTTCATCGTTCAGCCTCCTTGCGCTGGAGAATGTCACTGTCCCCACCCGAACGGCGGGAACGATGGCTCATGCCATCCCTCAAGGGGCCACCACCGGGCCCCGGGGCATCGTGCCGGGCCGTGGCCCGGACGCCATGCCGTGAAAGAAGAGGTCACAGAGCGTCTCCGCCACCTCCCGAAAGTCGATGCTTCGCGTCGTCGACGCGAGCGTCAGCGTCAGAAGGACCTCGTCGAGCGCCCCGAAGATCGCCCGCACGATCAGCCGGCTGTCCATTCCCGAACGGATCAGCCCCTCGCGCTGCCCCTCCTCCACCAGGTCCCGGAGCACCGTCAGGTACTCCTGAAACCGCGGATTCTCATACTCCCGCACGAACTTCGCGCTCTGGCGGAGCTCCACCGTGATGAACTCCGCCAGCAGCGGACTCTCCACCGCCATGCTCAGGTGACGCTCGATCATCCGGCGCAATCGCACGAGCGCGTCGCCCCCCGTCGCCTCCAGATCCGCCCGCAACGCCGCGATGATCTCCTCCATCCGCTCCTCGAAGAGCGAGATGAGAAGATCGTCCTTGTTCTGAAAATACAGGTAGATGGTCCCATCGGCCACGCCGGCGGCGCGGGCCACATCCGCAACACGGGCGTTGTAGAAGCCCTGCTCCGCGAACACCTTCAGCGCCGCATCCAGGATGCGCACACGCTTCTCGGGGGCCTTCGCCTTCGCCACGTCGCCTCCACGTCCAGACCCGTCGTTCCCCTCCGAACCCCTCGACCACAACACCCCTCGACCACAACCCCTTCGCCGCAGCCCGCCCCGACAACCCCTCACCACTCCCGAAGCCCCCCCGGACCGACAGCAGGCTCGCACCCGTTCCCCAGCCGAACCGACGACCCCGTGCACCGAAAAACGGCACCCTCCGGCGATAATGAACCGCCATTCAGTTGTCAAGCGCCTCACTGAATCGTCATTCAGTCCGCCGCCGGCACCCGCACCCCCAGGCCACCCAGCACCGCATCCACCGCCACGAGAGCGGCCATCGCCTCCACGATCGGCACCGCGCGAGGAAGAACGCAGGGATCGTGCCGCCCCCGGGCCGCGAAGGTCACCGACTCCCCCGACCGGTTCACCGTCTCCTGCGAACGGAAGATCGTCGCCACCGGCTTGAAGGCCACGCGGAACGTCACGGGCTCGCCCGTCGTGATCCCCCCCTGCACCCCCCCCGAGTGGTTCGTCCGCGTCCGGACCCGATCCCCATCATGCCAGAAGGGGTCGTTGTGCGCGGAACCCCGCATGCGCGTCCCCGCAAAGCCGCTCCCCACCTCGAAGCCCTTGGCCGCCGGCAGGCTCATCATCCCCCGCGCAAGCTCCGCCTCGAACCGGTCGAAGACCGGCGCCCCGAGCCCGGCGGGAAGCCCCCGAATCACCCCCGACACCATCCCCCCGATCGAGTCCTTCTCCCTGCGCACCGAACGGATCAGCTCCTCCATCCGCTCCGCCGACTCCGGCTCCGGACACCGCACGTCATTCCGATCCACCGCCTCGCGCGCCACCGAGAGCGGATCGATCCCGGCGGCCTCCACATCCCCGACCGCAGACACCCAGCACACCACCGACGCCCCGGGACACAGCGACGCAAGCACCCGCTCCGCGATGGCGCCGGCCGCCACGCGCGCCACGGTCTCCCGCGCGCTCGACCGCCCTCCGCCACGCCAGTCCCGATGGCCATACCGGGCCTCGTAGGTGAAGTCCGCGTGGGACGGGCGATAGAGCTCCCGCAGATCCTCGTACTTCGACGAATCGACATCCCCGTTCTCGAACGTGAACGCCACCGGCGCACCGGTGGTCCGGCCGTCGAAGACCCCCGCCAGCAGCCGAACCCGGTCCGCCTCGCGCCGCGGGGTCACGAGCCGGCTCTGCCCCGGGCGGCGCCGGTCGAGCTGCGGCTGCAGATCGGCCTCCGACAGCGCCAGCCCCGCCGGAACCCCATCCACGACCCCACCGAGCGCCACCCCGTGGCTCTCCCCGAACGTCGTCACGCGAAACCGATGCCCGAACGTGTTGCCTGCCATGCTCCGTCACCTCCCGTGGGGACCCTCCCACCCACCGATTGCCGTCCCCCCGGACTCCCTGCGTCGCGTCACGCGAAGGGCGAGGACAGGTCCCCGCGCCGCCGCGGCGTGAACAGGGTCTCCTCTCCCCGGACCGACGGGTCGAACACCCCGTCCCGCCAGACCTCGCGCCCCATCACCCACGTCCGCACCGGCCAGCCGCGCAGGGTCTCCCCATGCCACGGGCTCCACTTCGTCTTCGTGACCTGCTCCTCATCGCGAATCGTGCGCTCGCGCCCGAGGTCGACCAGCACGAGATCCGCGTCGAACCCCTCCCGAATGTACCCCTTGTTCCGGATCCCCCACACCTGCGCCGGCCGCTCGCACATCCACGTCACCACCTGCGCCAGGGAGAAGCGACCCCGGTTCACCTCGTGGAGCATCAGGGCCAGGCTGTTCTCCACCGCCGGCAGGCCGCTCGGCGAAGCCGGCCACGGCCGGGCCTTCTCCTCGAGCGTGTGGGGGGCGTGGTCCGTCGCCACGAGATCGATGGTCCCGTCCAGCAGCGCCCCCCACAGCGCCTCGTTGTCCGATCGCTCCTTCACCGAAGGGTTCATCTGGATGCGCGTCCCCAGACGGGCGTAGTCCCCCACGTGGAAGAACAGGTGGTGAAGGCACACCTCGGAGGTGACCCATGGCGGGGCCGCCCGCAGGATCTCCAGCTCCGCCGCCGTCGAGACATGAAGCACGTGGAACGGGTGCGTGTGGGCCTCGGCCAGCGCCACCGCCCGCCGGGTGGCCACCACGGCGGCCTCCACATCCCGCAAACGGCTGTGGTCCCGCACGTCGTCGCTCTCGCCGATCCGCTCACGGTTGCGGCGGATCGTCGCCTCGTCCTCGCAGTGCGCCGTGATCGGGAGGGTCGCTTCCGCGAAGATCCGCTCCAGGGCCGCCTGCTCGTCCACCAGGAGATCCCCGGTCGACGACCCGATGAAGATCTTGATCCCCGGCGTGCGGTGCGCGTGCCGGAGCTCCTCGATGTTCTCCGGGGTCGCACCGATGTAGAACCCGTAGTTGACCACCGACTTCGCCCGGCCCAGCGCCAGCTTCTCCTCGAGGCGCGCCTGACTCGTCGTCGTCGGGTTCGTGTTCGGCATCTCGAGGAAGGTCGTCACCCCGCCGGCGGCAGCAGCGCGGCTCCCCGTATGCAGGTCCTCCTTCCACGGCATGCCCGGGTCCCGGAAATGCACCTGATCGTCGATCACCCCGGGCATCAGCGTCATGCCCCGGGCGTCCACCTCGTGATCGGCGGTCGAGCTCGCGGCGGGATCGATCGCCGCGATCCGCCCGTCGGCGACAAGAACGTCGACGTCGGCCGGCCCCTCGGGAAGCATCACCGTGGCGTGTCGGATTCTCGTGCTCATGCGCTCTCCCCTCTCGCCTCGCGAATCCGCGCGGCCTCGTCCTCCAGCAGGTCCCGAAGATCCCGGCACAGCGACCACTGCGCCTGCAGCGCGTCCGTCTCGAACCGCCGCCCGAGTCGCCCGAGCTGCATCTCCACGTCCATCATCCGGTCGCACAGACCGTCGATCAGCCCCTGGTCACGCGTCTTGCGGGCCTGCCCGGCGAACTCCCGGTCCCACACCGCCATCACCGCCTGCACCTCGGCGGCGAGCGCCTCGAGGAGCTGCTCGAGCGCCGTCGTCTCCCGCGCCTGGCGAACCGCCGCCAGCTCCTGCTCGTAAAGCCCGAGCCGCTCCTCGACGATGTCGAGGTTGCGCGCCTGCATCGTCACGCGATCGGCCGCCGACGGCGCCGGCAGCCGCCGCATCCGGTCACGCACCTCCCGCAGCCCGCGGACCAGCGCCTCCAGGCGTTCGGGCCGCCGGCTCAGGCGCGGCAGCCCGGCGAACTGGCGGTCCCACACCCCGAACAGCACGTTCGCCCTCCCCCCGAGCACCCCGGCCTGATCATCGGGCCCGAGGGCGTCGCGGGCCCGCTCGATCTCCTCCACCTCGGCCCCGTACGCCTTCAGCCGCTCGCGGACGATCCCGAGGTTCTCGGCGTTGAGCGCACCCTCCGCGGCCGCCATCCGGCGCTCGACATCGCGCAGCCCGGCGAGCAGCTCCTCCAGCCGCTCCATGTCCCGTGTGGTGCGGGCCTGTCCGGCGAAGTGCCGCCCGTAGACCGCGAACCAGTGGTTGGCCTCGCGGGCGAGCGCCGCGGCCTCGATCCCCGCCACCCCCGCCTCGGCCTGCGCCCGGGTCACCGCCTCGGCCTCGGACGCGTACAGCGACTCGCGCTCGCGCAGCTCCGCCACCACCGACGACGACGCGCCGTGCGCCGCTTCGGCACGCTCGCGCAGGACCGTCGCCTCGCGCGCCATGCGCCGGATGGTGTCCCGATCGCGGGTCAGCCGCGACCGGCCCGCAAACCGGGCACCGTACTGGCCATGCAACCGCTCCGAAGCCGCTCGAAGCTCGCGTTCCGTATCGTCCATCTCGCTCTCCCTGGGCAGATCGACCGCCCGGTGAAGGTCCTCTTCCATGCCCCTCAGGGCGATACGCGCCCGGCGAACTCCCGAAGGAAGTGACGCGGTTCGAGCGCCTCCCCCGTCGCCTCCTCCACGAGACGCTCCCAGGGGAGCCGGGCACCAGGGCGAAACACCCGCGCGATCAGCAACTCACCGGCCGCCAGGTTGTCCGAGAGCGTGCGCTCCCCGCTCTCCTCGAGGAGGACCGCCCGCAACTGCGACGCCAGCAGCTCCCCCAGCAGATAGTTCGGGTAGTAGACCGGCGCCAGCGCCAGGTGGATCTTCGCGGCCCAGTCCTCGCGCCCTGCGCGGTCGGGGGGCACCTCCACCAGCTGGTATCGCTGCTTCAGCGCATACCAGGTCTCGGCCAGATCGCCGGCCTGCGGGTCCGCATACAGCGCCCGCTCGAAATGGACCATCACCAGCACCCAGCGCGCGAAGAGCAGCATCTCGAAGGCCTGCTCCCGCCGCAACGCCGCCGCCAGGGGCGTCACCTCGTCGGCGGGGGCCCCCGCGAACTCCACCAGGAACTCGGGATCCATCGCCTGTCGCCCCAGCCACATGGCCACCGCCTCGGTCACCAGGGTGTGCGCCGGCTCCCGCAGCAGCCACGGCAGCCCCGGATCCAGGTAGCGCTCGTACACCGCGTGCCCGCCCTCGTGGAGCATCGTCATGGCCCAGGTCCGACCCCGCCGATTGTTCGACAGGATCCGCACGTCCCCCGACCGATCCAGGTGGACGCAGAACGCGTGCTGGCTCTTCCCCGCGCGCGGCTCGAGGTCCGAGGACGCCATCACCGGACGCAGGTTCATGCCCAGACCGTCGAGGAACCGGGTCGCCAGATCGGCCGGATCGCGGCCCGCCAACCACGACTCCAGCGCCTCGCCCACATCCTCGAGGCCCGGCGAGCGCTGGAAGAAGGGGTCCGCACCGGCCCACACCCCGAGCTCGTCCTCCGCCACCCCGAACCGGTCGGCCAGCCGACCGTCGAGCCGGGCCTTGCGCACCCGGTACGGTTCCCGTGTGTCGCGCTCGATCCGGCCGAGCAGCCCCATCAGCCAGCCCTCGTCGAGCCCCTGATGGGCCAGCCCCATCGCGAACCCGTCCCGATGACCCTGCGCCCGCGCCAGCTCGTTGCGCAGCCCCGCCAGGCGTCGCACCGCCTCCGCCACCGCGTCCCCCACCTGCATCGACGCCTCCCACGCCTCACGACGACGGGCCACGTCCCGCTCGCCCTCGAACACCGCCTCGATCGCCGGCCCCGACAGCTCCTCCCCCGAACCATCCCGCCCCCGGAACCCATGGTAACGCGCCTGCAGCGCCACCTCCTCCCGCACGATCTCCCGCCGGAGCTCCCCCGGACCCGCACACCGCGCCTGCTCCCGCGCCACCCGCTCGAGCTGCCGACGCAGCAGGCTCCCCGCCTCCAGCTCCTCCATCCATCCGCGGACCCGCGCCGCCTCCTCCGGGCGCCCGTAGAGGTCATCGATGGCCAGGGCGGAGGCCTCCGCCACCCGCGCTGCCTCCTCGACTCCCTCCCCCGTCGCCAGGTCCCACCAGGCCCGCCGCTGCGCAAGCTCGTGCCCGCGCACCGCCTCCGCCAGCGCCTCCACGTACCGCGCCGCCTCCTGCTCCACCATCCCGACACCTCCCGGCTCCCGAACCTCCCGCTCCGCGGTGCGGGACGTGTCGCCCCGCACCGCCCCTGTCAACCATGGTGGATTTCCCACGCCAACCATCCTATCCCCTCCCCCGGGCCTTCCCTACCCCTGCACCCGCGGACCCGCCCATGGAACACCTCGACCAGCTCCTCCAGAGACCCATCGAGGAAGCGCGCTTCGCCGCCTTCGACCTCGAGACCACCAGCACCGACACCCGCGTCGCCCGCATCATCGAGATCGGCGTCGCCGTCTTCGAGAACGGCAGGGTCGTCGACCGCTGGCAGCAGCTCGTCGACCCCGAGGAGACCCTCGACCCGAAGATCACCGAGCTCACCGGAATCTCCGAGGACGACCTGCGCGGACAGCCCGTCCTGCGCGACGTCCTCGACACGCTCCTCGATCTGCTCGCCCCCCAGCCCCTGCTCGCCTACAACCACGCCTACGACCTCGGCGTGCTCCAGGCCGAACTCGCCCGCTGCGGACGCACCGCCGAGTTCCCCCCGTGCCTCGACCCCCTGCCCTTCTGCTGGCGCTACCTCCGCAAGGCCGGCCGCACACGCAACGCCCGCCTCGGGACCGTCTGCGAACACCTCGGCATCCCCCTCGAGGACGCCCACCGCGCCGACCACGACGCCGAAGCCGCCGGACGCGTCCTCCTCGCCCTCCCCGGCATCGCCGAACTCCCGCCCACCCTCCGGGACTTCCTCGGCCTGCAGGCCGCGCTCCACCAGGCCATGGAGGAGGAGTTCGCCCGCTTCCGCGACCGCGACGGCAAGCGCAGCGAAGTGTCCCTCAACCCCGACGAGGTCGTCATCGAACTCGGCGCCGCCTTCCTCTACGGTGACGAGCATGACCCCATCCGCGCGCTCTACCGCCGCGTCCCCGACCTGCGCGGCTGAACCGCTCCCCGCACCGGCCGCCTCCGGGGCGCCATCACGCTCCGACTACCCCCGGGCCGCCATGCGGAGCTGCCGACCCTCCACCCACGCCTCCGCACCGTCCGCATAGCGCACCTGAAACCGCCCCCCCGCGTCCGGTCCCCGCACGATCTCCGCCGCGCGCCACTGCCCGTCGGGCCTCTGGACCTCCACGGCCAGCGCCGAACTCCCCGGCGTCGCGGAGGACTCGCCCCCCGACACCGCGCGCCGGGGTCGTGGCGGCGCAACGATCTCCGGACGCGAAGCACGGGACCCGTCCGACCCCGCCGAAGCCCCGACCGCCGCAGGCTCGCCCCCCGACACCACCCCCGGGGGCGCCGACACCACCGGCTCGGCCACCGGAATGCTCGTCGCCCCGGCCGGCACCGCCACCGGGATGATCCCCGTCAACGCCCGGGTCCGCGTGGCCCGCGGCACCTCCACGATCGCCGCCTCGAACTCCAACAGCGGCATCCGCGCGAAACCGAACGTGCGCGCGAGCACGACCTCGGGGAAAGCCTCCCGACGGCTGTTGTACCGCTCCACCGCGTCGTTCAGGCCGCTCCGCGTCAGCGCGATGTCGTTCTCGAGCGCGGTCAGCAGCTCCTCGAGCTCGCGAAACAGCCCGTCCGACCCGAGCGAAGGGTAGGCTTCGCGCAGGGCCCGGAGCTGCGGACCGAGCGCCTGCACCCGGGTACGGGATGCCTCCTCCTCCACCCGCGAGGCCGTCCGCAGCTCGGCGACACGCTCGAGCAGGGACGCCTCGTGCGCGGCGAACCCGCGCACCACCGGGAGCACAGACTGCACGAGGTCGTGTCGCTTCTTGAGGGCCACGTCGATGTTCGCGCGGTTGCGCTCCACCCGCTGACGCAGGAACACCAGATCGTTGTACATCAGGACCACATGCAGGATCGCCAGGTAGACCGGTCCCACCAGCGCCGCCATCAGATAGTCCGTCGCGGCGAAGCTGCCCGCGATGCCGAATCCGAGCAGCGCCGCGAGCACGAACGCGTTGATGCCGAGGTTCAGCAGGAACTGCGCCACGCGCGCCTTCCGGATCATCACCTCCCGCTCCGAGAGGTTCGAGACGATGTAGGGATCCGTCTCGTCCCCGCGCACGATGCACAGGCGATCCCCGCTGGTCTCGTCGATCTCCGCCGTGCCGAGCACGTAGAGCGCATCCCCCGGGCGAATGGCACGCTCGGTATAGGTGCGCCGCCCGCCCCCCGAGCGGCACGTATGCGACGTGTAGTACTCGCAACCCAGCGGATAGATCCGGATGCGCCCCGAGCTGTCGATGCTCTCGAACGGCGCCCAGGTCCGTTCGTCGTGGATCGTCACCCAGGAACTGTTCTTGCCCGAACCGCGCTTCTCCTGCACGACGTAATGATACCACAGACACGGGAGACGGGAGACCGGACCGTTGAAGGTGTGCCCCCCCTCGCCCCCGCCCGGAACCTCCCCGGTGGCCGAGGTGCACGGCGCCGCTGATCCGCCGATCTCCACCAGACCGAAGCTGACCCCGGCCGCCGGCGTCGTCGGAAGATTCTCGATCAGGCGCTTCACGCGCACCCGACGAATGCCGAACAGCCCGAAGAGGAAGGCGCCCACGAGCCCCACCACCAGGAAGATCACCGCCCAGACGGACCGGAGACGCGCCGGCTCCCAGGCCGCGTCCAGCTCCTCCGCCCGGGCGCGCTCGTCCCCATCGAGCGCGAGCGGCTGCAGGGGCGGTACGCTCGCCATCCGGGCCACCAGACGCTCGGGGAACCGCCCCCGCTGCTCGAGGCTGCGCTCGACCGCCCGGGCCACGTCGATACGCGCCCGCGACAGATGGAACGCCGTCGACGCCGGGAGCCGGTCCACACCCTCGCGCTCGAGGGTCGCCTCCCCCGCCAGGCCCTGCGCCAACCACATGGCCGCCGCCGCCTCCCGAAGGCGCTCGGCGCGATGCGCAGCGTCCACGAGATCATCGCGCACCATCGCGTAGCCCTGCGCCAGAAGGGCCGAACCGAGCACGATGGAGACCAGCACCACGTAAGCCCGGGTGTCATGCCACCGGAACAGCCCGAAGAGGAAGAACACCGCGAGACTCAACAGCGTCGTGCCGAGCCAGCTCAGCAGCACGCTCGACAGGGCCATGGACTCGCGCGCCTCCTGCTCGCCGAGGCGCGAGATGATGGGGCGGTACTGCCCCTCCGCGTCGAACCGGATCGTCGCCGCGCGATCGAGCGTCGAAGGCACCTCCGCCCAGCCGAAGACGAACGCCTCGTCTCCCGGATGCAGACGGTACTCCGTGTAGCGCATGTTGCCCGACCGTCGGCGGTGCGAAGACCGCCAGCGAAGATCTGCCCGCAGCGGTTCGCTCACCCGGATCGCACCGCTGCCGTCATCCACCAGGAACGGGTTCATCCGCCGCTCGTCGCGGACCGTCACCCAGCGCGTGTTCCCCTCGGAGTCCCGCTCCTCCCGCTCGACATGGTAGCGGTATCCGATGCACGCCGTCCCCGTGTCCGGGGACTGCAACAGGCCGGCCGGACCGGCGAGGGCCGTTCCGGTGATGTTGATCTCGCCGGGAAGCGGGGCCCCGGTCGCGCTCTGCGGCACGCGCTCCAGGCGCCGCATGTCGCGGACCTCCTCGAACCCGCACTGCGCCGCCATCCCGCCCAGCAGCAGGCACAGACCAATGAGCAGCGCCTGGCCCACGGCGAGGAGCACGCGCACCCACAACCTGCGGCCCCGGCCGTCGGAACGGCTCGCGTCCTCCGGGGCCACCGGCGCACCCGACGCCTCGCCTGGAACGGTCTCGGCCATACTCGCTCCCCGGGGGCCACACCCCCGTGCACCCACGTCTCAGAGTCCGTAGGTCGTGCTCACCCCGGGCCCGAAGGGCAAGCCCAGCGTGATCCACAGCACGAGCATCACCACCCAGCCCAGGAAGAGGGCGATGGAGTAGGGCACCATCGCCGTCAGGATGGTGCCGATGCCCGCCTCCCGATCATACTTCTTCGCGAACACGATGATGATGGGCAGGTAGGGCATCAGCGGCGTGATGATGTTCGTCACCGAGTCCCCGATGCGATACGCGGCCTGAACGGCCTCCGGACTGAGGTTCATCTGCATCATCATCGGGACGAAGATCGGCGCCATGAACGCCCACTTCGCCGAGGCGCTGCCGACGAAGATGTTCATGGTGGCGGAGACGACGAGGAAGGCGAGCAGCAGCGGGATCCCCGTGAAGCCGATGCTCGACAGCACCTCGGCCCCCCGGACGGCGGTGACCGCACCGAGGTTCGTCCAGTTGAAGTAGGCCACGAACTGGCCGGCGATGAACGCGAGCACGATGTAGGCCCCCATCGTCGCCATCGAGTCGGAGGCGAGCTCGGCCACGTCCTTGTCGTTGCGGATCGTGCCCGTGATCGCCCCGTACACGATGCCCGGGATGATGAAGAGAATGGTGATGAGGATCTCGATGGACTCGAAGAACGGCGCGAGCACGTCCACCGCCGGCTGCGTCGGCTCGATCACGTCCCGCAGCGGGCTTCCCGGGTGGATCGCGAGCAGGCTGATCAGGCCCGTGAGGACCGCCGCCACGAGGGTGCTCACCCCGAACGCCCGCTTCTCGCGCGACGTGGGCTGGGACGGCGGCTCGAGCGCGCTGGACGCCCGGGACCGATCCCACGGCCCCAGCATCGGTTCCACGATCCGCGTGGTCACCAGCGTACCGATGATCGTCACCAGAAACACCGAGGCCACCATGAAATACCAGTTCGCCGTGGCGTTCACGCTGTACGTCGGATCGATGGTCTGCGCCGCCTGGTGGGTCAGCCGCGCGAGCATCGGATCGAGTCCCGTGATGAAGAGGTTCGCGCTGAACCCGCCGCTCACCCCCGCGTAGGCCGCAGCGAGCCCCGCGATCGGATGGCGACCGATGCCGGCGAAGAGCAACGCGCCCAGGGGTGTCAGCACCACGTACCCCGCGTCGGCCACCATCGAACTCATCACGCTCGCGAACACCAGCGCAGCCGTGATCGCCGACGGCGGAACCGATCCCACGATCAACCGCAGGCCCATCGTGATGAATCCGGTCCGTTCGGCCACCCCGATGCCGATCATCACCGTCAGCACCGGCCCGAGCGGAGCGAACTCGATGAAGTTGTCCACCGCGCTCAGGAACATCCACCGAACCCCCTCCCAGCTCAGGAGGCTCTGCACCACCATGGTCTGGCTCTCGCCCGTGCGCTGGACCACGTCCGCCGATGCGCCGGCGAAGACCACCGACACGAACACCACGCCCGCGGTCAGCAGGAAGAAGAGCGTCAGCGGGTCCGGAAGGCGGTTCCCCACCGCCTCCACCCGGGTGAGGAGTGCCACCAGTCGGCTGGGAGGAGGCGAGCCGCCAGGAGGCGGCGGGCTGGGCGACGCGTCTGCGCTCATGGGACCTCGGGCTCGTCGGGGGGAAACGGACGTGCGCACGGCCGACATCGACCGCTGCCGACGTCCGGTCCGAACCGACGGCAGCTTTCCCGATTCAACCCCGGCTGTCGAGAGCCCTTCGAATCCGGTCGGTCACCTCGTCCAGCCCACCGACGCCATCCACGCGAAGGAGAAGCCCCCGCTCCTCGTAGTACGGCACGATCGGCGCCGTCTCCGCATGGTACTTCTCGAGCCGCGCCCGGCAGGCCTCCTCCGTGTCGTCCCGGCGCTGAACCAGCCGCCCTTCCACCGATGCCGGCGGAGGATTGAACGTCAGATGATAGATCGCCCCCGTCTCCGGATCCGACCGGCGACCCGTGATCCGTTCGACGATCAGCGCGTCCGGCACCTCGATCAGCAGCACCACGTCGAGCTGCTTCCCCGCAGCCTGCATCGCCGCGTCCAGCGCCTCGGCCTGCGGCCGCGTGCGCGGAAACCCGTCGAGCATGAACCCCGCCGACGCATCCGGACGGGCGATCCGCTCGAGCACCAGGTCGATGACCAGGCTGTCGGGCACGAGCGCGCCAGCCTGCATGTATTCGTCCGCACGCCGCCCGAGCTCGGTCCCGTCCTTCACCGCCGCACGGAGCATGTCCCCGCTCGAGATGTGCACGATCGACAGGGCGTCGACCAGCCTGGCGGCCTGGGTGCCCTTGCCCGCTCCGGGGGGACCAACGAGAATCATTCGCATCGCGTCTGCCTGAGTCATGGTCTGGGAAGACGACCGCCGGGGACCGACAGGACCCCCGGCTCGTCGGCCACCGCCCTTACCCATCCGCGGACCGTCCCGCAACGCCCATGCGGCGACGACGATGGTCCGGAACTCCCGGGCGACCCGGTGCGAAGGGCCCGCAAGCACGACACGCAGGCGACTGGATCGACGCCCGCGCCGCCCACGCCGCTCGAACGCGTGTCACGAAGAACCACCGACCGTGACATGCGGGCGACTACAGCACCCGGGGCCACCGATTGGAAACCGGGAAGACGCCACACCGAAGCCTCCCGGGGAAAGGACCTTCCGCGCGCAACGACGGCCCCGGGGCCGCAACCGCTCCGGCACCGAACTTCCGGAGCAGCAACCTCAGTGCGCGACGACCACCCAGGGCCGCAGCCGCTCCAGCGTGGCCGGTCCGATGCCCCGGACCCGAAGAAGATCCTCCTCCCGTGCGTACGGACGCCCCTCCACGATGCGCTGCGCGATGGCCGGCCCCACCCCCGGAAGCCGCTGAAGCTGACGAGAGGACGCCACGTTCAGGTCCACCGGACGACTCGGCGGACGCGACGACGTGCGGCGCGACGACGCGCGCGGGGACGAGTTGGCCACCTCACTCTCCGCCTGCCCGGACCGCGTTTCCACGAGCGCCTCGGAACCGGAAGCTTCCTCGATCGACTGCCGGGCCGCGACCAGGGCAGCGCCCACCCCCTCGGCCGCCGCCTCCGTCACGAAGAGCCGCCACTCGCGTTCGGCACGCACGTCCAGCGGCTCCAGCTCGATCTCCACCGGCGGCGGCGAGCCCCACTGAAGCTGAACCACCACCCCGATCACCCCCGCCACGAGGGCGGCCCACTCCGCCCGCACGATCCACCGAATCCGCCTCTCCCGAACACACTCCATCCCCGACGACACCCGCTCTACCGCCTCGGAACGTCGCGTTCCTTCCGAGTTCTCCCGCTGCTTCGCTGAACTCCCGGAGCGCCTCGGCGCGTTCCCCGTACGCACTGCATTCACAGCCATGTCCGGGTCCTCCCTCATGATGACTGCACACCTCGGCCTGTCCGCAGCAGCACGACTCGGCCACGGAAGGCGACCACTGCCGACATCGTCCGAACGCAGCCCGCGTTGCACAGCCATGTGCGCAACCCGCAACGCCGGTCAGCTCGTCGGCTCTCCCTCGTGCACGGCGCGCTCCCCGTCCTCGATTCTCTCGCCCGCCGCGCTCGCTTCGCTCTCCGGATCGTCGTCTTCGGCGTTGCGCTTGAGGTCGTGGAGCATCTCCTCCATGAACGGTTCGATGAACTCGAGGTTGGCGAACGGCCCGAAGAGGTGAATCCGGTCGTGGTGATCCTCGACCTCGATGGGGATGGACACGGACACCCGCCCCTTCTCCATGCGATCGATGCCGAACGTGTGACTCGATATCCGGCTTCGCGGAATGGCGAGACCGGTGCGCGAACGGCCGAGAAGCACCTCGTGGTCGGTCAGGCCGATGTAGTGGCGGTGGGCGAAGAGGGTCCAGCGGCTGATCGTCCAGGTGCACCAGCTTGTGAAGGCCATCAGCACCGTGAACCCGGCCCAGTGGATGGGCAGGACCAGTCCGCTGCGGCGCCACAGGAGCGCCGCAGCGAGAACGGCGAAGAACGAGAGGATGCCGAGGAAGATGAACCCGGGACGGTTGATCCGGTAGCGGAACGTGCGGACCCCGCCCTGGCGGAGCCACCCCAGGATGGCCTCCTCGCCCTCCAGGAAGCGGATCGCCTCGGGCGGCCTGGGGGTCGTGGGTTCCGGGCTGGACGGGCGGCGGATCTTCCTTCGACTCATGAATGCGCCTCGTTCGTCGGGTCCGAGGGGTTGTCGTGCAACTGCTCGTCGTACAGCCGCCCGTCGCGCAGGGCCCAGTGGGCGGCTGGTTCGTCGAGCGGTACCCAGGCCGGATCGGTGGTGGTGATGAACACCTGGCCGCGTTCCCTGCGCAGTTCCTCGAAGAATCGTTCGTTCCGGCGAGCGTCGAACTCGCTCGTGACGTCATCGAGCAGCAGGATGGGCGGATGCCCGTGTTGTTCGGTGAGCAACCTGATCTCGGCGATGCGAAAGGCAAGGATGAGCGCCCGGTGCTGTCCCTGGGACGCATGGGTGCGGGCGTCGCATCCGTCGATCGTTGCCTGCAGATCGTCCCGGTGCGGTCCCACGGTGGTGAACCCGCGTGCCAGATCCCGGCGGCGCGACCCTGCGAGGGCCTCGCGCAGGTGCGCCTCGAGATCCCCGGGCGAGGATGCTCCGGGGGACGGGAGCTCGGGTTCGGCGACGTAGGCGATGTCGACCTGCCGGTGGGGATCGAAGATGCCGGCGAAGGCCTGGGCCATTCGTCCGCGGAGGATGTCGACCCAGTGGAGGCGGCGGGCGATGACTTGTGCTCCGGTCCGGGCGACCTGCACATCGAAGACCTCGAGCAGGGCCGGGTCCGGTCGCTCGTCCTTGAGGACGGCGTTTCGCTGCCGCAGGGCCGATTCGTAGGCGGCCACCTCTTCGGCCCACACGGGAGATGCATTGAAGATGAACCGATCGAGCAGCAGTCGACGACCGGATGGGCTTCCCCTGAACATCCCCACATCCTCGGGTGTGAACACCACGGTGTTCAGGGTTCCGAAGAAGTCGCTCAGCCGCCGCACGGGGCTTTCATTGACCTTCACCCGACGTGCTCGGGGATGAATCGTGACCTCGAGAGTCCGACGGCGCCCGGCCCGATCGATCGCACCGAGCAGCTTCGCCTCCTCGATACCATCCTGAAGGAGCTCGCGATTGCGAAACGATCGGAAGGAGCGAAGCGTGGACAGGAAGTGGATCGCCTCGAGCAGGTTGGTCTTCCCATGTCCGTTCGGACCATGGAGGACATTGAACCCGGCCGAGGGGGTCCAGTCGACGTCGGTGAGGTTGCGAAAGCCCTGGATGCGGAGGTGCTGGAGTTGCACTGCGGTCAGATACGCATCGGCATGACGATGAACAGGGCGTCGTCGCCATCGTCGCCTTCGAGCTCTCGAAGGATGGTCGGCGACAGGGTGTCGACGACCTCCATGGAGACCTCCTCTCCGGCGATGGTGTTCAGGACATCCAGGAGGTACCGGTAGTTGAATCCGGCCTTGACCGGTGCTCCGTTGTACTGGATGGCAACCCGCTCCTCGCACTCGCCCTTGTCGGGATCCTGCGCCCGGATGATGCAGGTCTCGTCCTCGAACTCGAGCCGCAGGCTGTACGTCTTGGTGTTCGAGAAGAGCGACACGAATCGGATGCGATCGACAAGCTCGGCTCGTTGCACCGTGGCGCGACGCTCTTCGCGCTCCTCGGGGATGACCTGCTGGAAGTTCGGGAAGGTCCCGTCGATCAGCCGAATGATGAGGTGGGTAGCCCCGAAGCGGAAGCACGCGCTGTTTCCCGACAGGCCCAGAGACACCGTCGCCAGGGTTCGATCGACCGAGCGCTGGAGCTCGGACAGGCCCTTGCGCGGGACGATAATCCCCTCGACCAGCGCCGGTGGTGGCTCCACATCCGCCGGCAGGGCCCGCGTTCGAACCCGGCTGAGCCGATGTCCGTCGGTCGACACCATCAGGGCCGACCCTTCGCCTTCCAGACGCAGGAGGGCTCCGGTGAGGTTCGGTCGACCCTCGTCCGTGGACACGGAGAAGAGGGTTCGCTCGACCATGTGCATCAGCTTCCGGGTGTCGACATCGACCCAGTCGAGGCTGTCGACGGCGGGAAGGGTCGGAAATTCATCCGGATCCATGCCCACGAGCCTGGCCCTCACCGAACCCGCGGTCAGGTGAACCCAGCCGTTCTCCTCGCGCTCGAGGGTCAGGGTGGGGCTCTTGATGTTCTTCACGGCATCGTAGAGGTCGCGGCCGCGAATCGCCACTCGACCCGGAACGGACACCTCGCACCCGATGCTGGTGCGGATGCTGATGTCGTAGTCGGTCGCCTTCAGCGTCAGCGTTCCCTCGTCATCGACCTCGAGCAGCGCGTTGTGCAGGACGGGCTGGGTGCTCTTCGACGGAATCACACCGGTGATCTTGAACAGCTCGCGAGACAGGGCGCTGGTCTCCACCGTGATCTTCATCGGACTCCTTCGGGGAAGGGGACTGCGGAGAGGATGGGCATGGGGTGCAACGGATCGACTCACCCGAAGACGACATCGTGCTGGATCGGATCGGGAGAACGCTCCGGTCACCACCGACGTGGCGACCACCCTTAGTCCATCCCCGACGGACCGACAAGCGCCGCTCCGCATGTCATGGCCGGTCACGGGGCGCGCGCAACAAGGGGGGAGGAAAGGGATCCGAATCATCCGGATCCGGACTTCGTCCTCCTCCTCCCCGGTACTGTGTACATGTGGATGCGCGGCGGAGTGGCTTGTCACCCAAAGGGAATTACGGGTGGCATGGCAGTGGATGATCCGTGGAGTAGTCCGTGGACCGGCAGGGGACACCTGTGGGCGCTGCGCGTCCTGCACAGCGGTCCACAGGAGTGGGGCAGGAACAGCCCCACAGGGTGTGGACAGAAAGCGGCAGGGTTGTGAACGACAGGTGAACGACACACTCCAGGTCCTGTGCAGGGGCTCACCGGATCCAAAAGCCACTTCTTCTTCCCGATGCAGTCCGCGCGCCGGAGTCTCGACCATGCTTCCCACCCTTCTCGGCGGAATCGGCCTGTTCCTGCTCGGCATGCTGTTGCTCACCGACGGGCTTCAGGCTGCCGCGGGCGATGCGCTCCGCAGGCTGCTGGCCCGGTTCACCCGAGGACCCCTGGCCGCGGTGGGTACGGGGATGGCCTTCACGGCGATCGTGCAGTCGTCGAGCATCACGACGCTGGCCACCATCGGCTTCGTGAGCGCTGGCCTCATGACCTTCACGCAGTCGATCGGAGTGATCTTCGGTGCCAACCTGGGGACGACCGTCACCTCGTGGCTGGTCAGCACCATCGGGCTCAACGTGAAGCTCGACGCGTTCGCCCTGCCCGTCGTGGGGATCGGGGCCCTCCTTCGCATGTTCAGTCGAGGCCGTCTTTCCCATCTTGGGACCGTGCTGGCAGGATTCGGGCTCCTCTTCATCGGGATCGAGACGCTCCAGGCGGCCATGGCGGACGTCGGGGACACCATCGCCCTCGACCGGTTCATCCGCGATGGCGTCCTCGGTCGCCTGCTGCTGGTCCTCTTCGGCATCGTCATGACGATCGTCATGCAGTCTTCCAGCGCCGCGGTGGCGACTACCCTGACGGCCCTTCACGCCGGAGCCATCGGGCTCGGGGATGCGGCCGCCGTGGTGGTCGGCCAGAACGTCGGGACCACGGCCAAGGCCGCGCTCGGCGCGCTCGGTGCATCGCTGGCCGCGCGCCGGACCGCCCTCGCCCACATCATCTTCAACCTGGTCACGGGGGTGCTCGCCTTCCTGATCCTGCCCCTCTTCGTCTTCGGTGTGGATGTTCTCGCGGATCGGCTCGGCAACCCCAGCGATGCGGTGAGCCTCGCTGCCTTCCACACGGCGTTCAACCTGCTGGGTGTGGCGCTGTTCCTGCCCTTCATCGGACGCTTCGCAGCCCTGATCGAGCGCATCCTTCCCGATCGCGTCGAGCCGTTGCTCTGGCGGCTGGCCGATGTGCGCGAGGCCGCGCCGGAGATCGGTCTGCAGGCCGCGCGCCTCACCCTCGTCGATGTCCGCCTGCAGATCGTGGCCCTGATCGGACGATGGCGGGGAGGCGAGTTCGACGCCCGCAGCCTCTCCGATCACGTCCATCCCGTGTTCACGGCGCTGAGCGGGGTCCGCACCTTTCTCGGAACCCTGACCGTCCCCGAGACGCGGAAGGACGAGGTGCTCCGCCTCGAGCGCACCTTCCATGCTCTCGAGCACCTCGGTCGGCTGGCCGATGCGCTGGGCGAGCAGCAGCATGCCGACCTGGCCGCCCGAAGTGACACCCTGCGGGCCCTCGTCGAGTCCCTCGACGAGTTGCTCCGGCGCACCGAAGCGGGCGATGCCGACGCGGTGGGCGCAGTTTCGACCCGGATCGCCGAGCTTCGCAAGGCCCTGCGCGAGGACCTCCTTCGGACCGCATCGCGCGGCGCGGTGTCGATCGACGCGGCGGAGCTGAGGCTGAGCACGAGCCGGTGGGTTGACCGGGTCGGCTACCACATCTGGCGATCCCTCGTGCATCTCCATGACGATCCGGACGCCTCCACCCCGGAGGACACTGCGCAGCGTGATCCCGACGAACGGTCGCCCTGACGCAGCGCAGCATCGGGCCTGCTTGAAGGTTCATGGCGGGGAACGCAGCCATCGGCAGGTCGTGTGGGCGTCACCCCGTCGACATCGGGCTCGCGCCCGGCCTTCCCCCCGCCTCCCGAATCCCCGGATTGCACGCATGTTCCGCCCTCGTGTCCCCTGTCACGTCCTCGCCACTCCGTTCTTCGTCCTCGCCCTCGCTCACGCGGGATGCGTGGGGGATGAACGGCCGGATCCGACCTTTGCGGACTCCAGTGCGTCCTCTGCCGAATCGTCCGGGGTCGAGCCGTCCGATGTCGGGTCGTCCTCGGATCCCGGAGTGACCGGGAGCATGTCCGAAGACGAGAGTCCCGATTGCGATCCGATCCATCGCGGAGCCTGCGCGTTGCCCTGGCCATCGAACCTTTACCTGGCGAGCGCACCGGAGCGGACCACCGGGGTCGAGCTTCGGTTCGGGGAGACCACGCTCCCGGCGAACCGGAACGGGGTTCATGTCAGCCCGGATCCCTACCGGCGCATGGATGGCTATGGTCTCGGCAGCGCGATCATCCTGTTCTGGCCGGACCTCGACCATGAGGCCAGCGATCTTCCCCGGCAGGATGACCTCGGTGCGTCGATCGCCGAGGATGCCCCGGTGGTGCTGCTGCGGGTGGACCAGGACGGGACCCTGGAACGGGTTCCATACTTCGCGGAGATCGACGTGCACCCGGCGACGTCCGGGAGCCAGCGTTCGCTCTACATCCGGCCGGCGGTGATCCTCGAGGAAGGAACGCGCTACGTGGTCGGGGTGCGCAACCTGGTCGACACCGCCGGGGATCCGATCACCCCGGAGCCTGCCTTCGTGGCCTTGCGCGACGGAGAGACCGCAAACGATCCCCAGCTCTCGGATCGCCAGGAGCGGTTCACCGATCTGCTGGACATCCTCGAGGACTACGGCGTCGATCGCGGGGAGTGGATCGTGGCCTGGGACTTCGTGACGGCGAGCAGCGACGGGCTGCACGGGTACATGCTCTCGATGCGGGACAGGGCCTTCGATCTCATGCCGGAAGGAGCCGAGCTCGAGATTCTCGAGCTGATCCCGGAGCCGAACGCAGACGAGTTCATGCGGGTCGAGCTCCGGTACCGCACGCCCCGGTTCACGCGCCAGGCGGCGCTCAGTCCCGGCAGCAGCCAGACCTGGTACGTGCTCAACCTCGGCGAGGACGGTCGGCCGACCGAGGTCCGCGAGAGTGGCGAGTTCCAGTTCTCCGAAGGGACGGTCTACACCCTGATCCCACGGTCCGTTCTCGACGGCGAGCCGCACGGGCTGATGCTCTACGGGCACGGTCTCCTCGGCTCGGGCAGCCAGACCTACGGGGGCTACAACCGCAGGATCGCCAACGACCACCGGTTCATCTACTTCGGCATCGACATGCTCGGCATGTCGTCCGGTGATGTCGCGGCGGTGCTTCGGCTGCTCCCCGAGCTGTCCCAGTTCCCCTGGCTGGCCGATCGTCTCCATCAGGGGGTCATCGACAGCGTGCTCGTCGCCCGCGGGATGGCGACACGCTTCGACGCGCTGCTTCGGACGGCCCTCGAGAACTCGGACCTGTTCGAGACCCCGGAGGACGTGCCGGCGGTGAACATCAACAGCGATGAGCTGGTGTACTCCGGCATCAGCCAGGGAGGCATCTTCGGCGTGACCGTTGTGGCCGTCAGCCCAGACATCCGGCACGGACACATGGGTGTGCCCGGAAACAATTACTCCACCCTGCTGCATCGCTCGAGCAACTTCACGACCTACCTGATCCCGATGCAGAGCAGCTACCGGAACGCCGTCGACCGCGCGATCCTGCTCTCCACGATCCAGCTCCTGTGGGACGGCAGCGATCCCGTGAGCTACATGCACCGGGCGAGCGGTCGCCCGTTCCCCGGGCAGGAAGCGTCGCGCATCCTGCTGGCGCCCGTTCGCGGCGACTATCAGGTCGAGGTCCAGACGAACGAGTTCGCCGTCCGCAGCGGTTTCGGCATCGACCTGCTCGAGAACTACGACGTGGACCGCACGCCCTGGGGCATCACGCCGGTCTCCTATCCCCACGAAGGATCCGGCGTCGTCCTGTGGAACTACGGCAACCCCTGGCCTCCCGCCAGCGCGAACGCGCCGCCCCAGGATGACCTCGGCGATCCCCACGGCGCCCCACGCTTCGATCCCGAACACGGTCGGCAGCTGGCGCACTTCCTGCGCACCGGCGAGATCATCGACGTCTGCGAGGGCGCCCCATGCCTGCGGGGCGCAGCCCTCGACTGAAGCCCGGAAACGCGTCGCGCAAGGGATTGTCCGGCCTCCGAAAGCAGGCGCACTCCGTGCTCCTTGACGGCCCCGGTCCTGTGGTGCCATCCTGTGGAGGGTCATCCAGCTCAGGAGAGTGTGCGTCCGGGACGGGACGGGCGTGCGCCATCAATGCTCCCGTCGCCCCATATTGTGGAGAGAAGTCATGACCTATCAGGATGTTATCGCGGCCCTCGAATCGGCCATCGCAGCAAACCCCTCGGAGTTTCTCGCGTTCGATGCGGTGATCGGACTCGAGATTGAAGATGAGAATCAAGGGTTTGTCTACTACAAGGGAGATCTCGACTCCAAGGCGAAGGCGCCCTACATCACGTCGGCGTCGTCCATGCCCACGGATGCCGCGCTGACCGTTCAGGTGAAGGACAAGGACTTCGTGGACCTCTACGAGAACAAGCTGCTCCCCATCGCCGCGATTTCCAGCGGAAAGCTGAAGATCGTCTCCACCTGTTCCTGACACGACGAGAAGAACCGGCCGGTGCCGGTGTGCTCGGGACTGGACGATGGCGCGTCGCGTGCGCTACCGTCCAGCGCGTGGCCGTCCTCGCGTCTCGTGTCCCTCGTGCAGATCTCCCTCGGACCCTTCATCCTCCAACAGCCCATCGCCACGGGAGGCATGGGGTCCGTGTGGTCGGGTCGTCACGCCACCGAAGATATCCCGGTCGCCGTCAAGGTCATCACGGGCCACCGGGCACGGCTGCGGAGATTCCGCGAGGACTTCGAGCGTGAGGTCCGCTCGCTCGCACGCCTCGAACATCCGAACATCACCTGGATTCACGAGTACGGCGTGATCGACTCGCGGGCCGAGCGTGCCTCCGACGGACACCTCGTGGCCGACTCTCCCTATCTGGTGATGGAACATGTCGGTGGGGGCTCGCTGCACCGACACCTCGGTCGCATGGCGTGGAATGACGTGCTCGACATCACCCGGGCCGTCCTGTCGGCACTGGCCCACGCTCACGCGCGAGGAGTGATCCACCGGGACATCAAGCCGGGCAACGTGCTCCTGGCTGGCCCGGAGGACCTTCGGCCCGCAACCAAGCTCGCCGACTTCGGCATCGCGCATGCTGCGGATGCCCACACGCGGAGCCGCGATGACGCCCCCAGCCCGGCCACCCGCGAGGAACCCGCAGGCACTCCCTGGTACATGGCGCCCGAGCAGTTCGCCGGCCGCTGGCGAGAGTACGGTCCCTGGACCGACCTCTATGCCCTGGGCATCCTGTTGTGGGAGCTGACCACCGGATCGCTCCCGTTTCGGGGAGACGCCTTCGTGGAGGTTGCCATGCAGCACATGGAGGCCCCCCTGCCCGCGTACCATCCGGTCTGTTCCGTTCCGTCCGGCTGGGAGGGGTGGCTCAGGGCCCTCCTCGACAAGCAACCGATGGCGCGGTTCCGCAGGGCGGCCGACGCGCTCGCTGCGCTCGATCAGGTTCTGGAGGATGGTGGTGTGCGGCACGACACGGTTGTCGACATGGCGGTCCAAGGCCATCCGGGGCTTGGCTCGCCAAGGCCGGTGTCGATCGATCCGGATCCGACGGTGCGCTCCGCACCGTCGATCTCCTCTTCCGGCCCGCTCGGCGCTTCGGCCCATGCGCCGACCCTTCCCCCGCGTGATCACGGGACCCTCCCCGAGCAGGGGCCGGCCACTGCCGGCCAGATCCGGGCAACGTCGGTCCGCCCGCCGTTTCGGGACTGGAGAGACCTGTCGGCGGCCTCGAGCGCGGGCATCCTGCGCGGGTGCGGCTTGCAGCTTCTGGGCATGCGCCAGCTGGGCACCGTGGATCGGTTCGCGGAGCGCGATCGCCTCTGGGCCATGCTCGGCGAGGTCACCCATCTCCGGAGCCCCAGAGTCGCCGTGGTGTCCGGGCCGGTCGGGACGGGCAAGAGTCATCTGACCCGCTGGCTGACCGAGACGGGGATGCAGGGGGGATACCTCACCGGGCTCCGCGCTGCACACCTCCAGGCCCAGTCGGCCGGACGTCCGATGGCCCGGATGCTCGCCGAGCACTTGCGATGCGTCGGGCTGGACGAGTTGCGCGCACACCGCCAGATCGAGCGCCGCCTGGGTGCACAGGGGACGCCCAATCCGAACGAGGTCAGGGCGCTCGTGGCCTACCTCCGGGAGGGTGGAGAGCTGTCCGCCGGAGAAGGGGAGGAAGTCCCGACCGCCTGGCAGTTCAGCGGCCCGGACGAGCGATATGCCCTCCTCTATCGGACGCTCCACCGCGCCATGCGCGAACGGCCGGTGCTGCTCGTGCTCGAGGACTGCGAGCACGCTCCGGAGACCATCGACCTGGCTGGACGACTCGTCGAAGACGCCCTCCCGGGAGACTTTCCCCTCGCCATTGTTCTCACCGTGGGGTCCGAGGCGGTGGCATCGGACCGTGATCTCGCTGCCGCCATCGGAAGTCTGGTCGGACGCGTCGACGCCCTGCGGCTCGACCTTGGCCCGCTTCCCGAACCGGATCTGCGCGAGCTCTTCTCCGGTTCCCTCGGTCTCGACGGCCGCGTGGTCGATCAGCTCGTGGACCGTACCGCCGGCAATCCCCTGTTCGCCGTCCAGCTCGTCGGCGATCTGGTGCAGCGCGAGCTGCTGCGCTTTGCGGGCGGACGATTCCAGCTCCGTCCAGGGACCACGCTCACGCTCCCGGAAAACCTGTTCGAACTCGCCCGGGCGCGGCTCGAGGACATCGTGCAGCTCTTCGGAAACCAGGGCCTGCAGTGGCTCGAACTGGCCGCCACCCTCGGGGATCATGTCCGGTTCGGCGAGTGGCTCCGCATCGCCTGCATGGACAGTCCCCCCGGTTCGGATCCGGAAGCTGCGCTCAGGGCCATCGTCGACTGGCTCCTTCGCAGTCGACTCGCCGAAACCAGGCAGGAAGGCTGGGTGTTCAGCCACGCGATCTTTCGCGAGAGCCTGCTGGGGAACGCCCGGCGCGAGCGGCGCCTCGTTCGACACCACGAGTGCTGCCTTCGGCTCTTCGATGGTCGCATCGACAGTCCGGTGCTCCAGGAACGCAAGGGAAGACATGAACAGGGTGCCGGCCGTCTCGACGCCGCGGTCATCAGCCTCGTCGAGGCGGCGGACGGCTTCACGACGCGGCGCCAGCTGGACAACGCCCACCGACTCGTCTTCGAGTCCGAGGGGATTCTCAACAGCCTGGGCGCCCCGGATGACGACATCCGCCGACTCCCGGGCTGGATCATCCTCAGTCACATCCACATGGCCCGCTGGGAGATGAAGCCGGCGCTCCAGTGGGCACAGCGTGCCGAGCGGCGGGCGCGCGCCGCGGGCCGTCTCGAGCTCGCGTTCGAGGCCGCCTTCGTGGCCGTCTCCACGCAACGCCATCTCGGGCCGGTTCCCGGAGAAATCGATCGGGTGCTCGCGCTCGTCAGGGAAGCTGCCGAACACGGGAGTGAGGACGATGAACTCAATGCCCTCCGTCGCACCATCTCTCTCCTCAGGGAGCGCGACCGGATCGAGGAGGCCATGGCGCTGATCCCGAGGGCCGAGGAACTGGTGGAACGCGCATCTCCCTATCGGGAGGCACAGGTCCAGTACACCCTCGGCATCCTGTTCTCCGAGATCGGTGACATCGATCGGGCCGAGCGGGCGTACGTGCGCAGTCGGGAACTCTACCTGTCTCTCGGCCTTCGCTATCAGGACGTGATGGTCCTCGCCTCGCTGGCCAACCTTCAGCGCGAGCGAGGCAACCTGAAGCGCTGCGAGCGGATGCTGCGAGAGGTGGTGACCGCACAGGAAGAGTTGTTCGTGAAGGGCTCCGTCGTCCCCCGGTTCAACCTCGTGTACACGCTCTGTCTGCTCGAGCGCTTCGATGACGCCACCTCCCTCGCGGAGGAAACCATGTCGATGCTGCATCAGGGTTTCTCGACCAGGGTGCGGACCGTCTGCGAGACCTTCCGGATCTTCGCGCTCGCCGGAAGTGGCGACATTCCCGCGGTTCGGAAGGGCATCGGTGCGATCGAGGGATTGCTCGGCGATTCTGGCGTCGTTCATCGCGAGGCTGCCGAGGCCCTCTCACGCGCCTCCGAACATCTGGAGCGGCACCGGGAGTACCGACTCGCCCTGCGGACCCTCATCCTTGCAGAGGAACAGTGGTCATGTCTGGACGAAGCAGCCGAGATGGACGACTGCCGCGCTCGGCGAACCCGTCTGGAGGCGCGGGCGCACGCATCCGACGGACCGAGTTGATCCGCCTTCCGCGCCGTGTGGATCGGTCCGGGGAAGGGAAGCGCGAAGAAGGGAGTCAGCGGAGGCCGAGTCGACGCTCGATCGCATCGATGCGCTGGGTGAGGCCGCTGTCGCTGGCGAGCTTCTCGTCGATGCTTCGGCAGGCGGAGAGCACGGTGGTGTGGTCCCGGTTGCCGAAGAAACGCCCGAGCTCCGGGTACGAGATGTGGGTGTGCTTTCGTGCGAGGAACATCGCGACCTTGCGCGGGACAGCCACCCTTGCGGTCCGGCGCCGTCCGGTGATGTCCCGCGGGGTGATGCCGAAGATCTCTGCCGTGCAGCGCAGGATCGCTTCCGGTGTGAGGGTACGGGGCTCCTCCCGGAGCATGGGCGCGAGCTGGTCCCGTGCGCGCTCGATCGTCATCCGCTCCCCGCGGAGTCGGCTCCATGTGCCCACCCGGTGAAGGGCACCGTGGAGGTCGCGCACGTTGGATCGGACGTGACGTGCGATGAAGTCGATGACCTCGTCCGTGACCTCGAACCCGTGCTGTCGGGCGCGCGACCGGAGGATGGCGATACGGGTCTCGAGCTCCGGGGGCTGGATGTCGGTGATCAACCCCATGGTGAGACGGCTCTTGAGACGCTCCTCGAGTTCCGGCATCTCCTGGGGGAACCGGTCGCTCGTGAGCACGATCTGGCGGCCGTACTGGTGGAGTGCGTTGAACGTGTGGAAGAACTCCTGCTGGGTTCTCTCCTTGCTCGCAATGAACTGGATATCGTCGATGAGGAGCAGGTCGACGCCCTGTCGGTTGCGCTGGCGGAAGCGGTCGACATCCTTGTTCACGAACGACTGGATCAGCTCGTTCGTGAATGTCTCGGCAGACAGGTATCGGACGGTGGCTTCCGGGCGTCGCTTCAGAAAGGCGACGCCGACCGCGTTCATGAGATGGGTCTTGCCGAGCCCGACCCCGCCATAGATGAACAGCGGGTTGTGCAGTCGCCCCGGGCTGTCCGCCACGGCACGGGCCGCTTCGTAGGCGAAGGCGTTCGACGTGCCCACCACGAAGTGATCGAAGGAGTCGTCGAGTTGCAGGCCGCACGCCACGGCGCGATCCTGCCACCGCGGAGCCGGTCGGGCGGGAACACGGGCATCCAGGGCGGCGATCGGCTCGGCGGGACAAGGGGACATGTCGCCGTCGAACAGACCCATCTGCCTCGGTGGATCGGGCACGATCGCGGGCCCGCGGACCTCCAGCGCCCCGTCCCGTGACGCCGGAGACCAGTCGATCATCACCTGCACGCCCGACCCCTGCACAGCGCTCGCACAGCGTGCGATCAACGCCCGATAGTTCTTCTCGAGGATCAGCGCCTGCATCTCGTCGCCCGCAGTCAGGTGCAGCGTTCCATCCGGTGCCGGCTGGCTGGCGAGGCCGGCGAAGTGATCGCGGAAGAAGGCATCGCCGACCTCGCGGCGCAGGACCTGCTGTGTCTCGTTCCAGAGTGCGGACATGGGTGTGGCGTGCTCGTCGTGGAGGGGGCGTTCGAGTGGCGTTCGAGTGGCGTTCGAGATGGTGGTCGATTCGGTGGCGTCGCGTCATGCCGTCGCCCCTCGGAGGTAACAGAGGCGCCTTCGGGATCGCAATGGTTTTCCGCACCCTATACACATGACCAGATGTGCTCCAAGTCACTGGAAATAAACGTGCACGAAAGTTATCCCCACACCCGGCGCCCCGCCCTGTGGATAACGTGATCCCCGGGGATCACGGGTGCCTTCGGGCGGTTGCCCGGTCTGTCGTCGACCGGGCCGGCGGGAGCTATCCACACCGATCGAATTCACCCAGCCGGGTGCACCGGCGTCCGAACTGCCCCGGAGGTTCGGGACGGTCGGATCCCGGTGCTTGCCTCGTCGGCCCGAGACGGCTACGCACGCGGCCTCGGCGAGCGCTCCCGCAGCATGTGCGGTGCAGGCGAAGCCCGCCTTTTCGTGCGTGTGCACCGCGACGACCATGAAGCCGCCACGAACCGCGTCGGACAGCACTCGGGTGCCGTGGGGGACCCCGACCCTGCTCGCGCCCATGGAGGGGGTTGGACACCCGGACTTCCGGCACCTGATGGCGGAACGGGGAGGGATTGGGATGGTCTGCACGGAGTTCGTGCGGATCAGCCGTGCGCCACTGAGCGTCCGAGCCGTGCGGAGAGAGGTGGTCCGGTCCCCCGGCGTTCCGCTCTGTGTCCAGGTGATGGGCAACGAGGCCGACAAGATGGCGGAAGCTGCCGCCGTGGTCATGGACGCAGGCGCGGACGCGGTGGACCTGAATCTGGGATGCCCGGCTCCGCGGGTGGTCAGACACGGAGTGGGGAGTGCGATGCTCCGTGATCCCCTTCTCCTGCGGCACGTCGTGGGTACGATGCGCTCGGCGGTCCGCGGTCCATTCAGCGCGAAGATTCGCGCCGGATTCGACGACGCGTCCGATGTCCATCGCAACGCGTCGATCCTGGTCGACTGTGGTGTCGACTGGATCACGGTGCACCCACGTCGTCGGTCGGACCACTACCGCGGTGTGGCGGACTGGCGAATCATCGCTTCTCTGGCACGCTCCTTCGATGTTCCGGTGGTGGGCAACGGAGACGCCTGGTCCGCCCGGGATGCCCTGCGCATGATGGAGGAGACAGGGTGCGTGGCGGTGATGATCGGTCGACCTGCGTTGAGGAACCCGTGGATCTTCCAGCAGGTGGAGGCCCTTCTCGCCGGTCGGTCGCCCGTGGAGCCCACGGGAGCGGATGTCGTGGGGCACCTGGAGCTCGTGGCGCGCCGCTATCGCGAAACCTGGTCGCGCGAGCCGCAGGCCCCGCTGGGCAAGCTGAAGGAGCTGGTGGGCTGGCTGGGACGTGCGGTTCCAGATGGAGGAGCCCTGCGGAAGGCGTCGCTGCGCGAGGGATCCATCGAGGGGATCCTCGACCGCTGGAGACTGGAGGTGGGGCACAGATCCCCGAGGGAGCTGGACCTGTTGGCGGATGGTCACCTGGGTCTCGAGCGCAGCGGCACCACGCTCGCGGGTTGACCCGGACGGTAAACGCGTCTCAAGTTGCCTGAACAGAATGGATATTCAAGAAAGTGGCCGCTTGCTTGACAGCCCGATCCCGGTGCCTATTCCTTCCGGCGTCGCGGCACCGAGCCGGAACTCCTTCCGCTTCGTTGCCGGCCCGACCGCATGGCGGACCCGGCAGCGGACGCCCAACGCAACCCAACCCAACCCGGTTCCCACAGGTGGAGGCACACATGAACGTCAAGCCCCTCAACGATCGAGTCCTCGTCAAGCGTACCGAGAGCGAGGAGAAGTCCGCTGGAGGCATCATCATCCCCGACACGGCCAAGGAGAAGCCGCAGGAGGGCGTGGTCGTGGCCGTGGGGCCCGGCAAGCTCGAGAAGGGAGAGCGGACGCCGCTCCAGGTGCAGGCGGGTGAGAAGGTGCTCTTCGGCAAGTACGCCGGAACGGACGTGAACATCGATGGCGAGGAGCACATCCTGCTCCGCGAGGACGAGATCTTCGCGATCCTCGACTGAGTCGGGGGTGCCGGGGATCCGGTACTTCGCACCCATTCCTGACGCCCCCACCGGAAGCACGTCCGCCGGGGCGCACCACAAGCTGTCGAGGTAAGCCATGGCTGCAAAGGAAATTCTGTTCAAGGAAGACGCACGTCGACGCATGCTCAAGGGCGTCTCCGTGCTCGCCCGCTCGGTGAAGGTCACCCTCGGTCCCAAGGGCCGAAACGTGATGATGGAGAAGGGCTTCGGTGGTCCGAAGGTCACCAAGGATGGTGTCTCCGTCGCCAAGGAAGTCGAACTGGCCGACAAGTTCGAGAACCTCGGGGCGCAGATGGTCCGCGAGGTCGCGAAGAAGACGGCCGACATCGCGGGTGACGGAACCACGACGGCCACCGTCCTCGCCGAGGCCATCTTCCGCGAGGGTGTGAAGTTCGTCTCCGCGGGCCACAACCCGATGGCGCTCAAGCGCGGAATCGACGCCGGTGTCGACGCGATGACGGCGTCCCTGCGCGAGCTCTCCAAGCCCACGAACGATCCGAAGCAGATCGGTCGCGTCGGAACGATCAGCGCCAACGGCGACGAGGAGATCGGCAACTTCATCGCCGAGGCGATGGAGAAGGTCGGGACCGAGGGCGTCATCACGGTCGAGGAAGCCAAGGGCATGGAGACGGAGCTCGAGGTGGTCGAGGGCATGCAGTTCGACCGCGGCTACCTCAGCCCCTACTTCGTGACCGACGCAGAGCGCATGACCACGGAGCTCGAGGATCCGTACATCCTGCTCTTCGAGAAGAAGATCAGCAATATGCGGGACCTTCTCCCCGTGCTCGAGAGCGTGGCGCGCTCCAGTCGCCCGCTGCTCATCATCTCGGAGGACATCGAGGGCGAGGCCCTGGCCACCCTCGTGGTGAACAAGCTGCGCGGCATCCTCAACGTGGCCGCCGTGAAGGCGCCCGGTTTCGGAGACCGCCGCAAGGCGATGCTCGGGGACATCGCCGTGCTCACCGGAGGTACGGTGATCAGTGAGGATCTCGGCATGAAGCTCGAGAACGTGACCCTGAGCGATCTCGGCACGGCGAAGCGTGTCCAGATCACCAAGGACCACACGACCATCGTGGACGGTGCAGGAGACAAGACGAAGATCGACGGCCGGGTTTCCCAGATCAAGGCGCAGATCGACGAGACGAAGAGCGACTACGATCGGGAGAAGCTGCAGGAACGACTGGCGAAGCTCGTCGGCGGTGTGGCCGTCATCCGGGTCGGTGCCCCCACCGAGACCGAGATGAAGGAGAAGAAGGATCGGGTCGACGACGCGCTCCACGCCACCCGCGCGGCCGCCGAGGAAGGTGTGGTCGCGGGTGGTGGCGTGGCGCTCATCCGCGCGAGCTCGGCCCTTGACGCGGTGCGCTTCGAAGACGAGCGCCGCTTCGGCATCACCATCCTTCGCCGCGCGATCGAGGAGCCCCTGCGGCAGATCGCGGCCAACGCGGGCATCGACGGGTCCATCGTGATCAACCGTGTCGCCGGAGGCGAGGGGAACTTCGGCTACAACGCGGCGAGCGACGAGTATGGCGATCTCGTGGACATGGGTGTCATCGACCCCACCAAGGTCGTGCGAATCGCCCTGCAGAATGCGGCTTCGGTTGCCGGGCTCCTGCTCACCACCGAGTGCGCCATCGTCGAGAAGGCCAAGGACGACAAGGACGGCGGCGGAGCGGCCGGCGGAATGGACGACATGTACTGAGCCCGCCAGCGCGGGTACAGCGCTCCCGTCGTCCGGAGGTCCGAGACGAGGCGAGTTCCCGAAGAACGGGGCTGCACCGGCGGCCCCGTTCGTCGTTTCCGGCTCCTGCCGGGGCGAGGTCCGGGCGTCGGGTGCGCTTGACAGCCGATCGCCGGCGTTCGACAACGGCCCGCGCCGGGCCCGTCGCCTGCGGGTGGGGGGAGTTCCCTATCGAATCCTGTGCCCTCGCTTGCCGAAGCAGCCAGGGTTCCGCGGAGGATCCATGGAAAAGTTCGTCATCGAAGGGGGGGCGACGCTCTCCGGAGAGGTTCGCCCGGGTGGTTCGAAGAACGAGGTGCTCCCGGTGCTGGCGGCCACGCTGCTGACGGAGCAGACGGTCACGCTGCAGAACGTACCGCGCATCGAGGATGTGCTGGTGCTGATCGACATCCTCGTCGAGCTTGGGGCCACTGCGAACTGGACGGACGACAACGCGCTCGAGATCAACACCTCCGGGGTGCGGGGTGGAGAGGTTCCCCGCGAGCAGTCGCGGCGACTTCGGGCATCGATCCTGCTCGCCGGCCCGCTGCTCGCGCGCTTCGGGCACGTGAAGCTCCCGCCTCCGGGTGGGGACGTGATCGGTCGCCGGCGGCTGGACACGCACTTCCTCGGGCTGTCGGCACTCGGCGCCAGCGTCGATGTGGATGGGGACTTCGAGCTGCGGGCCGAGCGGCTCCACGGTACGGACATCTTCCTGGACGAGCCGTCGGTCACGGGGACGGAGAACATCCTGATGGCCGCGGTGCTGGCGCGTGGACGCACCACCCTTCGCAACGCCGCGTGCGAGCCGCATGTGCAGGGCCTCTGTCACATGCTGAACACCCTCGGGGCGCGCATCGAGGGCATCGGCTCGAACACCCTCGTGATCGACGGAACGAAGGGCCTCTGGGGGGGCACGCACCGCATCGGGCCGGACTACCTGGAGATCGGCTCCTTCATGGGGCTTGCGGCGATGACGCGGTCGGAGCTCGTGCTGCACGATGTGCGGCCGGACGACATGCGCATGATCTACCTTGTGTTCCGGAAGCTCGGCATGCAGTTCACGGAGCAGGAGGATCGTGTCGTGGTGCACGGGGATCGGCCCCTGGTCATCCAGAACGACATGCTCTCCCAGATCCCGCGGATCGACGACGCGCCGTGGCCGATGTTTCCCACGGACATGATGTCCATCGCGATCACGGTCGCCACCCAGGCGGACGGGACGGTCATCTTCTTCGAGAAGATGTTCGATGGTCGCATGTTCTTCACCGACAGTCTCGTGGGCATGGGGGCGCGGATCATCCTGTGCGATCCGCATCGCGTCGTGGTGACCGGACCGAGCCCCCTGGTGGGCGCGACCCTCGAGTCCCCGGATGTGCGCGCGGGGATGTCGCTGGTGCTGGCGGCGCTGTGTGCGCGCGGGACGAGCACGATCTACAACATTCGCCATGTGGACCGGGGCTACGAGCGCATCGAGGAGAAGCTGCGGGCCCTCGGCGCGCACATCGAGCGGCTCCCGGCCTGAGGCCGACGGACTGTCCCGGTGGTGCTCCCCGGAGGGGGGGAGCAGGAACCCGGCCGGAACGGGCGCCCGCGTACCGGGTGTCAGCGCCGTGGCGGGGGGCTGGCGCAGTCCTTCGTGTCGGGAGCTCGGTCTGCGGAACGGGTCACGGCGGCGTCGAGTTCCTCCTGCAGTCGCTTGGCCAGGGTGTAGAGTGAGGCCTGGTCACCGGCCCCGAGGACCGTATGCTCGGGGGTGGGTGTCGTGTCTTCGACGGGGGTGTGGGGCGTCGTCCCATGGACGAGGGCCATGAGGGGCTTACCGGCATCCCCCTGGCGGAGCTTCAGGCGCGACAGGTAGAAGTGGTCGGGCTCGGCCTTGACGCGCCAGGCCTCCTCGCCGCCGCGCCGATCCAGGCAGCGCAGGGTTCGGGCGTCGGTATCGAGTTCGAGGATCCATCGGGCCCAGGTGCCGGCCCGGTTCAGGCGAAGCAGGACCATGAATCCCGTGATGCTGATGCCGAACGCGAGCCCCATCAGGGCAAGACCCGGGAGTGCCGTGACGGAGGCGAGCACGAGGGCTCCGAGGACGGCGATGGTGGTGATGCCAAGCGAGAGCAGGGCGGCGAGGCATCCGCCTCTGGGCTCTCCCCCCTGAACGCGGAACCGGTAGCGGGGGCGGGCTTCCTCGAGGTTGAGCATGGCGGGCGTGTGGGGGTCGGAGGGATGGCCCGTGCGCGCGGGACGAACGTTGCGCGGAGGGCCCCCACAGGCTAGGCTGGGGCTGCCCATTCGTGAAGGGACAAGGCGTGCTTGCGGGCACGAATCCCCTTGTGCCCACGGCAACCGTTCCGCGAGACAGGGAGACGATGGCGTTGCTCAGTGGCAGGGAACTGGTCGCGACGTTTCGCGCGTCGGCGTGGCCGGACAGCCAGTCGGTGCAGACGTTCATTCAGGCGGCGGGCCGACCGTCGCCGGGCGATCTGACGGAGATGCTCAAGATCCTGCTCGACCCGCGCGCGATGGCGGAGGGCAAGCCTCACGCCCTGCGGTGCGTGGTCTTCGGCAAGATCGCCGGCAAGGCGCCGGATCGTTCACTGTTCGTGCCCTACATCAAGGCGCTGCGCCAGGGGGATTCGCGGGTGAGGCAGCTCCTGGCCCAGCTGCTTCCGCAGGTCAACAGTCCGTCGGACCATGCCCACCTCGTGGGCCTGATGCGTGAGCCGGACTTCGAGTTGCGCCGTCAGGTGGCGGAGCTGATCGGTCAGATCGGCTCCCAGCAGACGTTCGACGAGCTCGGGCGACTGTGTGCCCGGGCGGACTTCATCGGTCGCCGGGAGGCGCTGGAGGCCCTCGCGAGCCTCGGTGGGCTCCGTGCGCTTCCCGCCGTGCTCGGGGTGCTCGAGTCGGGTTCCGAGGAGGAGCGGATCTTCGCGCTGGGTTTGCTTCGCCGGCTGTTCCGGGATGGTGAGGTGCAGGTCCCGCACGCCGTGTTCCAGGCCCTGGAGGCGCAGGTCCGCGATCCCCGCGAATCGACGTCGATGGCTTCGATGCGGGTGTTCACGGAGCTGGCCCCGGAGGACGTGTACATCGACATGCTGGAGCGGCTCCAGGGATCGCTGCGGCCGGCGGTGCTGCGTCTGGCGATCGCCGGCATGGGGCGCTTCCGCTCGGGGAAGGCGCTGCGCAAGCTGCGCGAGCTCTATCGGGCCGGGGCCCGCTCGGTGAAGCTCGCCGTGCTCGACACCCTCGGTCGGGTCGGCGGCGAGGAGTCGCTCGACCTGATCGCGGAGGCGCTCAACGCGAAGCACCTGAACGTGCGGATGAAGGCCGCGGAGGTCCTCCAGGCGTTGAGCGAGCGTGGCGAGGTGGACGTGGCGCGGACGGTGATCTGGCTGCTCCGCAGCCGCGATCAGGATGTCCGCCGTCTGGCGGCGGAGGTTGCGCGCAGCGTGCGGGACGAGGAGGGCGTGTTCTGGCCGAAGCTGCTGACGTTCCTGCGCGACGAGGACTGGTGGGTGCGCGAGCGGATCACCGATGCGCTCACCGAGCTCGCCGGGACGAAGCTGACCCGCTATGCCTACACCTTCCTCGAGGAGGAGAGCGCGGTGCTGCGACGCTTCGGCGTCGACATGCTGATGCGTCTGCAGGATCCGGCCTCGCTCGGTCGGCTGGTGCGTCAGGTCCAGTCCGATGACGACTGGTGGGTGCGCGAGCGTTCCATCGAGGCGATCGGCCATCTCGGCGATCGTCGGGCGGTTCCCTACCTCATCGACCTGATGCAGAAGGAGCCTTCCCTGCGCATGATCGGGGTGGAGTCCCTGGAGATGCTCGGAGGGGAGGAGGCGGCGGCGTATCTCGCCCATCTCGTCAGCGACGAGTCCTATCACGAGGAGCGGGATCTGCGGCTGTTCGCCCTGAGGGCGCTCGGCAAGATCGGCACCGCAGACCATGCGGTCGCGGTCGAGCCGCTGCTTCGCGAGGACGATCAGGAGCTGCGCCAGATCGCCACCGATCTCCTGTTGCGCTGGTCGGTGCTCGAGAGTGCGTTCCAGGCGCAGCGAACCCTGGCGGGGCAGCTCTCCAGCCTGGACCAGATCCTGTTGCTGGCGCGCCAGCAGAACGCGGACGACGTGATCCTCTGCGCGAGTCGGCCCCCGTACATCAAGGCGCTCGGGGCCGTACGTCCGCTGAACGAGACGCCCCTCACGAGCGAGCAGATCGAGGCGCTGATCCTGCCCTGCCTGACCGATGCCCAGCGCGACGCGCTGCTCGAGCTCCAGGATCTGGATTTCAGCCACGAGGTGAAGGGGCAGAACTGGCGCTACCGTGTGAACGTCTTCTACCAGCAGACCGGGGTGGCCGCGGTCTTCCGGCAGATCGGCGAGCACCTGCCGCAGCTCGAGGAGCTGGGTCTGCCCGAGGCGGTTCGGAAGTTCGGGGACTACGCCAACGGGCTCGTGCTGGTGGGAGGGCCGACCGGCTCCGGAAAGTCCACCACCCTTGCGGCGCTGATCGACTACATCAACCGGCGATACCCTCGGCACATCATCACGCTCGAGGATCCGATCGAGGTGATCCACGCTCCGCGGCGCGCCCTGATCAACCAGCGGGAGATCGGTCAGCACACACGGAGCTTCGGCATGGCCCTGCGGTCGACGCTGCGCGAGGATCCGGACGTGATCCTGGTGGGCGAAATGCGTGACCTCGCGACGATCGCCTTCGCGATCACGGCGGCCGAGACCGGGCACCTCGTGCTGGGGACGGTGCACACGATCTCGGCGGACACCACGGTGGACCGCCTTCTGAACACCTTTCCTCCGCAGCAGCAGCCGGCCGTTCGGTCGATTCTGGCCAACAGCCTCCGGGCGATCTGCTGCCAGCAGCTGATCCCGCGCGCAGACGGGCAGGGTCGCGCCCTCGCGGTGGAGGTGATGCTCAACAACGACGCCGTGGCCAACCTGATCCGCAAGGGGAAGACCTATCAGCTTCCATCGGTCCTCTCCACGGCCCGGGAGATGGGGATGCAGAGCATGGACAACGAGATTCTTCGCCTTCTGCGCGCGGGGGACATCTCGCCGGAGGAAGCCTACCTGCGGGCGCTCAACAAGAAGGAGTTCGAGGCCTACATCGTGGACTATCTCGAACGGGGTGCCGAGGAGGCCGCTGCCGCCACGGGGCCAGCGGAAGGAGGGGTGTACTGATGGCCCGCCTGGACTCCTTCCTCGAGCTGGTGTTCGCGCAGAAGGCGAGCGATCTGCACTTCTGTGCGGGAACGGCGCCGACCATCCGTCACGACGGCGAGCTGATGAAGCTGCCCTTCCGCCAGCTGTCGGATACCGAAGCCCGGCGGTTCCTCTACGAGATCCTGAACCCCGCGCAGCGCCAGCGCTTCGATCGGGACATGGAGCTCGACTTTGTCTACAGCCTGCCCGGGGTGGGCCGTTTTCGCGCAAACTACTTCATCCAGAGCAGGGGGATTGGAGCCGTATTCCGGGTGATCCCGAACTCGACGCCCTCCCTGGCGGATCTCGAGCTTCCTCCTTCTCTCAACCGGCTGATCCAGCACAACAATGGCCTGGTTCTCGTCACCGGGCCGACCGGCTCGGGAAAGACGACCACACTGGCGGCCATGGTCAACGAGATCAACCAGACCCAGCAGCGCCACGTGCTGACGATCGAGGATCCGGTCGAGTACGTCTTCAAGCCCGCCAGCAGCCTGGTCACCCAGCGTCAGGTCGGTGTGCACGTGGAGTCCTTCTCGGCCGCTCTGCGCTCTGCGCTCCGCGAGGCTCCGGATGTGATCGTCGTCGGGGAGATGCGCGATCTGGAGACCATCCAGCTCGCCATCAACGCGGCGGAGACCGGGTCGCTCGTTCTGGGCACGCTCCATACCAACACCGCAGCGACGGCGATCGACCGGATCATCGATTCGACGCCGGAGGAGAGCCGGGACCAGATCCGGGCCACGCTGTCGGTGCTGGTCAAGGGTATCGTGGCCCAGCACCTGATCCGTCGCTCCACGGGAGAGGGGCGGATCGCGGTCTGCGAGGTCCTGCTGCACAACCACGCGATCGCGCACATGATTCGCGAGGACAAGGTCTATCAGATCGATTCGCTCCTCGCCTCGGCCGACGGTCGCCAGGACGGCAGCCTGGGGCTCGACGTGTGTCTGTATCAGTTCCTCAGGATGGGGCTGGTGGACATGGAGGAGGCGCTGAGGGTGGCCAAGTCACCGGAGAACCTGCGCAAGCTCGCATCACAGATCGTCGAGGAGTGACGAGGGCATGAACGAGAACCAGCGACAGGCGTTGTTGCGCCGCGCCCATGCGCTCGCCGAGAGCGGCGAGACCGCCGCCGCCGTCGCCGCCTATCGTCAGGCGAGCGAGCCCAAGTATGCAGCGCGGGTCCTCCTCGCCGCCGAGCGGCCGCTGGATGCGGCCGGGGAGCTTCTGCGCGCGTGCGGCGTGTCCCCGGGTACCCGCGTCTTCCAGCCCCGGTGGATCCAGACGCGGTCGGCGAACGAGCGCGAGCTGCTCAAGATGGCGTCCATCTGTTTTCGGCGCGCTGGCGATCTCGACACCTACGTGGCGTTGACCGTGGGACTGGGCGAGCGCGAGCGTGCCGTCCAGGCGCTGATGGCGGCGGGGAAGACCGTCGAGGCGGCCCGTCTGCAGGCGTCCGGCGAGAGCAGCGCTCAGCTGATGGCCGAGGAGCGGCTCGCGCTGGCGAAACGGCTCGAGGCCGAGGGCAAGGCCGAGAGCGCGTTCGCGATGTATGTCGAGGCTGGCGCCCCCATGGACGCAGCCCGAGTTGCCCTCTCCCTTGAACGGTTCGCCGAGGCGGGTCGCCTGTTCACCGAGGCGCGGGAGGACCTTCGCGCAGCCAACGCCTGGGAGCGGGCAGGGGACCACGTCCAGGCGCTCGCGAGCTACATTGACGTCCCGCGGGACACTCCCGGGATCGAAGCGATTGACCAGCGAATCGCGGATCTGGCCTGTCGCACCAACACGCTGGATGCTCGCGTCGACGCGCGCATTCAGGAGATCTTCCTGCGGTTGCCGAGCGGGCCCGAGGAGGCCGAGCGCAATGTGCGCCTCTCGCGGCTCTATGCGGCCCATGGCCATCATGACATCGCCCTCGAGTTCATCGACGGGGTGCTCGTTCGCATCCCGGCGCACCCCGAAGCCCTCGAATTGCAGAAGAAGTTCGAGGCAGCCCGGGGCTCCGAGAAGGACCGCCTGAAATCCATTCTCGAGGAGGAGGAGCGCTTTCGGGCGGCTTCGTCCCGCACCGGCCTTCCGGATCTGCCGGAGCACGACGCGCTGCCGGATCTCCCGGACGGCTTCACCAGCTTCGCACAGACGGCAATGGCCCGCGCGAAGCGCCGGATCGCCGGGCAGGAGAGCTTCGCGGATCCCTCTCCCCCTCCCGGGAGCCCCACCAACTCCACCGGGCAGGTGGCCGCCTCTCCCACGACGGCGGATCTCGCCTCGGAGTCCAGCGAGGCGTCCGGGCCGCTCCAGCTCGAGATCGGCAAGGAAATCGCCGGACGCTATCGGCTCGAGAAGGAGCTGGGGGTGGGCGGCATGGCGGTCGTGTATCGCGCCTACGACACCGACCTCGAGGAGCATGTCGCGCTGAAGATCTTCACCCAGACGGTCGACGACGAGGTCATGCTCAAGCGCTTCAAGCAGGAGCTGCTCCTGTCGCGCAGGCTCAACCATCCCAACATTCTTCGCCTGTACGACATCGGGACGGTGCAGGGGAGGCGCTTCATCTCCATGGAGTTGCTCAAGGGCCGGGACATGGCCGACTATCTGGGCAAGCCCGTCCAGTTCAGGCTCGGCATCAACTGGATGATGCAGGCCTGCGACGGGCTGCAGGCGGCCCATGACGCCGGCGTCGTTCACCGGGACATGAAGCCGCACAACCTGTTCGTCTGCGAGGACGGATCGGTGAAGGTCATGGACTTCGGGATCGCGAAGAACCCGTCCACGAACCTCACCACGGACAAGATGATCGCGGGCACCCCCGACTACATGTCCCCCGAGCAGATCAACGGGTTCAGCAGCGTGGGTCCCTCGACCGACATCTATGCGCTCGGCATCACGGCCTTCGAGATCTTCTGCGGCCGGCTCCCGTTCGTCCACGACGAGACCGTGCCGCTGCTGCTGATGCATGTTGGCGAGCCCCCGCCGGACCCCCGCTCGATCAATCCCCGGATCCCGGACCCTCTGGCCGAGCTCATTCTCAGGATGCTCGCCAAGGATCCGTCGCACCGTCCGAAGAGCTGTGCCGACCTGCGCCGCGAATTCGAGACCGTGCAGCAGGAGATCGCCTGACGCAGGGCGAACCTCCTCGGGCGCGAGCGGCCTTTCGACCGTGCCATCCAGGTCGGGGGGCTCGCCTCAGGCGGCCTGGATCATGTGAATGTCGCGCTGCGGGAATGGGATCGAGATGCCTTCGGCGTCGAAGCGCTGCTTGATCGCCTTGCGGAGCGCGAGCTGCGTGGCCCACCAGTCGCCGCTGGCGGTCCACGGGCGAATGAGGAGGTCCACCGAACTGTCGCCCAGGTCGCCGACGGCCACGAGCGGCTCGGGGTCCTTCAGGACGCGTGCATCGGCGGCGATCACGGCGTGGACGAGCTCGATCGCGCGGTCGATGTCGTCTCCGTAGCTGATGCCGATCACCATGTCGATGCGGCGGGTCTCGTTGCGTCCGAAGTTCTTGATGTCGCTCCCCCAGACCCGGCTGTTTCCGAGCATGATGTAGACGCCGTCCGCCCCCCGGAGCTCGGTGGCGAACAGGCCGATCTCGCGGACGGTGCCGATGTGTCCGCCCACCTCGATAATGTCGCCCACTTCGAAGGGCCGAAGGCTGAGCAGAAGCACGCCGGAAGCGATGTTGCCCAGCGCCCCCTGCAGACTGAGGCCGATGGCGAGACCGGCCGCACCGAGCACGGCGATGAGGCTGGCCGTCTGCACACCGAACTGGTTCAGGACGGCGATGATCACGACCGCGAGGACGAGAATCCGGGTGATCTTTCGGACGAGCGGGATGAGCGTCGCGTCCATGGCGGAGCGTTTCTCGAGGGACGTCGCCAGCTTTCTGGAGGACCAGCCGGCGATGACCCAGCCGAGGATGAGGACGATGATTCCTCCCACCACCTGGATTCCCCAGGTGGTGGTGAGGGTGATCAGGGTATCCGAGAGGGACGCGATCTGTTCCTGAGACATTGCAGGTTCCCGGGTTGCGGGGGGGAAGTGTGCGGGCCGCCCGCTCCGGCACGGGGCGGCGGGTACCGCCGGCGGATGCCGCCACCGTTCAGCGAGTGTTCGACTGCGAACGGCCGTGCGCTAGGACAGGGTACCCGCTTTGTCAAACCGACCGTGTCGCCTAGCACTTCTCAGCGACCACAAAGGGGGGTACCATGGGAAGTGCAGGTCGGGTCCGCCGGCTCTGCCGACCTGACCCGCACCATCCCCCCGTCGTCCCGGTCCTCGCCATGACAACCCGGAACCGTCTGTTCCTTCCCGTTCTCGGACTCCTCTGTATCGTGCTGCCGCTGGCGAGCTGCGGGGACGATGGTACTCCCGGCCCGCCGCCGGCGGGGAGCGAGTCGTCCTC
>REDH01000130.1 GCA_007693585.1 Deltaproteobacteria bacterium
GGCGAGGGGGTCCACGCCCAGGACCTGGGCGAACAGCCGGTCGTGCGCCGCGCCGTTGACGCGGAGGACGTCCCGGGCACTACGGGCGAGCGTGGCGCCCGTCTCCGGGTCGACTTCCAGGAATCGCCCGAGCAGCACACGCAGCCCGCCCAGGGCGCGCTCCAGCTCCTGTGGCGCGGGGGGCGGGACGGTGCGCGCGTCCTCGCGCGCGTCCTCCCTGGCGGGTGGTGTCCGGTCCCATGCTGCAAGGATCACGGGCAGCACGCGTTCAACAGCGCTGCGGGCGAAGGCGCCGGCGGCGGCCGCGGCCTCCTCCTCCTGGGCCTCCGGCCAGGGCAGGGTGGCGACCGGCCCGCGGTATCGAATGCGGAGCGCGTGCGCGGTGGGCGGCATCCCGGGTGCACCACCCGGCGCACGAACCGGTGGGCGCGGCGTGCGTGGTCTGCGGCGGGGATCGCGTCCAGCCCGGACGGCCATCAGGACGCCGCGGTGTCAGGCGCGGGAGGCTCCTCGCCCTCGAGCAGTCGGGTGTCGGTGGAGTAGCCGGCACCGCCGAACCGGCTGTGGCGGACCTCGCGCTCACTGAGCACGCCCATCTCCCAGTAGCCACGGTCGGTCTGCTGCTGCTTCTGGCGCAGCTCGGCGGCCTCGAGGTCGGTCAGGTCATCGAGCGAGGCCCACTCGATGCGGAGCTCCGCATCCTCGGCGACGCCCGGACCGTCCCTGGACGCCCGCACCAGCTCGACGACCCGCTCCACGACAGGCTGGAGCCGTCCTACCTGCCGGCTGTGGATGGAGACGTGGTAGTTCTCCCGCCCGGCCTTGTCGTCGCCAGCATTGAGCCCCTTCGGAGTGGTGCCGAAGATCAGCGTGATGGGCATCTCCGCGCACGAGGCCAGCGCCGGGATGTTCACCTGGCTGTAGATGTCCGCCACGCCGGTGACGGTGGAGTTGCGCTGCGAGAAGTCCTCGCCGTCCGAGTCCAGGGCGATGAGGCGCAGCGTGGACTTGCTGAGCGCGAGGGCCTCCATGCGGCGCTCGAGGAGCGCGCGGTTGTTGCTCCGGGCCATCTCCACCAGGCCCTTGATCTTGGCGATGGCGATCCCGAACTCATCGAGGAGCTTCTCGATGCTGCCTTCGGCCTTGTGGATCCGAAGGATCTCCTCCGCGCACACGGCCAGGCGGGACTGGCCCCAGCCCTCGTACAGGGGAGCCATGCGGCGGGGGATGGGGCAGCCGATGACACGGATGACGCGGTCTGCGTGGACCCGTGGTGCGTACGACCTCCCGTCCGGGCCGAGGATCATGCCGCCGCTCGATCCGTGCAGATGGAGCCGGTAGCGCATTGGCTCGCCCGCCCGTCGGCCCGCGCTGGCATCAAACCACTCCACAGGCTGGAGCTCATGGCGATCCACGGCCCGCACCCACCTGACCGACCGCACGCTGGCAGTGTCGATGGGCTCGGAGGGGTCCCGACCGTCGTCCACATCCAGCAGGAGGGCGGCGCCGCCGTAGTGTTCCGCGAGTCGCCAGAGATCCTCGCATGTGGCGCTCAGCTGCAACCGCTGCAGATGCCCGGCGAAGGGCTCCGTTGGCTCGGCCTCGTCCGCCTCGGACACGTACACCCGGCAGAACCGCCGCGTCGCGTCGCGCGCTGGCGTGTCGATGATGCGGCGGGCGTAGTGGCTGGACTCGTACAGGACGTCCTGTGCGTCAGGGTCCGCGAACATGGCTGCGAGCCCACGCATGCGCCGCGAGGTCACGCCGCCCGGGCGCGCCGCGGGGCCGGGGGACAGGAGCGAGATCAAGCTGTCGGCGCGGTGGTCCATCCGGAGGTGCTACCGGTCGCGCGCGCCGCCTGCACGTCGGCGGTCGTCAGAGCGCGCCATCCCAGAACGCGAGGTCGTTGTTCGCCTGCTCCATCCAGTACAACAGGAGCTGGCTGGCGGCGTCGACCCGGTCGTCATGCTTGCGGCGCGGGAAACCGACGTGGTCCTCGATGAACTCCAGCACCCAGGACGACTCCGGCAGGAAGACGTTGCCCGCCTCCCAGGCTGGGGAGCTGGCGGTGGCGCGGGCCACCTTGCTGGTGCGCGGCGACCAGGCGACCAGGCCGGGGACCTCGCGCTTGAGCGTCGAGATGACGGCCGGACCGTTCGCCTTGTCCTCCACGAGCTTCAGCGTGATGCGCGGGTACCGGATGAGTATGTCGCGGATCGCCCGGATGGTGGCCGGGAAGTCCAGGCGAGCGTACACCTCGTCCACCAGGTAGAACCGCCCGCCGTCCCGCACCCAGACCTGCAGCGACACGTAGTCAGCACCCTCGGTGTCCTTGAAGGTGCAGTCGATGGTCAGCGCCCACTCGTCCGGCGCATCCGGCAGCTGGCGCCAGCGCTGCATCATCCAGGCCCGCTGGAAGATGATGCCGCTGTCCGGGGTGGGGCGCTGCTGATGCTGCGCCGCGTAGACGCGCGGGCCAAGTCGCTCCGGGAGCTGCAGCTTCGCGATGTACTCGGCCGGGAACATGGCCGGAAACAGGAGCTCGCCGCGCTCGGTCCGCGGATCCCGCCAACCGATGGCGGTCTCCTGGGAGTCATCCGGCTCGAACTCCGTCATGAGGTTGAGGTGGCACCAGTCCCCCTCGTCCATCATGGCAGCGGCCGGATCGTCCTCGTGCAGCCGCTGCATGATGCAGACGATCCAGCCCGTGGCCGCCTGGTTGAGTCGCGTGGGCAGCACCTGCGTACAGACCCGTTTGGCTGTCGCGCGCTTGACCTCACTGAGGACCGACTCGGCATCGATCGGATCGTCGATGATGATACCGTCCCCGCGCTGGCCGGTGATCTTGCCCAGGACACCGAAGGCCTTGCGCTCTCCGTACCGGCTGTTGCGGAAGTAGCTCTTCACGTTTTGATCGCCCTTCATTTTCCAGTCCGGCGCGAACGCGGACTGGTACCAGGGGGACTGAATCACGTCGCGTGAGCGGACGGTGTCACGCAGGGCCAGGTCATCCGTGCAGGCGCCCGACAGAACCCGCAGGTGAGGATGACGCAGCCACATCCAGGCCGGCCAGAACACCGACACGATCATGGACTTCATGTGCCCGGGCGGCACGTTGATCATGAGGCGGCGGATCCGGCCGTCCGTCACCGCCTCGAGGTGCTGGCAGATGGCGTCGAGGTGCCAGTTCCACGTGAGCTCGGTCTCCGGCTCGACCGTGTGCCAGGCCTGGCGAACGAACTCCGCGAGGGTGATCTCCTCGGCGTGACGTCGGGCGCGTCTCCGCCGCAGCGCCAGCTCCGCACGGGCCCGCACGTGCAGCGGCACGGCCACGGTCATCAGTGCATCGACCCGGCCCGCCCGTTGCCGGAGGCCGAGGGTCCTGCAGGCTGTCCCGCTGCCAGGGCGGCCAGCTCCTCCTCGCTCATCTCGTCCAGGTTGTGGACATCCTCGCTTCGCTCAGTGGCGAGCCCGATGGACAGCCGCTGCAGCTTGCTGCCCGTCAGCACGAGGCGCTCGAGGTCCTTGGTGGTGAGGTCGGCGAAGTTCTCGCGCTTCTCGAACTCCATCACGGCTTTCTCCGCGATGGCGAGCAGTCGCTTTCCGAGAGCGCACTCCATCGCGCGGAGCTCCTCACGGCGCTGTGCCCACCCCTCGCCGCCGGCGACCACCACAGCCTCACGCGCTTCTCGGCCGACACCGTCCAGGTGCCCATCGTAGGCCTGGGCGCGGAACACCCAGTCGTGCTGCCGGGACCAGCGCTTCCATGTGCCGGGCACCGAGAGGCCCCGACGGGGCCCGGTCGTGGCCCCGCCGGGGCCATCCTCCGCCTCCCGGTGGAGAGCGTACGCACCGCGCAGGGAGCGGGAAGGCCCCATATCCCGGTACAGTACGAACGCTGCCCACGCGCCGTCACCCTCATCCGCCAGCCTGTCCCACGGGTGCCTCATGGGGCCCATGAGGGGCCACACCGAAGCCTGGTGCACGTCGGTGGGGGTCGCCCTGCTCGTCCAGGGGGAGGGTGCATTGCTGCACGCGCCCGCGGCGATTGCGAGTTGATGCATCCATCGCCGCAGCGATGCCTGCGGCGAGCGGTGCGGACATGCCCTGATCGACGGCCCTGCTGAGTGCATCACCGCGCGAGGAGCCTCGCACGTACGCGACACGCCAGCACGCCTGGCCAGGCACGTATGGCAGGGGGTACATCTCGACCGAGAGCAGCCAGTGCGGGTCTTTCGGGTACGGACCAAAGAACCAGCACCGAACCCCTCGGTTACCGCAAACACCCTCGTACTCCTCGAGGGGGCGCTCGATGACAGATTTCCGGCGCATCTCTACGTGCATGACGTTCACCTCGCGTCGAGATCAAGGGTGGCATTGCTTTCGCTGCGCGGATCCCACCCTCGGAACACTGGCGGACCCGGCCTCCACCGGGAGAACACCACCACGGCTGACGGAAACGTGCTCCCGGGGCTGTGGCCGGTGTACTCCGGAGGAGGGTCGAAGGCGACGCGCCCCCTCAGGAGCCGGACCTCGGCCGCGTGACGCATCACCCACTGGTGCCAGGCGACCGTATCCGTGCGGGCCGGCACGAGCAGTACAGCCGTGGTGCAGCGCCCCTCGCGCGTCTCCTGGGCGGCCTTGCGCAGCCAGGCGCCCAGGTGGCTGTAGGGCGGGTTGCACCAAGTGTTTCCGTGCCACGGCTGCCGGAGGCCATTGTCATCCTCGGTCCAACAGTTGGCGCAGAGCGCGTTGTCCTCGTCGGCCGCCGCATCGAGGTCGAACCGGAACTCCTCGTGCAGTCGGCCGAACAGCCAGCCAGGGGTTCGCCAGGTATCGAAGCCGGTGCCGTCCCGCGCCGAAGTCTTCGTGTAGCGAAGCCGGTCCCTGGCGGTCGAGGGCTGCCGCGAGCGCCTTCGTGCTGTCGGTCGCGCGGTCACAGCATGGCCTGCTGGCGGGCGTCGAGAGCGGCGTCGATGGCAGCATCGAGCTGCCGCATCAGCCGCGTCCCGTGCATCGCCCGCGCAGGGTCGTCCGTGCCGGCGTTGTCCTCCGGCTCCGGAGGGTGGAGCGTCCGCTGGGCGTTCTCGGCCCGCAGCAGGGTGCTGCTCCCGGATGATGTGAGCGCTCCCGGGCGGCCAGTCATGCGTTGATGGTGCTCGTTGACGGCGATGCTGCGCCGGCGGTTGCGGGCCTGTTTCCGGGCGGTGCACACGCTGCACTGGCGGCGCAGGCGGGCGGTGCCCGAGGGCATGGCATGACTGCACGCCAGCACGTCGAAGGACTGCGCGCCCCGGTGTTCGATGGCGATGATGCGGCGGGTCACGGACATGGCGCCTCCGAGGCATGCTCGGCGCGCCAGCGGACGTCGACGCGCTGGCCGGCGCCGCCGGCGACCACGAGTCGCGTGGTGGTCTCGATGAGGTTCTTGCGGATGAGCAGCGCATCCATTTCGTCGGTGAGGGTGAGCGTCACGGACCCTTCGCTGGCGGTCACGGCGGCCCGGGTCAGCGGCGCGGCCTGCTGCTGACCGTACCAGTCGACGAGCTGGGCGAGGATCGGACGCCACCAGGCAGGCTGTCCGGAGCTGGCTGCTGCGGCAGCCGGGGTGGGCGGGGGTGTCGAGGGGCGTCGGGGCTGCTCGCGCATTGCCGGCGAGGGACGCGGTGTCGGTCGAGACACCGGGAGCGAGGGCTGGCGCGCCTCGGTGGCCGGGAGGCGTGCGAGCTGTGCTCGACTGCGGGCGGTCGCGGTGGTCACCCATGCACGGGACGATGGGCTGAACCGGAATCCTGCGGCGCGGAGATCGGACCGGAGCGCGACAGGCGGTGCGCCGGCGAAGGCGACCCTGCATCGGCCGTCGATCTCCTGCGCCTCGAGCAGCTCGACCCCGTCCAGGTCGGCCACGCCCTCCTGGATGCCGGTCTCGCGCGCGCCCGCTCGCGCGACCCGTCCCGGATCCTGCAGGGAGGGGGTTGGGGGAGGGGAAGAAGAAGAATTGAATTCCTGATCTTGATCCACCCCACCCCCCCTAGTCCCCCCCGCAGGGGTGTCACGGGTGAGACGGGGGCGGCGGCGCGTCATGGCGGCCGGTCTCTCCATCTCCTTCAACGACGCAGTCATGCGCAGCGCCGGCATGGTGCGCGAGCTGGTGTCACGGGTGAGACAGGGGGTGTCAGAGGTGAGAC
>REDH01000052.1 GCA_007693585.1 Deltaproteobacteria bacterium
CCACCGACAACCCGGACCCCACCGACAACCCGGAACCCACCGACAACCCGGACCCCACCGACAACCCCGGCAACGGGACCTCCGCGAACGGCGAAGACCCCACCGGCACCCCCCATGACTCCACCGCCGGCACATCGGGGGCCGAGGACACCCGGCCCCCCGACACCGGACACTTCGACACCGATCGCTGCGAGGAACTGCGCCGCGGAGCCGCCACCCGACCCGTGCAGCTCGGCCCCATGGCCGTCACCGAGGAGGCCGACCTCCTCGTCGTCGTCGACCGACACCAGACGGAGCTGCTCGTCTTCGACCTCCTCGAAGAGCGGCTCGTGGACGTCAACGCTGCCAACCGCGTGCGACGGACCGCCCTCGGCATCCCCTTCACCAACGCCCGACTGACCAACGTCCTCCTCGACCGGATCGAGAGCACCCGCGTGACCGCCGACGGAGGCAGCGTTCGCACGATGACCCGCCTCGCCTGGGTCTCCTCGTCCATCGGGGCCACCTGGATCGCCGAGCTGGACCGCGCCGTGCAGATCGTCTCCCCCGAGGGCGAGGTGACCGAGAGCGTGGACCGTCTCTTCCGCCACCGAAACGCCGCACTCCGACTTCCGGTCGTGCGCGGCCTGAACTGCCGGATGCCCGAGGATCTCGAACGCCGGATCGCGCGCACGGGACAGGATCGCTGCGACAACCCCATCGTCCCCGCCCCACTGCCTCTCGACGAGGACCTCGTCGCCGCGGGACTGCCGTGGACCCTGCAGGACGGACGCGCGTTCTTCCCCATCCCGGAGTGGGGTCGCACGGAGGTCACCCCCGACAACGCGTTCGAGGTCCGCTCCCTGCCCGACGCCTGGTCGACCCCGGGCGATGTATGGGACCTCGTCTGGGAAGGAACCCTCCCCACCCTCGCCTCCCGCGCGATCCGCGTGGCCGGCTCCGATGCCTCCACCGTGCGATTCCCGGGCGCGGGCACCTGCGACACCGGACAGGACCTCTGCGACGGCACCATCGACCTCACGGCGTGCACACCCGCCGCCAACCTCTGCGCCGCCGGCGCCGACCCCTGCGAGACCCGGTTTCAGCTCTGCACCGTCTGCCCCGAGTTCTGCTCCGCACAGCGGGATCTCTGCGAGGCCGGCGTGGAGCCCGGCGACCGCCTCCTGCTCCAGCCCCTCCGGACCACCGCCTCCGACGAGGAGTGGCCCCGCGATTGCGACCCCTGGCTGGACACCGCCCAGCTCGGCGCCACCCCGCCTCGCCTCGAGTTCGTCATCACCGCCGTCACCCCCGACAGCGTCGAGGTCGAGCCCCTCGACGCCGACAACGTGATCGGCGCCTTCCCCCCGGAAGCCTGCCGGCGCCGCGCCCTCCAGGCCAGCATCCGCGCAGGCGAGAGCTGGATGTTCCGTGGCACGAGAACCTGGGGGCACACCTCGCGTCATGTCGCCGAGGACGGCGTCTGCGTGCCGCGCCCCGACGCACCCGACTTCACCAGCCGTCCGGGGTTCGATACCCCCTGGACCAGTTTCCACGGCATCCGGATGCACATCCGCAGCGGCTCCGAAACGCCGCCGCGCGACTTCGCGCTGTCGTTCCGGGTCGACACCAACTTCAACGCCACCGCCCTCCCCGGGAACGCCAGCGTCGTCGCCGGCACCGTGGTCCGCCCCCCCAACCGGCGACCCGTCGTCGTCCTCGCCGACGACGGCCGCAACCTGATCCGCTTCTTCGACCACCGCACCCTGCTTTCGCTGCAGCCCTCTCCCCTGCCCTGAGCCGACCGACGCGCATGCGCATCGCCTGCCGCACAGCCCCGCGACGGCGAACCCGGCACGCCGGTCGCCTCGCACCGGCCGTGCTGGCGCTGCTTCTCGCCGGCGGAAACGCCGCGTGCGACCGGGGAAGCGACCGCGCCCCCCTGCAGACGCCACACCTCGACCTGCCCGAGGCCGAGCAACCCGCCGAACCCGAGCGTATCCTGCGCGGGCGGAATCTCCTCCCCCCCACTCGGTTCGCAACACCCAGCGACACCCAGCGGGAGATGCGCACCTACCTCGACGATGCGCTCGCCGAGGGCCGCACCGACGACGCCCTGCACGTCTACGCTCTTCTCGCCGAACGCCCCCCGATGAGCCGCCTCCGGGCCGAGGCCATCCTCGAGTGGGCGGACCTCCTCGAGGAACGCGGCGATGCGCGACGTGCCAGCGACCTGAGGGCGCGACTGCGGCGAGAGGCGCCGCCCCTGGCCGAGCTCGAGTTCCGGGCCGCGCGCGAGGCGATGGACCGGGGTGATCTCACCGAGGCCGAGCAGGCGTGGCGCACCGCGACGCGCCTCGCCCCCGATCGGCTCGATGGCTGGGTCGGGCTCGCGGAGCTGCTCGTCGCGGCCGACCGGGCCATCGAGGCACGCGACATCATCGTCCGGTACGAGCGGGTGCTGGCGGACTACGGCACGCGCCTCGCCCAGCGTCATCCTCCCGAGCGCAAGCTCGCGTGGCTGGCCGCCCTCGATGTCGAGCTGCACGATCCGCGCATCTGGCACGCGGTAGGCCGGGCCCTGGACGACCCGAACGAGGAGGTTGTCCTCGAGGCGCTCCGGCTCCTGCGCACGCGCGCGGACGGCTCTGCGCTGCCTGCGCTCGAGGCGCGCTCGCTGGACAGCCTGCCGGCCCCGGTCCGCGAGGCCTGGCAGGAGACAACCGCCACGATTCGAGACCGTTCCCCGGGCGTCGGTCGTTCGCGGGGGCGTCGGCGCTGAAGGCGGGCGGCGAGACGACGGTTCGGTCCGGGGGTGCTCAGGCGGGGGTGCGGACGACGCCTTCGGTGTCGCGGTGGAACACGGGGAGGCGCAGGCGAAAGGTGGTTCCCTCGCCCGGGGTGGAGGCGAAGTGGATGTCTCCGCCGTGGTCCTCGACGAACTTCCGGACGATGGCGAGCCCGAGCCCGGTGCTGGACTGCTTTCCGCAGGTGACGAACGCGTCGAAGAGGCGATCCTGAATCTCGGGGGGAATTCCTTCGCCGGTGTCGGTGCACGCGATGAGGAGGTCGGTCCCCTGACGGCTGAAGTGAACGCGGTACTGTCCTCCGGCGGGCATGGCCTCCCGGGCGTTGCGCGCGAGGTTGAAGAGGATTCGTCGAATCTTGCCGTCGTCGATCCGAACCTCGCCGTCGGTGTCGCGGGTGACGCTGACCTCGATGGGGTAGCCGGCGAAATCCTCGGCGAGGAGCTCCCCGAACTCGTCGACGAACTGCCGAAGGATGACGTTCCGGAGGAAGATGGCCGAGTCCCCCCGCGCGTAGGCGAGCACCTCCCGGGTCATGTGGTGGAGGTGATCGAACTGCTTGTGGATGGCGGAGGCGAACTCCTCTCGGGTGGCCCGGTCATCGGAGCGGGCCATGAGCTGCACGTATCCGTTGACGACGGTGAGGGGGGTCCGCAGGTCGTGGAGGACGCCGCTGAGCATCTGGCCGATGGTGGCGAGCCGGTCTTCCTCTCGTTCGCGCGCCCGTCTCAGGGAACGCGCGAGCGCGATACCGATCTGGGACGCGGCGAGGGAGAGGAGTTTTCGGTCGGCTTCCGAGAAGCCGGCTCTGTGGGCGCGGTTCGAGGCGCCCCGGTTGACGAGGTAGACGACGCCGATGGCCTTTCCCTCGGCACGCAGCGGTGCGGCGAGGAGATTCCGGGGCTGCAGGGTGAGCTCGTCGAGGAAGCGGTCCCTCGGCAGGCACGAGAGATCATTGCACAGCCGCGTCTCGCGGCCGTCGAGGACCCAGTTCCCGAGGGCGAAGTCCTCGGCCGCACAGTGGGCGTTGAAGCGGCCGTGTAGGCCGGCGTTCTCGAGGGTGAAGATGCTCATGTCTTCGGCGTCGTCGCGGATGGCGACTCCGCAGGCGGCGCTGGGCAGGATGCGCAGGCAGGCGCGGGCGACGTGTTCGAGTCCGCCCTCGAAGATGTCCTCGATCTCGAGGAGGGTACCCTGAAGCTGGTAGAGGGCATCGAGCTCGGCGACACGGTCCTCGAGCTCGTGGCGGGCCTCCATGAGTTCCACGTTCCGGGCGATCTCGGACAGGTAGAGCTTGTGGTTCTCGATCACCATCGCGGCGACGTTCATGACCGCGGCGAGGACCTGCTCGTCCTCGACAGTGAAGTATCCCTCTCGCCGGTTGAGGGCCTGCACGGCGCCGATGATTCGGCCGTCCTTGTTCCGGATGGGCTGGCAGAGCACACTGCGGGTCCGGAACCCCGTCTCCTGGTCGAACCGCTTCCGGAAGCGCGGATCCTGGTAGGCGTCCTTGACGTTCACGGCGACACCATGCTGGGCGACCCAGCCGGCGATGCCCTCGCCGATGCGCACGCGGATCTCCTTGACGGTACGGTTGGAGACGAAGCGGCTCCAGAGCTCCCCGGTCTCGGGGTCGAGGATGAAGAGCGTGGCCCGCTCCGCATCCATGATGCGGCTGATGCGCTCGATCACGAACTGAAGCAGGTCGTGCTGGTTCCGGTAGGCGCCGAGGGCGGCCCCGACCTCCTGCATCCACTGGATGCGGTCCTCCTGCGTGGCGACCAGTCGCCGCAGCCGGACGACCTCGCTGGCCAGCGCCTCTTCGCCGATGGGGAGGTCACGGGGGATCGCCTCGGCGGACGCTTCGAGCGTCTCGGCGGTGGACGACACCCTGTCCGTGTCGACCTCGCGTCCCATCGTGCTGCCCTCCATAGCGCCAACCCCTTCTCGGAACCCACTGCCTCGAGGATACGCGACGACGGCGGTGCCGTCCATGACCGTTTGGGACGGGAGCCCCTGCCGTGCGACCCTGTGGGAAGAAGGTCACGGCGTGTCCGATCGATTCCCGGCGGAACGCAGGGGATGCCGGCCGGCGCCCTACTTCAGGGCGGACCAGTCCCGTCCCGTGCCGACGTCGACGCGCAGCGGCACGTCGAGGGCCATCGCGCCCTCCATCTCCTCGCGCACGAGCGCGGCGAGCTCCTCGGCGACTTCCTCGCCGAGTTCGAACACCAGCTCGTCGTGCACCTGGAGGACCAGCACGGCGTCGAGGTCACTCTCGCGCAGCCGCCGATCGATGCGGATCATGGCGATCTTGATGAGGTCCGCGGCGGACCCCTGGATGGGGGTGTTGACCGCGAGGCGCTCGCCGAGGGCCCGGTGGCGCCCACCCGCGTGCAGCTCGGGCACGGGACGTCGACGGCCGGTGATGGTCTCGGCCCAGCCGAGTCGGGTCGCCTTCTCGACCAGCGCGTCGAAGTACGGCTGGACCTTCGAGATCCGCTGGAAGTAGCGCTCGATCCAGGCGGCGGCCTCCTTGCGGTCGATCCCGAGTTCACCGGCGAGCCGGTGGGCACCCATACCGTAGATCACCCCGAAGTTGATGGTCTTCGCGGCCGCACGCTGCTCCCGGGTGACCGCATCGCTGTCGACCTCGAACACCTCGGCGGCGGTGCGGCGGTGCACGTCCTCGCCCTGCCGGAAGGCCTCCAGGAGAACCGGCTCGCCGCTCAGGTGGGCGAGAAGCCTCAGCTCGATCTGGGAGTAGTCGGCGGCGAGAAGCAGGCGGCCGGGCGGCGCCACGAACGCCGCCCGGATGCGACGGCCTTCCACGGTACGGATCGGGATGTTCTGGAGGTTGGGGTTCGAGCTCGACAGGCGCCCGGTGGCGGCAACCGCCTGGTTGAACGTGGTGTGCACGCGGCCCGTGACCGGGTGGATCAGGGACGGCAGGGCGTCCACGTACGTGCTGCGCAGCTTGGCGAGCTGGCGGTAGTCGAGGATCAGGGCGGGCAGCGGGTGCATCGGCCGCAGCGTCTCGAGCACACTCTGGTCCGTGCTCGGACCGCTCTTCGTCTTCTTCTGCACCGGCAGCCCGAGCTCCTCGAAGAGGATCTCCGCAAGCTGCCGGTGGGAGTTGATCAGGAACGGCCGGCCGGCGACCTCGTGGATCTCGCCTTCGAGCGCATCCAGCCGCTCCGCGAACTCGATGGACAGCGCCTGAAGCTGCTCGCGGTCCACCGCCACCCCCGCGTTCTCCATCCGGGCCAGCACGTCGGACACCGGCAGCTCCACCTCCCGCAGCAGCCCCGTCATGTCCGCCCCCTCCAGGAGCGGGCCGAGCACATCCGCGAGGCGCAGCGTCATGTCCGCGTCCTCCGCGGCGTAGGCGGTCGCCTCGTCGATGGGAACCATGTCGAAGGTCTTCTGCTGGCGCCCCTTGCCCGCCACGTCCTCGAAGGCGATCATCCGGTGGTTGAGGTGGTCGAGCGCGAGGGCGTCGAGCCCCGTACGGCGACGGTTCGGATCGAGCAGATAGGACGCCAGCATGGGGTCGTGCACCACACCGCGCAGCGCGACCCCGTGCCGGTGGAGCACCCGCAGCTCGTACTTCGCGTTCTGGGCGATCTTCGGAAAATCCGCGTCCTCCAGCAGCTCGCGCAGGACCTCGACCACCTCCGCCGCATCGAGCTGGCGCCCACCATCCATGAGATCACGGTGGCCGACCGGAACATAGACCGCCTCGCCCGGCGTCCAGGCCAGGGCCCATCCCACGATCTCGGCCTCGATGGGATCGAGGCTGGTGGTCTCGAGATCAATGCTCAACCGCCCGGCCCGGCGGACATCCGCCACGACCGCGTCCAGGGCCGCGCGATCCGTGACCGTGCGGTAGTCCGCCGCCGCCGTACGCTCGCGGCTCTCCTCGGCAGCCTCGTCCGCGAAGAGTTCACGCACCATCTTCGGAAATCGACGGAACTCAAGATCCACACAGAGCTTTTCGAAGGCCTGAAAGTCCGGCGCGCTCAGGCGCAGCGCCGCGGGATCCAGGTCGATCGGCACGTCGGTCCGAATCGTGGCCAGCGCGCGACTCTTCGGCGCCTGCTCCCTGAAGTTCGCCAGATTTTCCTTTCGCTTGGGACCCGATACCTGATCCAGATTCTCGTAGAGCCCTTCGAGGCTCCCGAACTCGGCGATCAGCTTGCCGGCGGTCTTCTCGCCCACCCCGGGACACCCGGGGATGTTGTCCGACGTGTCGCCCGCCAGGGCGAGCACGTCCGGAACCCGCTCCGGAGGCACCTGGAACCGCGCCAGCACGTCGGGCAGGGTGACCCGGCGATCGCGCATCGAGTCCACCATCTCCGTGTGCTCGTCCAGAAGCTGGTACAGATCCTTGTCCCCGGACAGGATGACCACCCGAATGCCCTCGCGCTCGCCCCGACGGACCAGCGTCCCGATGACGTCGTCGGCCTCGAAGCCGGGCACCTCGAGAATCGGGATCTGCAATGCACGCACAATCTCCCGGAAATACGGCATCTGTGGAACCAGATCCTCGGGCATCTCGTCCCGGTTGGCCTTGTACTCGGGATCCAGCTCCTCCCGAAAACTTCCCCCGGGCGGATCAAAGGCCACCGCGAGCAGGTCCGGACGCTGATCCCGGATGACGTTCAGAAGCATGTTCGTGAACGCGAACAGTCCGTTCGTGGGCAGACCACGGCTGTTCGACATGTCGCGAATCGCATGGAACGCACGGAAGATGTAGTACGACCCGTCAAGGACGTAGAGGGTCCGGACCTGTTCGCTGGCGCTGGTCACGTCGATCTCCGGCGAGAGGAATGCGCGCGCCGCCGGGACTCCCGGCGACGCTCAACCCGTCTACGGCGCGCCGTTTCCCCGATCAAGCTCGGCCCGTGACCCCGGCACTGCGGACTCCGCGTCACGACCCGATGACGACTTCACCCTCCCGCCCCGCAGGCACCGCGCGCGCTTGCACTTGCCCGCGGAGGGCGATAGTCCCGGCGTGCCCGCACGACCTTCCCGATCAGGAGATCGTTCCCCATGCAGAAGATTCGACACGCCGTCATCCCCGTCGCCGGGCTCGGAACGCGATTCCTCCCCGCGACGAAGGCGATCCCCAAGGAACTCCTCCCCATCGTGGACGTCCCGGCCATTCAGGTCGTGATCGAGGAGGCCGTCGCCGCCGGCATCGAGCAGGTCGTCCTGGTCACCGGACGCGGCAAGGGCGCGATCATGGATCACTTCGACCACTCCTACGAGCTCGAGGACACCCTCCGCCGGCGAAACCGCCTCGACCTCATCGCCGAAGTCGAACGCATCTCCGAAATGATTCGCCCCGTGTCCGTGCGACAGAAGGCCCCCCTCGGCCTCGGACACGCCGTGCTCTGCGCCCAGCCCATCGTCGGCGACAACCCCTTCGTCGTCCTCCTCCCCGACGACCTCGTCGAAAGCGACATCCCCGCCACCCGCCAGCTCATCGACCGCTACGAACAGTTCGGGGCCGGCGTCGTCGCGCTCATGCGCGTCGACCGCGAGGATGTCTCCATGTACGGCATCGTCGGCGCCGAACAGATGCACGAGCGCACCCACCGGATCACCAGCCTCATCGAGAAGCCCGCCCCGGCGAACGCCCCCTCCGACCTCGCCGTCATCGGACGCTACGTCCTGCCCGGGAGCATCTTCGCACACCTCCAGCGCACCCGCCCCGGACACGGCGGCGAAATCCAGCTCACCGATGCCCTCCAGTCCCTCGCCCGGGACCAGGGCCTCGTCGGCTACGAATTCCAGGGAACCCGCCACGACATCGGCGACAAGCTCGGCTTCCTCAAGGCCAACCTCGCCTACGCCCTCCAGCGCGACGACCTGGGCGATGACCTGCGCGAACACCTCCTCCGTACCCTCGAGCGTGAGTAGACCCCGCCCCCGGTCCACGCGCGTGCCCCCCCGCAGGCGCGGCCGCGCACGGCGCCTCCCCGCCTGCACGCTCCTCGCAGTACTCCTCGGCGTCGGTCTCGCCCACACCGGCGCCGTGGCGCAGGGTGGACCCCAGCACCAGGCTCTCCTCGAGGACACCGACCGCGTCCGCGGCGCCCTCCCCTCCGTCGTCCTCAACGCCGTGCTCCACGTCGAAGGCCGCCCCCCCACTCACCTGCGGCTGCGCCTCGACGCCGGCGGCGCCGTGCGCATCGCCCCCGACGACGACACCCTCCCCGAATCGCTCCGCACCGCCGGAACCCAGCCCATCGCCGAACGCCTCCTCGCCGCCGCACTCGCCCGCGGACCCCTCGCCGACGCACTCGACGGCATCGGACTCCTGCGCCTCGACGGCGAACCCCGACTCGTGCCGCTGCCCACCGCACCAGGCCCACGCCTCGAACCCGTCTGGCAGATCGACGGCCGCAACGGCACCATCCTCCTCGAACCCGGTACCGCTCGACTTCGGGGCATCACGCTCCGCCGGAGTGACGGGCTCTGGCAACTCGATGTCCTCGACTTCGCCGAGGTCGCCTCCGGATGGCTACCCGGCACCCTGCGCGTCACCCACGACGACCGGACCGTCCTCACCCTCCGCATCACCGACGCCGCACCCACCGCCAGCAACCTCGCCCCCCTGCCCGCCATCGACGGGCCACCCCCGCGGACGCCCTTCCCCCGACTGCCCCTGTAGCCCCACCGTGTCCAGCCGACGCCCCCGACGCGCTCGCCCACCCGCCTCGCCCGCCATCGCCTGGGCCTCCGTCGCCGTGGACGTGCCGCTGCGGGCGCCCCTCACCTGGGGCATCCCCGCGACGCTCCTCCCCCACGTCAGGCGCGGCGTCCGCGTCCTCGTCCCCTTCCGCGAACGAGCCACCACCGGCCTCGTCCTCCACGTCGCCGACGCTCTGCCCGAGGACCTCCGCGGCAAGCGCATCCGCAACGTTGCCGATGTCCTCGACAGCCAGCCGCTCCTGCCCGAACCCACCCTCGCCCTCGTCGAGTGGATCGCCCGCTACTACCACGCCCCCATCGGAGAGGCCGTCCGCCTCGCCCTCCCCTCCGGCGCCGACGTACGCGCCACCCGACTCGTCTCCCGAACCCCCGGAACACCCCCCCCCGACGACCTCCCCGAACCCGCACGGGCCCTCCTCGACACCCTCGACACCCTCGACGCGATCGACCCGGACGTCCCCGCCGAACGCCTCCTCCAACAGGTCCCCACCGCCCGCTTCCTCCACCTCGCCCTCCTCGAAGAACACGGCCTCGCGACCTCCCGCTACACCACCGGCGACGAACGCACCCGCGCACGCACCACACTCGACGTCCGCGCCGTCCCCGACGCATCCACCGGCGACAGCCCGCCCCTCGGCGCACGCCAGCGCCAGGTCCTCGACTTCCTCCTCCAGCACGGCGACACAACCCACGACGAGCTCCGCGACCTCTACGGCACCCCCCGCGCCGTCCTCCGCTCCCTCGAGCAACGCGGCCTCATCCGAACGCAGGAGATCGAGGTCCTCCGCGACCCCTTCGCCAGCGCACCCATCCCCCACCGCGACGGCGACCCCGTCCTCACCGACGGCCAGCAGAGTGCCCTCGACACCATCCGCGAGGCAGCCCACCTCGACCCGCCGCCCCCCGTCCTCCTCCATGGCATCACCGGCTCGGGCAAGACCGAGGTCTACCTCCGCGCCATCCGCGACACCCTCGCCCGCAACCGCCGCGCCCTCGTCCTCCTCCCCGAAATCGCCCTCACCCCCCAGTTCGTCGGCGTCTTCCGCGCCGCCTTCGGCGACACCCTCGCCGTCCTCCACAGCGGCCTCAACCCCGGCGAACGCCGCGACCAGTGGCAGCGCATCCGCCGCGGACACGCCCACATCGTCATCGGCGCCCGCTCCGCCCTCTTCGCCCCCATCGACCACCTCGGCCTCGTCCTCGTCGACGAGGAACACGACTCCTCCTTCAAGCAGGAAGACGGCGTCCGCTACAACGCACGCGACGCCGCCATCGTCCTCGCCCGCTCCCACGCCGCCGTCACCATCCTCGGCTCCGCCACCCCCAGCCTCGAGAGCCTCGCCAACGCCCGACGCAACCGCTTCCGCTACGCCCGCATGGACGAGCGCGCCAACCGGCGACCCCTCCCCGCCATCGACCTCATCGACCTCCGCGACCACCCCGCCGATACCGAGGACCCCCTCTCCTCCCTCCTCTCCCCGCCCCTCCAGCTCGCCGTCCGCCAGACCCTCGACCTCGGCGACCAGGCCATCCTCTTCCTCAACCGACGCGGCTGGGCCCCCCTCGTCACCTGCCACGACTGCGGCGAAACCCTCAAGTGCCCCTCCTGCGACGTCTCTCTCACCTGGCACCGCCGCGGCTCCGTCGTGCGCTGCCACTACTGCGGATTCACCACCCCCCGCCCCGACGACTGCCCCACCTGCGGCAGCGACCAGCTCCATGTCGAAGGCGCCGGCACCGAACAGGTCGCCGAACGCATCGCCGAAGCCTTCCCCGCAGCACGCGTCGGACGCCTCGACCGCGACACCAGCCGCGGAAAGGGACTCCTCGACACCCTCCACCGCTTCCGGCACCGCGAGCTCGACCTCCTCATCGGCACCCAGATGGTCACCAAGGGCCACGACTTCCCCGGCGTCACCCTCGTCGGCGTCCTCAACGCCGACCAGTCCCTCCGCTTCCCCGACGTCCGCTCCGGCGAACGCACCTTCCAGCTCCTCACCCAGGTCGCCGGACGCGCCGGACGCGCCGAACGCCCCGGACGCGTCCTCGTCCAGACCTGGAACCCCGCACACTTCACCCTCCAGGCCGCCCGCCGCCACGACTTCGACGGCTTCGCCGAGCAGGAGCTCCGCTACCGCGAACGCATGGTCTGGCCCCCCTTCGGACACCTCCTCGCCGTCCGCATCGACTGCCCCGACGAGGCCGCCGCCCACCGCGAGGCCGAGCACATCGCCGAGCTCCTCCGAAACCGCGGCGCTCCCTCCCTCCGCCTCCAGGGTCCCGCCGAGGCCCCCATCGCACGCCTCCGCAACCGCTTCCGCGTCCACCTCCTCGTCCGAGACCCCCAACGCGCCCCCGTCCACCACGCCGCCGAGCTCCTCCACTTCCTCCGAGACCGCCGCGGCGCCCAGTGGCAGAAGCTGGACCTCCGCGTGGCACTCGACCTCGATCCGGTGTCTCTGCTATGACTCCGCCGCCCATCCCACGCCCCCCGGAGCCCGGCGCATGATCCCCGTCATCCTCGTCTCCGACAACGAAGAGTGGACCGCCCCCCTCGGCGCACTCCTCCGCGAGCGCGACCTCGACGCCATCCCCGCCGTCGACGTCTTCGACGTCATCCCCCGCCTCCAGGACCACCCCGGCGCACTCGTCGTCGCCGGCCCGGACCTCGACGGCGACGACGCGCGCATGCTCCTCGCCGGCCTCGCCCGCCGCATCCGCGAACCCGTCGTCCTCCTGTGCGGCGAGTCCCGAGACGGGCTCGGCACGGAGGACGATGCCCGCGAAGCCGGGTTCGCCGGAATGCTCCCCGATCCGTGGCGATTCGTGGCCCTGCGCGACCGGCTCCTCGCCCTCGCCCCGAACGGCGACGCCCCGGACCTCCGGCCACCCTCCGCCTCCCCCGAGGAGCCCGCCCGCCGCCCCACCCGCGAAGCCGAGGACACCCCCACGGCCGGCAGTGAGGCCGCCCCCCCGGATCCGCAGGCGAACGAGCACCGGCCCGGACACGCCGACCCCGCAACCCGGGACCTCGCCCACGACGGCGCTGCCGCAGCCGTCGAGCACGCCACCGCGCCGGTCCCCACGGTCCAGCGCGACGCGCCGAACCCCGAAGCGTCTCCGGATCCGGCGAGCCTCAGCGCCTGGCGGACCACCATCGCGCCGGACGCCGCCCTCTCCGCCACATGGACCGTTCGAGCGCCGGCGGTGGACCATGCCGACGCCGACGCCCCGCTCGACCGCGAGGACATCGAGCGCCTCCTCCGGCTCGCCCGACACGAGGACTACTTCCTCCTCCTTGGGCTCGGCCGAACCGCCACGGCACGGGACGTGCGCGAGCGTGCCACCGCGCTCCGCGCCCTCCTGCGCCCGGACCGGCTGTCCACCCGGCTGCTCGACCGCTACCACGAGGCGATCATGGAGATTCACCATGCGCTCGTGGATGCGGAGGCTGTGCTCTCGAGCACGACCGGGCGCATGATGTACCTTCGCGGACTGCGCGAGATGCCTGGCTGATGTCCTGAACCGCGGGTCGGAACGAGCACCCTGCGGGCGGACGGCCAGGGGCACGGACCGAGCCCGTCCGCGGTGATGCCCGAACCCGCCAGCTCGGGCACGTGCGGACCCATCACCGGGTCGGCCCGTGAGCCGGAGCTGGCCCCACCCGCCGTATGCGCGGGGCGTCGGAGCGCGCCGTCACCACGCGTCAGAAGACGTCGTCGGTGGCCCCTTCGAACGGTGGGAACACTTCGGCGGGGGCGATCGGAGCGTCTTCGTCCTTGCCGACGCGTGCGCCGACGGCTCCGAGGAAGACGAGGCTGGCGATGCCGAGCCCGGAGGTGGTGAGGGCCAGCTGCACGAAGCGCTCGTCGTCGGTTCGCTGGATCGTCGTGTCGGCGACGTGGAGGACAGTGGGTTCCCCGTAGAGCGCAGCGACCCACTGAACGAGGGCGTCACGGACGCCGTCGGCGGCGCTGTCGATCACGCTCTGCTGCGGCGGAATGCCGACGACCAACTCGCTCATCATTCCCTCGATCATCGCTTCGACGGCGGCGTCCAGGACCGGGCCAAGGCTCTGCTCGGCGTCGGCAAGTCGCTCGGCCGCAGCGGGGCCACCGCCGTCTGGCCAGTCATTGAACTGGAGCCAGAATCCGCCGGACAGGCGCATGTTGATGCCCTGGGCGGGAGGGGGGCCGAAGAGCTCGGCGTCAGGGTCTTCGGGATCCGCCGGCCCGGAGGCGATCACGAACCGGGTGTCGCCGCCGAAGGCGTCCAGCAGCGCGCTGAGCCGGGGGTTCTCGATCCAGCTCTCGTCGAGACGCTCCTGCATGCCGTAGACGAGCAGGGTGCCGTACTCGGCGTGCTCGACGAGATCGGCGCCGAAGGTCGCGAGCAGGAAGAAGGGGATGAGGTCGAGGAGCGGGGTGGGGAGGCGCAGGATCGCGCCGAACTCGACCAGGGCGTCTTCGGACATGCCATCGTCGAACGTCGGCACGCGGCCGAGCAGCTCGACGGCGAGCTGGGGGTCGAGGGCGTCGCGCGTGCCGAGGAGCTGTGCGACGGGCTCGTGCAGGTGGTCGGGCGCGATGCGCATGGGCAGGACGCCGAGTCCGGTGGTGGCGAGTTCGAGGGCGAGTGCGCCGCCGTGGAAGGCCGTGTAGAGGTCCTGACCGGCGCCGGGTCTGGGGTCGACCCGGGTGAGCAGTCCGGTGGCCAGCGCCGGGTGCCCCATCAGGCCGGTGCAGCCGGTGGTGGGCGGGGGCTCGGGAGGCGAGAATCGCCCGTCGCCCTCCTGGGGATCGGGCACGGCGAAGGCCGCGGCCACGAGGGCGAGCACGCCGGCGTTTCGGAGGGCTCCGCCGCAGTCGGGCGGGGGCACGTGCAGGTGGATGCCCCCGTCGGGCTGGTCGTGCACGGAGATGCGGCTGAGCAGGGCGTTCACGAGGATCCGGAGGAGAGTCTCCGTGGGTTCGGATTCGGAGGCGACCTCGGCGAACACGGCGTCGACGTCCTCGACGAGGGCGGCGAGGTGCTGGTGCAGCGTGGCGCCGCCGCCGCCAACGAGGTGAAGGTTCGCGGCGCCGTCGATGCCGACGTGGAGGGAGATGCGGTCGACGCGCCCGCCGAGCCGGTTCCAGACGAGGAAGCGCTCGGCGATGGTGAGGCGCTGGACGTCCGGGAGAAGCGCGATGACGGCGGCGTCGGCCGGGGCGTGACCGGGGTCGAGGGTGTCGGGGTCGAGGCGCGGTCCCTCGGCGGGGTCGAACCCGGGAAGCGTGCTGAGGAGCAGGACATCGTCCAGGACGGCGTGGGGGAACATCTGCCGCGGGGGGTCGTCGAGCTGCTCGAGATTCGGCAGGACAGCGGCGGGCAGCGCCATCACGATGGCGAACGTGTCGGGTTCGTCGTTGCTTCCGGCGGGGCCGCCGTCCGTGCTCGCGCGGTACGCGGCAACGACGAGCCCGTCCAGCGCGCTGGGGCGCAGGTCGAGGGGGTCCGGAGACAGGGAGAGCGCCGCGTCGACGATGGTGTCGATGAGCGCATGGAGGGTCGTTCGGATCGAGTCGTCCGCGAAGGGCAGTCCGTGGAGCAGGCTTCCGTCGGCGAGCCCGCCGAGAATGGCGCCGGCGTCGAGGACGAGCAGTCCGAGGGGCTCGTCGGGGATGCTGGCGAGGAGGTGGTCTGGCCGCGCAGCGGTGAGCGGGGGGCCGGCGGCAGGCGCTTCGTGGGCGAGGAGCGTGGACACCGCGGGGGAGAGGGCCTCGGTGGAGGCGGGCCCGGTGGCCTGCTGGGTTCCGCCGCAGGCGCCGAGCAGAATGAGCAGCGGCAGGACGGAGAGGATCGTGGGACGGGTGCGCATGGTGCCGGAGGGTTGGGGTGGGGGGAGAAGACCAGCGCCGGAGCTAGCATGGGCCTGCGGAGCCGGCAACCGCCGTCCCGGGCCCGGCGGCGTCGAATCCGTGACGCAGGCGCTGGCCGACGGGGCATTCGGGCGTGCCTCCATGCGCCGGTCCGGAAGCGGGACGTTCGTGACTGCCGGTGGCCGGTCGCGTTGCGGTCCGGTGACGACCGCTTTGACGCGCGGAGTCAATCTGCGTATGCTGCCGGGCGTTGTGCGGAGCCTCTCACCCTGCGCGCGGCACCTTCGTCATCGCCCTCCCCGGACCCGTCTCATGTCGCTGCAGCGTCCCTCCATGCAGGCCAGGTGGACTGTTCTCGTCGTCGGTGTACCGGCGCTCTTCCTGCTGGCGATGACCTCCGGCTGCGCCACCGGCGACCAGCTCGGGTCGCCGGAGTGCACGACGTCGGCCGACTGCGATGGCGCGCCCTGCGTGGCGGGTGTCTGCGGGGCGCTTCCCGATGCCACCGAGCCCGGCGGGCTGGGCAGCGGCGGTGGAGCGGGGGGCAGCTCGTCCTCCTCCGACGGGCCGGACGTGGTCCCGCCGGACGCATCGGGTCCGGAGGACGGGGACTTCCTCGCCGAGTGCCGGGAAGGGGTGGAGTGCGAGTCGGGGATCTGCCTCTCCAGTCCGCTGGGACGCGTCTGCACGCAGTACTGCACCGACGACGAGGACTGCGAGGACGCCCCGGGCTGGACCTGCCAGGTGATCAACCGCGGGGCCGACCTGGTGGAGATCTGCTACCCGCAGACCGACAGCCTCTGCGAGCCGTGCGAGACGGACACCGAGTGCGGTGGACTCAACGACCGCTGCATCACGGTGCTGAACGGACGCTTCTGCGGCCTCAACTGCCGCGCGGGAGACCAGTGCCCCGTGGGCTACGAATGCCGGGAGCTGGAAGAGGACGTGTTCCAGTGCGCGCCCGTGGAGGACCGCTGCGGCCCCTGCCGCGACGCCGACCTCTCGACGAGCATCGAGCACTGCGGGACCTGCGACAACGCCTGCGTCACGCCGAACGCGCAGCCGATCTGCTCCGGAGGCGTGTGCGGGGTGTTCGCGTGCGAACCCGGCTGGGGCAACTGCGACGGGGATGACTTCTCGGGCTGCGAGACCGGCCTGGTCGACAACGTGGAGCACTGCGGATCGTGCTTCAACGCCTGCGGGGACGAACCCTGCATCGACGGGAGCTGCGGCTGCCCGGGCGATCAGCTCTGGTGTGGTGACGCGTGCCGCACCCCCAACGTCTGCGGGGGATGCGAGGATGTCGGAAACGCCACGCCCGGGGATGCGTGCGGCGCGTGTGGCGAGGGCACCTGGACCTGCGGGGACGACGGCTCGCTCGCCTGCCTGACGGAAGCCGGCGAGCAGACCGGCGAGGCCGGCGCCGGATGCGGGCTCTGCGACGCCGGGAGCCTCGAGTGCGACGAGGACGGCGTGCTGACCTGCGTCGACGAGCCGGACCTCGAGACGTCCAACGCCCACTGCGGCGAGTGCGGCGTGCGCTGCACCGATGGCAGCACGTGCGTCGACGGTTCCTGCCGTTGCCCCGACGGCGAGGTCTTCTGCGACGGTCGCTGCCGGCCGGACAACGGCTGCGGCGGCTGCGACCCGATCCCCGAGCCGGGCACGGTGTGCGGGGACTGCCAGAACGGCGTTCGCGTGTGCAACGGCCGCAACGAGGTCATCTGTCAGGGGGCGACCACGAACCCCTGCGGCGGCTGCAACCTGCTCGACGCCACCCTGGGCGAGACCTGCCAGAGCTGCGGCCAGTACGTCTGCTCGGGAACCCAGGTCATCTGTCAGGGCGGCGCCAACCTGCAGGGCGATCGAAACAACTGCGGCGCCTGCGGGTTCCAGTGTCCGAGCGCCCAGAACTGCATCGGCGGCGACTGCCGATGCCCGAACGACGGAGAGCGCCTGTGCAGCGGGTCCTGCGTGAACACCGAATTCGACCGCAACAACTGCGGCTCCTGCGGCCGTCAGTGCGCCACCGGCGAGAGCTGCGTCAACGGCAACTGCCAGTGCCCCAACGCAGGGGAGATCAACTGCAGCGGCAACTGCGTCAACCCCCAGACCGACCGGAACAACTGCGGCTCCTGCAGCAATCAGTGCGCCGCCGTCCAGAGCTGCGTCAACGGCAACTGCCAGTGCCCCAACGCCAACGAGACCGTGTGCGGCGGGCAGTGCGTCAACACCCAGTCCGACAACAGCAACTGCGGCTCCTGCGGAAGCACCTGCCAGGCCCCCCGGACCTGCATCAACGGCCAGTGCGTCTGCCCGAACGCCGGCGAGACCTTCTGCGGCGCACAATGCATCAACACCCAGTCCGACGACAACAACTGCGGCGGCTGCGGCAACCGGTGCAGCGGGGACCTGATCTGCCGCAGCGGCGAGTGCCGCTGCCCGTCGGGACTCTCGCGCTGCGGAAGCCGCTGCTACGAGCTGTTCGGAACGTGCGGCCAGTGCCAGAACGGTTCGTACTTCTGCGTGCCCTTCTTCAACATCCTCGAGTGCAGCGACAGGACCAACGCCTGCGGCGGCTGCGAGAACGCCACAACCCAGTGCAGCACCTGCAACTGCGGAAACAGCGAGATCGGCTGTGCGACCTGGGCCTGCTCCGGGGGCACCGAGCTCTTCTGCTCGCCCGGATGCCCGAGCGGGTACACCTGCGAAGGCACCCGCTGCAACCGCAACTGACCGGCGCGCGCGGAGGGACCCTGGCTGCCCCCTCCAGGAGGTGGGAAGCCGCCGTGACCGGCGCGCGCGCGGATGAGCAGGCAGGACAGAACAGGATCCGGCTCGGACCGGCGCGCGCGCGGAGGAGCCTGCTCACCGGCATCGCGCTCTACCGCCCGGTGGAGTCATCCTCCCTGGCGTCGGCAGGGGCTTGCGGACCGCGGACGTCCCCGAAGAGGGGCTCCGCGAAGGCGAAGAGCGCGGCCCAGTAGGCGTCGTGGTCGGGGGGGCAGTCGTTGTGGCCGCAGTCGAGCGGCAGGAGTGTGGCCGTGGGGATGCCGTCCCGGAGGCGGAGGGCATGGTGGAACGGGATGACCTCGTCGTGCTCGCCGTGGAGGAGGAGGACGGGGCGATCGGTGCCGCGCAGGGTGCCGAGGGTATCGTAGCGGTCGCGGACGAGGGGGTCGGGCACGAGGAGGCGGCGGGTGAGGTCGACGATGCGGGAGAACCCGCTCTCGAGGACGTATGCACGCGGCGGTACGTGGCGGCCGAGCTGTGCGGCGACGCCGGTGCCGAGGGAGCGGCCGTGGAAGAGGAGGCGGTCTTCGGGGACGTCGGACTCCTGGAGGGCGGCGCGCAGGAGGTGGGTGGCGTCGTCGACGATGCCGCGCTCGGAGGGGCGTCCGGCGGCGCCGCCGAAGCCGCGGTACTCGGGGAGGAGGAGCCAGTAGCCGGCCTCGCGCCAGGGGCGCATGCCGTGGGCCCACAGCTCGATGCGTTCTCCGTTGCCGTGGAAGTGGACGACCATGGCGGGCGGGGCGAGGGGCTCGCCGATGGGCGGGAGCAGCCAGCCGTGGACGTGGCCGTCGTCGACGGGGTGGCGGAGCACGGTGACGTCGTCGGGGGCGCGGAGGGGAACCGGGGCCTCGATGCCGGTGGCGCCGGGGTAGAGGATGCGTTCCTTCGAGGCGAGGAGGAGCGCGAGCCAGGCGACCCAGGCGACGAGGACGAGGGTGAGGAGGGTGACCATGCTGCGGACGACGGGGTTCATGGGTACGGGCCGTCGGGGGGGCTCACGGGGGAGCGTGCGGGGTGGACCGCGAGGCGTGCTGCGGGGCGCAGGGGCGGCACGGGACCGGGCGCGGCGGGGCGGCTCATGCGAGAGCCTGCTGTCGTTCGACGATGCGCAGGCGGATGGCCTTCTCGACCTCGAGCAGCACGAGGAAGATGGCGCCTGCGCCGAAGATGCGGATGATCTGGCTGAAGGCCACCGCTTCGGTGGCGAAGACGGTGTTCATGAAGGGAGCCCAGGTGAAGAGGGCCTGCAGCACGAGGACGAGGACGATGGCGGCGCGGACGAGCGGCGTGGCCCAGAGGTCGCGCCAGGAGCGGATGGGGCTGCCGAGGGTGCGGACGCTCAGGAGGTAGAAGATCTCGAGGATGACGAGGGTGTTGACGGCCATGGTCCGGGAGGCTTCCTCGGAGAAGCCCTGGGCCTGGGACCAGAACCAGGCGGCGAAGATGCCGACGGCGAAGAGGGTGGAGACGAAGAGGATTCTCCAGATGAGGAAGCCGTCGAGGATGGGTCGGTCGGTGCGTCGTGGGGGTCGGCGCATGACGTTGCTCTCGGCGGGCTCGAAGGCGAGTGCCATGGCGAGGGCGACGGAGGAGACCATGTTGACCCAGAGCACCTGCACGGGGGTGATGGGGAGGGCGAGTCCGAGGAGCACGGCGAGGAGGATGCTGATGGATTCGCCACCGTTGACGGGGAGGAGGAAGGTGATGGCCTTGCGGAGGTTGTCGTAGACGGTGCGTCCTTCGCGGATGGCGCGGGTGATGGAGGCGAAGTTGTCGTCGGCGAGCACCATCTCGGAGGCTTCCTTGGCGGTCTCCGTGCCCTTGATGCCCATGGCGATGCCGACGTCGGCCTGCTTGAGGGCGGGGGCGTCGTTGACGCCGTCGCCGGTCATGGCGACGACGGCGCGGTGGCTCTGCATGGCGCGCACGAGCCGGAGCTTGTGCTCGGGGGTGGTGCGGGCGTAGACGTCCACGTCGAGGACAGAGCGTGCGAGGTCCTCGTCGTCGAGGGTGTCGATGTCCCGGCCGGTGAGGGCGCTGTCGGTGCCCTCGATGCCGAGTTGCTCGGCGATGGCGCGCGCGGTCCCGGCGTGATCGCCGGTGATCATCTTGACCGTGACGCCGGCGGCCTTCGCTTCCGCGACGGCGGAGATGGCTTCCTCGCGCGGAGGGTCGAGGAATCCGAAGAGCCCGAGCATCTCGAGGTCGGTGACGGCCTCGGCGAGGTCGTCCGGCGCGTGGTCGAGGCGGCGGATGGCGACCCCGAGGACGCGCTGACCGCTGCCGGTCATCTCCTCGAGCCGTCCGGTCCACCAGGGGGGATCGATGTCCACGGCGCCTTCGGCTTCCCGCTGGTGGGAGGAGCGCTCGATGAGGGTGTCCGGCGCGCCCTTGACCACGACCACGAGGCCTTCCTCGTCGGCGCCGAGGGCACGGGCGTCGTGGAGGGTTGCCATGAACTTGAGCTCGGACGAGAACGGGACGACGCCGTGTCGCGCGTGTTCGGCGCGCAGGGCGTGGTCGTCGACTCCCGCGCGGCGGGCGGCGACGAGGAGTGCGGCTTCCAGGGGGTCCCCCTCGATGGTCCACTCCTCGGCCTGGCCGGAGGCCGCGGGGTCCGCGCTGTCGTGCTCCCGGCCGTCCTCGGCTCGGCCGGCCTCGTTCGCGTCCTGGGTGGCTGGCCGGACCTCGGCATCGTTGCACAGGACCATGGCGCGCAGGGCGACCCGGACGGGTTCATCGGCGGGGTCTTCGGCGTGGTCCTCGTCGGTGGCTTCGGGTGGGGCGTCGTCGCCTGCGGAGGCCCCGAGGTCGCGGGTGGGGACGAGGCGGCCCTCGGCGGAGTAACCGGTGCCGGTGATGGCGCGGTTTCCGCAGGTGGTGGCGATGCGGCGGACGACGAGCTCGTTTCGGGTGAGGGTGCCGGTCTTGTCGGAGCAGATGATGGTGAGCGCGCCGAGGGTCTCGACGGCGGGGAGGCGGCGGATGATGGCGTGCCTTCGCGCCATGCGCTGTACGCCGATGGCGAGGGTGACGGTGAGGATGGCGGGCAGGCCTTCGGGGATGGCGGCGACGGCGATGGCGACGGCGGTCATGAACATCTCGGCGACGGGGGTGCCGCGCACGAGGACGCCGAGGGCGAAGATGACGGAGGCGAGGATGACGATGGCGATGGAGAGCCAGCGCGCGAACTTGTCCATGGCGCGCAGCAGCGGCGTCTTGATCTCGATGACTTCGGAGAGCATGCCGCTGATGCGGCCGAGCTCGGTGCGGCTTCCGGTGGCGACGACGACCCCCCTGCCCTGTCCGCTGGTGACGAGGGTACCGCTGAAGGCCATGGCGCTGCGGTCGGCGAGGGGAGTGTCCGCGGGCAACGGCTCGGCGGTCTTGGAGACGGGCACGGACTCGCCTGTGAGCATGGCCTCCTGGGTGTGAAGGCCGTGGCTCTCGATGATGCGGACGTCTGCGGGGACCTTGTCGCCGGCGTCGAGGAGGAGGATGTCGCCGGGGACGAGCTCGGCGGCGTCGATGGTGGTGCGCTTGCCGTTGCGGAGGACGCGTGCGGTGGGCGAGAGCATGTCCCGGATCGCGCGCAGCGCCTCTTCGGCCTTGCCCTCCTGGACGAACCCGATCACCGCGTTGACGAGGACCACGGCGAGGATGACCCCGGTCTCGATCCACTCCTGGAGGAAGGCGGTGAGCGCGGCCGCCACCAGCAGGATCCGGATGAGCAGGTTGCTGAACTGAGCGAGGAGTCGGCGGAACCAGCCGCGCTGCTCCTCCTGCGCGAGGGCGTTGAGGCCCCACCGTTCGCGGGCGCGGGCCACCCGGCCGTCATCGAGCCCTTCGCGGCGACCCACATCGAGGGTCTCGAGCACGTCGTCGACGGACGCGGCCCAGGGGTCGGCCACGGGCAGGCCGTTCTGTTCCGCGGCAGCGACCGTGCCGTCGCGCTGGTTCCCGCTCTTCTGCGTTGTCATCGTTCGACGCTCCGTGACACATTGCGCCATCGCGCATGGGCGCTCCTCGCTTAGATCGGGGTGGCTGTCCGCGCCAGTTCCTCCGCAGGCGAGGCTCGATGTGCGCTGAACTCGGCATTCCCTCCCCGGTGCTTCTCGTCGTCGCCCATCCGGACGACGAGAGCTGGATCTTCGGTCCGCTGGCGGTGGCGATTCGCCGCGCGGGCGGGCGGGTCCACCTCCTCTGCGCCACGGACGGTGGGGCGTGGCGACCTCGTCGGGGCCCGCGGGTTCCCGAGGGGCCGGAGGCGGTCGTCGGGGTCTGCGCGATGCGCGCGCGGGAGCGGCGTCGCGCGGCCCGGGTGCTGGGGCTGGGGGAGGTTCTCGCCCCGGGCCTTGCCGACGGGGCGCTGGCGGAGGCGCCGGAGGCGCTCGCGCATGCCCTGCGCCACGCCCTCGTGCGGCTGCGGCCCGCGACGCTCCTCACGCACGCTCCGGACGGGGACTACGGCCATCCGGACCACGCGGCGCTGTGGGCGGCGGCGGCCCGGCTGGTCGAGCGGGAGCCGAGGACGGTGCGCGCCTTCGGCTGGCCGGAGTGGCGCGACGGCATGCTGGATCCCGTGCGGACGCACCTGCGCCGGGCCGGGCTGACCCTGGTGCCAGCGGGTACCGCCAGGCGGCCGGAGGGCGTCGTGGTCCGGGAGCCGCGGGCGCTCGAGCCGGCTGCCCTGCGCGATGCGCGGCGCGCCCTCGCCGCGCATCGCAGTCAGCTCGGCGCGCGTCCCCCGGGCGATCTTCTCGGCCGGGGAGTCGTCTCACGCTGGTGGCGAACACAACGGTTCCGAATGGTTCGCCGTGCTTGACGACAGGCGAACGACACGATTGGCTGAAGGACACGACCCCACCCGGCACCATGTTGCACGTCCTTCACTACACCCGCGACTTTCCGCCAACCGCTGCCAGCGGACTGTCCGTTCTCGTGGAACGGGCCACCCGCGCGCTCCTGCCCGGGATCACGAGCACGGTGCTCAGCTTCGACGCCTGGCGGCCCCGCGGGGGCGATGTCCCCGCCCCGGGCGCCCCGCCCGTCGAGGAGCATCCGCGGGAGGGCGTCCGCGTGGTGCGGCTGCGCACCGCGCGGGACCACGACAGCCTCGCCGAGTCCTGGCCGACGCGCCCGGCCGACGTCGTGCAGGTACATGACCCCCTGCTCTACTCCGCCGCCCGTTCGGTCGCCGATCGCCACGGGCTGCCCCTGGTGTATACGGTCCACACGCTCCACGCGCACCAGAACGTGCTCCGCGAGCTCGACCACACCCTCAGCGCCCACGCCGAGGCGAAGGCGATGCGCGCCGCGACGTGCATCCACGTCCTCAGCGAGGCCTGCGCAGGCCGGGTGCTCGAGTATCATCCGTTCGTCTCCCCCCGGTTGCGGCTCGCACCTGCCGGGGTGGATCGCCCCCTGCTGGCGCCTTCACGCGATCCGGGCGACCTCGTGTTCGTCGGTCGCTTCAGCGACCTCAAGGGCATCGACACGCTGCTCCACGCGCTCGGCCCCCTGTGGCAAGGGCATCCGGAGGCCCGCCTCACCCTGATCGGCGGGCTGCCGGAGAACGCCAACGCCGAGCGACGCTGGCGCCGGCGCCTGCTCGCCATCGCCGAGAGCTGGCCCGGCACGCGCATGACCTTTTTGGGCTGGCAGGACGCGGACACGGTCCGGGCCCGCCTCGCGCGCGCCGCGGGGGTCATCGCCCCCTCTCGCTTCGAGACCTTCGGTCAGGTCGCGATCGAGACACTCGCCGCGCAGGTTCCCCTTGTCGCGTCCCGCACCGGACGCGTGGTCGATCTCGCCCCCCTCCTCAGCGGACGTGCATCACTCGTGACCCCGGACGACCAGCCGGAGCTCACCCGGGCCATCGCCGACCTCCTCGATCGCGGCGGCGCGCGCAGCGATGTTCTCACCGAACCCCTGCTCGACGCCATCGCGTGGGAGCGGCGCATCACCGACTGGGCTCACCTGCTCCGCGACGTCGCCACCACGTAGCGCTGAGCCGGCCCACGTCCATTCCCCCGGATCGTCCGTCCAGCCGCAGGCGCTGGCCGGACTTCCGTCGTCCACGCCGATCGTGGCAGCCCGGGGCCGGGCCCGACCTTCCGGCACCCGCACATCGTGCCGCACCACCGGTCGAATCCTGACCTCCGCGACTTTCCCAGATCGATCCGGCGCGTGAGCCGTTGTCTCCTGCGGGGCCTCCCCCGCTCCTTCGCCACACCCGGACCCGACCATGCCCGTCCCGCCACGCCACCACCTGCTTGCCCGCGCTGCGACCCCGTGCTCTGCTCCGGGTGCCGGCCCCCATCGCCGCGTTGACCCGCGTCCCGACCCCGTGCAGCCGTGTCCGTCCTCTCCTCCATCCTCGCCCGTCTGCGTCGCGCCCCCGCGCCGCCCGGCCCGGACGAGGACGACGACGGCGCCCTGCTCCTCCGGTGGCGGGACGGCGACGAGCGGGCTTTCGCTCGGCTCGTGGATCGCTACCAGGACGCGCTCTACGGCTTTCTGCTGCAGCGGACCCGGCGTCCCGCGCTGGCGCAGGAGCTCTGCCAGGAGACCTTCCTTCGCCTGGCCGGCGCCGCCGACGGCTGGAGTGCCCGCGGGCCTGTCCGCGCCTGGCTGTTCCGGGTCGCCCGCAACCTCGCCATCGACCATGCCCGCCGGCACGCCACCCAGCGGGAGGAGAGCGTCGCAGGCGAGGACGGGCACGCGCTCGAGCGCCACGCCGATCCCGCGGACGGCCCCGACGCGGCCGCCGAGGGCGAGCTGCTCCGCACGAAGCTCCGGGCCGCGGTGGCCGAGCTCCCGGAGGAGCAGCGCGACGTGCTGCTCCTGCGCCACGACGATGGCCTCTCCTTCCCCGAGATCGCCGAGGTGCTCGGCGTCCCCCTGAACACCTGCAAGTCCCGCCTTAGATACGCCCTGGAGACCCTGCGAGGACACCTCGCCGACCTCGAACGCGACCGCGCATCATGACCACGCCCCGCCCCATCGACCCCCGGCTTCCGGAGCTGCTCTACGGCGAGCTCCCGGAGAACGAGGCCGCCGCGCTCCGCGAGGAGATCGCGGCGGATCCGGCGCTGGGCGAGCAGTGGGAAGCCCTGCGGATGCTTCACCAGGGCCTCGGCGAGCGCGAGCCCGTCACCGCCCCGCCCGCGCTTCGGGCGGACATCCTCCGGGCCGCCCGCCTGCAGCGCGAGGAGCGCCCCACCCCCTGGTGGATGGCGTGGTGGATCCCCGGCGGCGTGCTCGTCGCCGCAGCCGTCGCCGCTGTCGTGCTGCTCGGCCCGCTCGTCGGCGACCGACACCCGATGCCCCACACCGTCGAGCGGACGGCGGTCGCCGTCGACCCCCCACACGAAGAGGAACGCGTCTTCGAACCGGAGATGGCCCTCGCGCCCGCTCCGCCGTCCGCGGCCGCCGCGGAGGCCGCGGACGAGGCGATCGCGGAGGAGGAAGCCGCCGTCATCGCCCGGGCCCCGGCAGAGCGCGCCGCGCCGCGGGAGATCGCGCCGCGGGAGGTCGCCCCACGCGCCGCGCGCCGCAGCCAGTCCGCACCTTCCTCGGTCGACACCGGTGCTGCGCGAAGCCGGGTCGAGGACCAGCCGCTCGGGGCCGCGAGCGGCGGTGCCGGACGC
>REDH01000098.1 GCA_007693585.1 Deltaproteobacteria bacterium
CCGCGAGTACGACGCCCGCCTGGGCCGCTGGCTCTCCCGCGACCCCATCCTCTTCAACGGCGGCGACCCGAACCTCTTCGGGTACGTGCTGGGTGACCCGGTGAACTGGGTGGATCCGGAGGGATTGTGGGCAGTAGGGATCTATTCCGCTGGGCTACTTTGCATGGGCAGCTTAAGGGGCATCGTGTGCATTCGCGCGCGATCAGGCGGTGATCCCTTTGGCGATCCGATTCCTGCTGGGGTGTATGAGATTCTCGAACGCGGTGGCGACCCCGACTTCTATCGACTGGATGCATTGGACTCCTTGCCGCGTAACGATGTCCATGACCCGACAGGCCGGAGTAGATTGCGGCTGCACCGGCCGGGTCAGACGACGGGGTGTATTGCTGCGGTAGACAACGAGGCCTGGGCTCGACTGCGCCGTGTCCTTGATGCCGCTTGGACCGACACAGTTGAGGATCAGGCGCAGTATACGCGAGGGGGAAATCGGATTGAACGTGCTGCGGCCGCGCTGGGTATTGGCGTCCCACGCATCCTGCGCCACCAGCCGGGTGGCGACGTGAGGCGATACGGTTTCCTGGTGGTCCGCTAGTGAAGGCTTCACTCCCACAGGTGAGCGCGAGACTCCGGGTTCGTCAGTCGCCAGAGACCTGGATCGTTCTCGCAGCACTTGCAGTTCTTTTCTCCGCTGATGGTCTCTGGGGAACACAGAGTGTGTTCGGATACGTCAGTCTGGCGGAGTGGCCCCCAGGACTGTGTCAGGTTGTGTCTGCCGTTCGACTCGGCAACTACTTGCTGGGTGGATACCTGTGTCTGACCCTCTGCCGAGTTGATCTGCGCTCGGATGAGAATCAATGGTTCTTCTCCGCAGCTTTCGTGGCCGCGGTGGTCGTTCTTCCGCTCTGTTGTGTGTTGCTTTTCGCTGGAGATAGAGATTCTTGGGCCAAGCTGTCGATCCTCGGCTTCCTGATTTCTCTGGCACTTCTCTTCGGAGCAGCGATGCTCTCGAGACGAAGAGCACTGCTCGTGGATGGTGTTCCTCCGCGCCAAACGACCTTTTCGTCGGCAAGCCCCCCCGAGAGGAGAACTCGCCGAGTCAGACGCATCGCTGTCGTTCCTCAAGTCGCTGGTCTTCTGGCGGCACGGGCCGTTCTCATGGTGCTCGTCATCGTCCTGGCGGTGGCCTGCATGGCTCACTTTGGCCCACTAGAAGGCAGTGTGGATCGGGTCTACACCTCATCTGCAGGCTACTTTGCCATCACGACGCTATTCGGATACCTCGCTCTTGTCGCGGCTGGATGCGTCTTCGTGCTGATGCCTTTCTCGTTGAGTTGGACACTTGCGCTAGCTTCGACCATGCTTTTCGCCGGTGTCTTCGTCCCGTACGGTGCTTGAATGCGCTTCGTTCGCTGCGGGGTTTGTTTCGGCTCGCGCTATCTGATGGAGTTCGGAACTGTCTCCCTGATGGCCATCGTCCCACTCGGTGCGGAGCCATCGAACACCTGGGTCTCGTAACCCTCCGACGTGCCCCGTCTTGCGCCTACGCAGTGCTCGAAATCCACCGGTCTGGGAGGAGTTCGGTGATGCGCTTCGCCGGGTGGTCGGCGATTCGGGGCAGGACATCCGTGAGGTATGCGACGGGGTCGATGTCGTTGAGACGGCATGATGCGACGAGGCTGAGGTTGATCGCGTAGCGCTGACCGCTGTCATCGTGGGCGACGAACATCGATGCCTTGCGCGCAAGAGCGATGCGGCGAAGCATCCTTTCGGCCAAATTGTTGTCCGGTGCCACGGCCGGGTTGTCGAGGAAGACGGTCAGCGCATCCCATTGGTTGTCGGCGTAGGCGAGGGCCTTGCCGAAGTCACTCCTGGGGCGTGCGCGGGATTTCTGCTCGAGGATCCAGGCGCGGATCTGATCCATGATGGGTTTCGACTCGCTGTTGCGCAGCTCGCGATGCTTCGCGGTTCCTGCAATGCCTGACTCACGGGCCGCTTTCTCGACGGCGTAGATTCTGGCGATCTGGTCAACCAGCCACCGTACCTCGTCATGCGCCTGCCCTTCGGCTTCGACGAACTTTCGGCGAGCATGGGCCAGACATCCTGCGCGTGTTCGGGAGTCCGGACTGGTGACCGAGTTGTGCCCGGAGTAGGCGTCCGCCACGAGGAATCCTGCGCTTCCGGCAAGGATTCGCTCCGGCGTCGAGCCACTGCCCGTGGCGCTGTGCACGTATGCTGCGAGCGTGGGGGTAGTGAAGTTCCAGACGTAGCTCCTTTTCGTTCCCCCGGGTTCGAGGACCGGCTGCGGGGTCTCATCAGCGTGCACCACTTCGGCCGCGCGGACCTCATCGAGTGTTGCCCGCAACTCGGCGCGAAGTTGCCCTTGCACACGACGTTCCGCAGGGTAAGATACTGTCCCACATGCAGCATCGCCCCGCGTGGGCGGTGTCCGGCAGCCCCCGTTCCGAGCCCAGGTCCCCCGATGCGGTCCTCCCGTCTTCCCCGTCCGGTCACCCCGCTCGTGGCCCTCGTGATCGCCGCGCTGCTCGCCGCCTGCGCCGCCGACGGCGTCGCGCCGAGCGACAGCCCCGCTCGCGACCGGCCCGGGGCAGGCCAGACCCACGACGACGCGGCCACCGACCAGGGGCACGACCACGACCACGACCTGCAGATCGACGACGCGCGGACCTGGCGCGACGCCATGGCCGACGGCGCAGCGGCCTTCCACCCCGAGCATCCCTTCGCCCAGGTGAGCTACCTCATCGACGGCACCGACGTCTTCGCCCTCGAGTATCGCCTGCGACGCGGGGACGACTGGAGCGCCTGGGACAGCCTGGAGATCACCTGGAACGAGGAGCAGGCCGCCGTCGGACGCCTCTTCCTCGATGACCCCGCACTGGCGTTCGAAGTGCGCGGGCCCGAAGGGGCCGTCGACTTCGCCTCCTTCGAGTTCCACGAGGAGATCGTCGCCGACCCCGACGTGCTCACCCGCAACCTGCCCGTCGAGGTGGAGGACAAGAGCGCCAGCCTGCCCGGCTTCGTCGTCACCCGCGCCCAGTGGGGCGCCCGCAACCCCGGCAGACTCTGCGGCTCGGCCCACACCCCCCGGCGCCTGACCGTGCACCACACCGTCACCCCCAACAACGACTCCCTCACCCCCGCCGCCCGCATGCGGCAGATCCAGGCCTTCCACATCGACGGACGCGGCTGGTGCGACGTCGGCTACCACTTCATGGTCGGCATCGACGGACGCGTCTACGAGGGCCGCAACAACTGGATGCGCACCGGCGCCCACGTCCGCGTGGCCAACCGAGACAACGTCGGCATCAACCTCGTCGGCAACTTCATGAGCTTCGAGCCGCGCACCATCCAGATGGAAGGCGCAGCGCGGATCATCGCCTGGGTCGCCGACCGGCACGGCTTCACCATCAACCGCGTCAACGTCCGCGGCCACCAGGAATTCATGGCCACCGACTGCCCAGGGGTCCGCCTGCAGGCCCGCCTCGGCGAGCTCGTCGACCGCGCCCGGGCCGTCCAGGGAGGGGGCGCCCAGCCTCCCCCCCCGCAACCCGAACCCGCTGGCCGCAGCCTCGTCGGCTTCGTCCGCGAAGGAAACATCAACGCCGAAGACCGGCCCGTCGCCGGCGCCTCCGTGCGCACCGCCGGCAACCGGTCCACCACCACCGACGCCAACGGATTCTACCGCTTCGACGACGTCCCCGTCGGGAACTACCGCGTCACCGCCTCCGCAGACGGCTTCGCCACCGCCGAAACCACACGCATCGTCGACACCTCCGCATCCACCTTCTACGCCTCCATCGCCCTCCAGCCCGAGACGCGCACCACCACCGTCGTCGGCTTCGTCCGCGAAGGCAGCATCAACGCCGACGACCGACCCGTCGCCGGCGCCGCCATCTCCACCGACGGCGGCCTGACCGCCACCACCGACACCAACGGCTTCTACCGACTCGAAGGCGTCCCCCTGGGCAGCGTCCGCGTCACCGCCGCCGCCGACGGCTTCACCACCGCCTCCGTCACCCGCTCCCTCGGCGCCGCAGGCACCGTCTACTACGCCTCCATCGCCCTCGAACGCGAACCCGCCCCCACACCCCCCGGACTCGACGTCCCCATCGACGACCTCGACCGCATGGCCATCGCCTGGGAACGCCTCGGCGACGGCTCCTGGAAGTTCCTCGCCACCACCCCCGACAACGTCCGCAGCGTCACCTTCATCGTCGACGGACAGACCCTCCCCACCAGCACCGACCGAAGCGACTCCTTCGACTCCCGCTGGAGACCCGTGCGCGAAGGGCTCCACCGCGACGTCGAGGCCATCGGCTTCGACGCCGGCGGACAGCCAGTCGCCTGGGCCATGGGCGTCCTCGACGCCACCGAGGCCGCCGGCGTCTTCGTCCGACAGACCGGCCCGCGCGAATTCGAGATCGGCATCGAACGCGCCCCCTGGGCCGCACGCTTCCTCGAGGTCATCGTCGACGGCTTCACCCTCACCGACCGAAACACCGGCCTCACCCGCTCCGACCGACAGGCCGTCCGCTACCGCTTCCAGACCCTCGGCGAACGCACCTTCGTCCTCAACACCTACAACAGTGACGGCTCCTACCGCGGCACCTTCCGAAGAACCGTCGAACTGCGGTGAACCGGCCCGGGACCGGCCGCGCCCAATGACTTCGGTCTCTCAGACGTTCGGCGCTGCCACCCCATCGTGCGCAGGCGCCCGGGAGGCGTCGGCATCCCCCTCCCCGACCGAACGCCCGTCCCCGGCAGGAAAGAGCAGGGGCATCGCGCTGTGCAGCAGCGGGACGGAGAGCAACAGGGCCCCGATCACGGCGAGCGCGAGGGGCTGCAGAAGATCGGAGACCCCCCCGCCGACCACGAGCAGCGGCGAAAGGCCGAGGCTGGTGGTCAGTACGGTGAGCACGATGGGCCGCAGACGGGATGAAGCCGCCTCTCGGACCTGATCGCGATGGGGCCGGCCGTGGCCGGCCCGCTCGACGGCTTCCGAGAGAATGAGGATCGCGCCATTGGCGATGATCCCGAAGGCGATCAGAAGCCCGGCCAGCAGGAGCCCTCCCATGGGCTGACCCAGAAGCGCCGTGAGCGCCAGGGCACCCACCGCGGACAGCGGCAGCATCAGGACCGCCGAGAATGCCGCGCGCAGCCAGCCGTACTGCAGGTGCAGGACGACGAGGACGCCGAGCATGCAGAGCAGCAACGCACCGAGAAGCGTGCGCATCGCGTCCCGGATCGTGACGAGCTCGCCATCCACCCGCAGGGAGATCGCGGCGTCGAGCTCGGCCTCGCCGATCGCCCCCTCCAGCGCACGCAGCGTGGCGTCCGCGGAGGCGGTCCCGTCCCGGGACGCGCGCAGGCGCTGAACCCGTAGCCCCTCGTTGCGCTCGATGTGCAGGGCCTCCTCCCGCCAGGACGCCTGCACGAGGCTGCCGAGCCCCACGATGGACGTATCGGTGGCGAGGATGGGCAGGGTGTCGATGTCCGTACTCCGGCCGGCGGTCTCCCGCTGGAAGCGCACGCGGAGGGTCCGCGGTTCTCCTCGCTCCACCCAGCGCCCGACGGTTTCCCCCTCCATGGCCAGGCGCAGCACGGCGTGCAGCTCTCCGCCGGAGACGCCCGCGGCGACCAGGGCCTCCTCCCGGGGTTCGATCACCACGCGGGTTCCGATGCCGTCCCGGGACAGGGAGAAGCGCCCGAGCCCCTCGACGTTCGCGAGGGTCCGGCGAAGCGACTCGGCGGCCTCGCGCAGCGCACCGAGATCCCCGTCCGTGTGCGAGAGCACGAGCACCACGTCATCGTCTTCGAGGGACGTCCGCACCCCGCGGATTCGCGGGAGCTCCCAGCGGGTGCGGGCATGGAGCAGACCCAGCTCGTCGAGGGCGGTGCGGGCACGGGCCACCCAGGCGGCGGCCCCGTCACCCATGGGCTGGCGCGTCACCCGAACGAAGCAGTTGATCTCCCCGGGGCGGTAGGAGGCGCCGCCTTCGCGGACGTAGCCGCCCACGGTGGTGTGCACATGCTCGGTGTCCGGCAGCTCCAGCAGGAGGGCTTCGAGGCGCCGGGCGGTGCGGTCGACCTCGTCGAGCGGTTGCCCGGCCGGGACGTTGACCCTCACCCGGACGAGTCCGTCGTCGACGGCCGGCAGCAGTTCGATGGGCGTTCCGAGCACGAGGACCGCGAAGCCGACCGGCGTGAGGAAGAGCAACAGTGCGCCGATGCCGGTCCTCAGCGCCCGGGCGGTGCTGCCCGAGGCCGAGGGGGTCAGCCCTTCGCTGCGGGCTGCGCCGGAGTCACCCCAGGCGGGAAGGACGAGCATGGCCAGCAGGAAGCTCGCCACGGAGGCGGCCACGACGGAGAGGATCATGGGCGCGAAGAGCTGGGCGACAGGCCCCTGCACGAGGAGGAAGGGCAGCACCGCCGCCAGGGTGGTGAGGAGCGCGCCGAGCAGCGGGCCCGCGACGGCGGCGAAGGCTCGGTCCTCGGGCGCGGCGCCTTCGGGCAGTTCGGACGCGCGCTCGCGCTCGCGCTGCAGTCGGTCGGCGAAGATGACGAGGTAGTCGAGCCCGAGGCCGATGGTGAAGAGCAGACCCGTGAGGGTCATCAGATCGAGACCGAGCCCCATCCACGCCAGGAGGATCACGGCGAAGGCCAGGGTACCGGGCAGCAACAGGAGGACCGCCGGAAGGTGCCGCACGCTGCGCAGCGCGAGCAGGAGCAGCAGGCTCGCGAGCAGCCCCCCGGCGAGAGCGGCGGAGCCCAGACCCCGCAGCGCGGCCTCCGTGAGAAACGCATCATCGTGGAGCACGACCGCGGCGCGGTCCTCCCCACGTTCCTGCCAGCGCGAGAGCTGGTCACGCACCGCACCGGCGACCTCGTGCGAGCGTGCCCCCGGATCGCGCATCACCTCGAGGAGCACCGCTGGCCGGCCATCGAGCCGGCTGGGCAGCCGGCCCTCGGAGAGAGCGTCGGGGTGCACGTCAGCGACGGCTTGCAGCGGAAGGCGCGTTCCGTCCGCCAGGGGAAGCGGCATCGTGCGCAGGCGCTCCGCATCAGGCCGAACCGCTCCGTGACGACCCAGAACCTCGATCGTGCGATCGCGCAGGGTCGAATGGACCGGGGGCCCGACCTCCGCGCGCAACAGGGCGAGCACCTCCGACACCGACATCCCGGCCAGCGCGAGCGCCTGCGGATCCAGGTCGACATGGAACTCGCGCGCCTCGGTTCGGCCGACGTGAATGGCGGCCACGCCCCGTACGCCCCGCAGGGCCGGAAGGAGGTCGGCCCGAAGCCGTTCGCGCAGGACCCACGGCGGAAGTTCCCCGTCGCGCAACGCGACGATCAGGGCCGGCTCGTCGGCGGTGCTGACCGGAAAGATCCGGGGAAGGGGCATGCCCGCAGGCAGCTGTGGCGCCGCCTGCTGGACGGCCGCCATGGCCTCCTGCAGCGCGAGCTGGGGATCATGGCCCTCCTGCAGGAAGAGCTCGATGTAGGAGCGCTCGTCCCCCGAACGGCTCTGCATCGCCCGCAAGCCTCGGACGCCCGCCAGGGCCTCCTCCAGCGGTGCGTTCAGGGAGACCTCGATCGCCTCCGCCGACTGACCGGGCAGGTCCGCGATGACCCGCACCTGCGCATAGTCGATGCGCGGGAGCAGCTGTACCGGCATCGTCGACGCCGCGAGCACCCCTGCGACCACCAGCGTCAGCACCAGCGTGAGGACAGCCCCGCGGCGCTGGCGCATCGTTCGCGCCCACAGCAGGAGCCACGGATGGGGAGCCGGCACGCTCAAGGCACCTCCACCGGCTCGACCCGCTCGACGCCCTCCCGGGGGCGCGGGTCCTCACGAAGCACCCGATCCCCCGCATCGAGCGCTCCGCGCACCGCCAGACCGCCCGGAAGCGCCCGGACCACCTCCACCGGCACCCGCTCGAGCGCACCGTCGCCGACCACCCGAAGGACCCAGCTGCCCTCCGCATCGTGGGCCACGCCCCGCGGCGGCACGAGCCACATCCCCTCCTGCACCGGCCCCGCAGCCTCCACCCGGACCCGCGTGCCCACGCCGACGCACGGGTGATCCCCCGCCAGAGGCAACTCGAGCGTCCACCACGCCACCCCGTCCACCGGCGCCAGCACCACCGAGTCCTCGGGGGCCGCAGCGCCCGCAGCACACGACACCTGCAGCGCAGATGCCGACCAGTCCCCGATCTCCACCGGAGACAACCGCAGCGACACGAGGGCACTGCCTCGCCTGGACAACCAGCCAAGGGTCTCCCCCGCACCCACCACCGAACCCTGGCTCACACGCCAGCGCACGACCACCATGCCCTCCGGTCGATGCACGACCTGCTGGCGCGCACGCGCCTGCGCCTCCTCCAACTCCGCGCGCAGACCGTCATGCGCCCGGCGCACGGACTGCCACTCCTCCTCCAGAAGCACCCCCTCCTCACGAAGACCGCGATAACGCTCCAGCAGCTCCTCCTCCGCCGACCAACGCGACCGCAGACCGCGAATCCGCGCCGAAGACGCCTCGTCCACCACGCGCGCCAGCACCGAAGACGACCGATCCCCCTCCGGCGAAAGAAGCGTCACCACCCCCGACGCAGGCGCCACAATCGGATGCTCCAGCGCAGGAGACACCACGGCCTCCCGACGCCCCTCCCACCGCCACGTGGCCTCCTGCACCGCAGTCACCGAGACCGCCTGCATCCCGGAACCCGACCCGCCCACAGCGAGAGGCGGCGAGGCTTCCGAACACCCCACGAGTCCTGCCGCAGCCAGCAGGACCCGCCACGCGCGAGCCACCCGGACCCGCCACAGGCACCGTCGACGAGCCGCAGGCCGAACCCCTTCGCAAGCCTTCCTCATGGCGCCTCCTGTGGCGTTCGTCCCAACAGCCCCTGCAGCAGCCCTCGCTCATGAAGCAGCAGCCGGCGCTCGAGCGCGTCCTCCAGCTCCTCGATCCTCGCGGCCCGTTCCCGGCTGCGCTGGCCGAGCAGCGCAGACCCCGACACCAGCCCAGCCTCCACGCGACGGACCAGCAGACGCTCCTCCTCCTCGAGTCGCCGCAACCGCTCCGTGCGCTGTGCGGACCGCTCGGACAACGCCGCCAGCCGCGCATCCACAAGCGCCACCTGTCGCTCCAGGGTCTCCTCCCCCAGGCGCGCTCGAGCACGCAAGGACGCCGCTTCCTGCCGCACCCCTTCCGCACGCCGGTCCCGCACACCCCGGACATCCGGCCGCCACGTGAACAAGGTCCCGGCGATCCACTCCTCCTGCAGCCCCCCCTCGAACGCAGGAGAGGCATGCACCCCCGCGCGTGCCAGCAGGTCCCACCGAAGGGCGTCCGCCCGACGCACCGACTCCGCCCGACCATCCAGGACCTCCGCCTGCAGCTCGAGCCACCGGGCCTCCGGGCGCGCCGCACCCACCGCAGATGGTTCCCCGCGCAGACCCTCGATCTGCAGCCGCCCACACAAATCCGCCCAGCGGACCAGTTCCTCGGCGACCGCATCGCGCCGCGCCAAATGCGCCTCCCGCCAGGCCCGATGACGCTCCTCCTCCTCCAGCAGCGCCACCCGTGCGCCCACATCCTCCAGGCCCGCACGAACACGCCGGTCCGCCTCCAGACCCTCGGCCTCCACCTCCGCCAGCAGCGCCTCCACCGTGACCACCGCATCCCCGCGCACCCACCACTCCAGCACCCGCTGCTCCACCTCCAGTGCCACCCGCCATTGCACCCGGTCGCGCTCCCATTGCGCCGCCGTCAGCGCCAGTGCCCGCTCCGCCTCCCGCGACGACCGCGCGGCGTCCCACGCCGCCCACCGCGCCTCCACCGAAGCCAGACCCCGCGCCGACACGCCCTGCGCGCGCTCATCCCCGGGACGGGCGCGCTGCCCCGCATCCGCATCCACCCAGGCCGTCCACTCCGGACGACGCTCCCGTCCCGTCGCCTCCTGCTCGAGCGCCGCCGCGCGATGCAGAAAACGCTCCGCATCCACCGCCGCCGAACGCCCCACCACGCGCTCCACGAGCTCCTCCAGCGAAGACACCTCCCCGGGATCGCAGTCCGCTCCCCACGCATCGGAGTGCGCTCCCGAAAGCACGCACAGCGCCGCGCACAGCAGGGCCCGCAACCCCGCCGACACCCTCCATGCAGCCATGCTCCAGCGGCTCTGTGACACCCGTGAACTCCCGGTCGGACCCGTCCCCGCCCCCCCCGCTTGGAGCGCAGCGGCCGGGGTGTCAACCGACTCCGAAGAGGGCACGGAAGACATTGAAAACCGCATTCGCCAACCGCATCAAAAACCCTTTCTCCTCCAACACTTTTCCCCCATAATGGAGAGTGAAAATCACCTTCGACAGGCCGCCGAATTTCGGCATTGCACAAGTCCGCCGACCCGATACCTTTCGTGGGCCCACGCGATGTCTCGCCGGTGCGACCCGGATGCCTGCACCCCCGAGGACACGGTCTGCCCGAGCGACACGCCGCCCCGCACAGCCCGGAATGACGAACGTGCAGACCCTCCGCAGCTCGAACCACGCTCTCCCGTCGGCGGTGCTCCCCGAAGCGCTGACCCGCACACTGGCGCTGGCGCTGGCGCTGACCCTGCTGCTGGCCGGACCCGTGGCCTGCGACCAGCAGGTGGTTCCGCTCCTCGACACCTCCGCGACCGATGCCGCACCGGAGAGCTCCGCGGAACCGGGCAACGGCGCCACCGGTTCGCTGACTCCGTCCTCCTCCCCCCCGCAAACCGATCCCGTCGATCCCACCGACCCTACCGGCACGCCCCCGGAAACCCACGAAGCCATCGTGCTCGCGCGCGCGGCCGAAGTCCACCTCGGCGCCTTCGCGACGTCGCAGGCCTGCTCCAGCTGCCACGCCAACGCCCCCCACAGCGACGCCATGCGAGACGGCACGGGGCAGGCCATCGCCCCCTTCGACCTCTGGCAGGCCTCGATGAAGGCCAACGCCGCGCGCGACCCCCTCTTTCGCGCCGTTCTGGCCGCCGAGCGAATCGCCACCCCCGCCATCGCGGAGGCCATCGAGGACAAGTGCCTCACCTGCCACGCCCCCATGCTCCGGCATCACCTCTCCCGGGAGGGAACCGCCGTGAATCTCGAGATGCTCTACGCCAACGACAACCACGCCGTCCTCGGCCTCGACGGTGTCTCCTGCACCACCTGCCACCAGCTTGCCGACGAGAACCTCGGTGACCCCTCCACCTTCTCGGGCAACTACATCCTCAACGACAGCCGACACATCTACGGCCCGCACGCCAACCCCTTCAGCCAGCCCATGGTCCGGCAGTCGGGCTTCCTCCCGGTCTTCTCCAACCACATGACCGAGTCCGCGCTCTGCGCGAGCTGCCACACCCTCTTCACCGACGCCCACCGGCCCGACGGTACGCCCACCGGCAACGCCCTCCCCGAGCAGACACCCTACCTCGAGTGGCGCAACTCGGTCTTCACCACCGAAGGCTCGAGCCCCGGCCCCGAGGCCGCCTCCTGCCAGAGCTGCCACATGCCCACGACCGGAGCCGACGGCCTGCCCGTCGTCACCCGAATCGCGCACCGACCCGATGGCACCGCCTTCGGACAGATCGCCCCCCGCGAACCCTACGGACAGCACCTCTTCGTCGGCGGAAACACGCTCATCCCCGCCATCCTCCGCGACAACGCCGACGAACTCAACCCGCTCGCCTCAAGAGCTGCCTTCGATCGCACCATCGCCCTCGCCCTCCAGCAGCTCCAGGAGAACACCGCCTCCCTCGAGCTCGTCGACGTGCGGCGTGAAGGCGACCTCCTCTCCGCCGAGCTCCGCGTGATCAACCACGTCGGACACAAGTTTCCTTCGGCCTTCCCCAGTCGCCGCGCCTGGATTCACTTCGAAGTGCACGACGCGGACTCCCCCCTCTTCGCCAGTGGCGCCCACGACGCTCGCGGACGCCTCCTCGACGCCCACGGCGCACCCCTGCCCTCCGAACGGGTCGGCGGCCCCGCCCTCCCCCACTTCACCACCATCACGGAGCCCCACCACGTCCAGGTCTACGAAGCCGTCATGGCCGACGCCGACGGCAATCCCACCATGCGCCTCATGCACGGCGACACCTACCTCAAGGACAACCGCCTCCTTCCCCGCGGCTGGCGGAACGACCACCCGGACGCAGAGTTCACCCGCCCCGTCGCCACCCACGACGATCCCCTCTTCCGCGACGGTGAGCACCGCATCACCTACCGGATCGCTCTGCCCCCGGGGACCGGACCCGTCACCCTCGAGGCCCGCCTGCTCTACCAGTTGCTCGGAGAACGATTCGCCGCCGAACTCTTCGAACTCGACGCGCCGGAAATCCGCGTCTTCCGAAGATACTGGAGCCAGGCCGACCGCTCCCCGGTCACCGTCGCCCACACCCGACACACCCTCGACTGACCGACCATTCCCCCTTGCCCCCCGCGACGCCCTGTGGCTTCCTCCGGGTGTCCCCTCCCGGCCCCCCTCTCCCGCCCCGGGCGTCCCCATGCGCACCCTCACCCTCCTGACCTCCGCCGCCGCCCTCGCCCTCCTCGCCGCCTGCGGCGATGACTCCGCCGCCAGCGACGACGACGACTGCGACTGCCGCGCCGGAGAGGTCGACGACACCACCGTCGACTGCAACCCCACCTTCGGCACCAGCGACGCGTGCGGAGGCGAACTCTCCGGAAGCTGGCAGTACCGACGCGCCTGCACCGACTTCGACGCCGAAGCCGCCCTCCGCGACGCCTGCCCCGGCGCACGCGTCACCCGCACCCAGCCCGGCGTCTCCGGATCCCTGAGCTTCGTCAGCGCCCTCTGGCAACACAGCGGCGGATGGTCCCACACCGTCGACGCCACACTCCCCGCACTCTGCGCCGCCGCCGTCGGCGGATGCGACAGCATCCCCACCATCCTCCGCGACAACGGCGCCAGCGAAGCCTCCTGCTCCGGCGCCGGAGAATGCGCCTGCTCCGTCACCTGGACAGGACGACACACCGCCGCCGGACTCGTCTCCACCGACGACGGCATCGCCACCCTCCCCTCCGGCGAGCGCTTCCACTACTGTGTCGACGGAGACACCCTCACCTACCGGGAGATCCGGCCCGACGGCGAGATCGGCGTCACCTTCACCCTCACCCGCTAGCATCCGAGGGCCCGGCTCCACCGGGACGAAGCCACCCTCCCCGGGCAGCACACGCCGGACGCGGGCACCCGGCACGGGCACCCGACACGACCGCACCGCAAGCACCGCCCCCTCCCCGGCAGACCCCCATGGACACCCCCTCCCTCCTGCAGTCCCTCCTCATCGCCCTCGGTGTGGTCGTGCTCCTCACCACCCTCGCTGCCACGCTCCTGCTGTGGTGGCTCCACCGCAAGCTCCAGCTCCTGCGCATCGCCACCGACGCCTCCCTCGGCGAAACCCTCCGCAGCATCCCCTTCCTCCTCGCCCTCGCCCTCGACCTCCTCGACATGGGACTCAACCTCTTCGCCGCACCCTTCGTCTGGTTCTTCCTCCACCGCATGGGCTGGATGAAGCTCCGAAACCTCGCCACCGCGGCCGCCGCCATCCCCGGCACCCAGTTCGTCCCCATCCTCTCCATCGCCTGGATCGCCGCACGCATCTTCGGGCCCCGCACCGACCGGCTCCTCGACGCCGCCGAGAAGAAAGGCGCCGCAGACCTCCACAAACCCGCGAAGGACGGCGTGACCACCGCCAGCATCGTCCTCGCCCTCGTCGCCCTCGCCGCATGCAGCAGCGACGACGAACCCGACATCGACATCACCACCCTCCCCGTGCGCGCCTGCGACGCCCCGCTCGACCCCGACCCCGAGAACTGCGACGAGATCCGGGAAGGCACCTACCGCCCCACCTCCGCCTGCCTCGACGTCGACTTCGACGCCGTCGCACGAGGACTCTGCGAGGACGTCCGCTTCCCCAGCGCACGACACGGCCTCTCCGGCGAGGTCTCCGTCGACCGCTTCTCCTGGAACGTCAACCTGCGCTGGAACCTCGACGCCACCGCCCTCTTCCCCGAAACCTGCTTCCTCGACACCGACCTCGACTGCCAGGAGATCCGGCGCGTCCTCGAACGCGACGTCCACCGCCGCGTCACCTGCATCGGGTTCGACACCTGCCGCTGCTCCATCAACATGAGCGGACACCACCGCGGCAACGGCACGATCCTCCTCCACGAGGAGAACTTCCTGATCCTCAACGACGGCTCCCGGTTCGACACCTGCGGCGACGACCCCGACCTCCACCTCCGTCCCGTCCGCCGCGAAGCCCGGGACCCGGACATCGCCTTCTCCCTCGTCCCGCAGCGGTAGCCCGCACGGCGCCCGCACCGCCAGGGGCACAGAGCCGTGCACCCCAACCCCGCAGCGCGCACGGACACCCAACCCCCGCAGTGCACGCGGAGCCATGCCCCGCGTGCTCCGCGGGTTCCCCCCTCACTCCTGCGCCGCCGCCGCATCCACGACCCTGCCGAGGAAGAGGATCGTCCCGGTGGGGCGATCGCGCAGCACGAACAGGAACGGACGATCGAGGCGCACGTCGAACACGTTGACCGGAGCGGACTCCGCACCCACCACGATCGCCGTGGCCGCCGCCGCTTCGGTGCCCTCCTCGTCGAGGATGATGCGCGCCTGGTGGAAGGCGCCGGTGACGTGCAGCCCCTCCGCGAGGGCCGTCTCGCTCAGGCCGCTGAAGTCGGCCCGGCCGCCGTCGAAGGGCACCTCGTAGCCCGCCTCCTCGAAGATCGGCACCAGGTCGAGCTCCGCATCGAACGCGAAGCGTGGCATGGCGAGCTGGCCCTCCATCGGCGCGAGGGCGCCGAGCATCGCCGTCAGGCCGGCGGCGTCGAGACTCTCCTCGAAGGCCGCGAAGGTCCCCTCGTCGGGCAGGATCAGCGCCATCGACAGCCCCTCGCCCACATAGTCGAGCTCCACGATCTCCGCGCCATCCACCGCGGCATGGTGCGCCACGTCGACATACCCGCTCATCATCGGCACGTCGCTCACCGAACCGTCGAGGGCGGTGAACGGCGCGTCACGCGTCGCGTCCGGGTCGAAGGGGAACCGCCAGGCCCCCTTGAAGTACACGACGTTCGTCAGCACGAGCCGCGTGAGATCCGTGATGCTGTCCTCCGGAAGAAGCTCCGGGATGAGCCCCCGCGTGCGCCACTCGATGTATGCGTTGATCTCCTCGCGCGCCTCCTCCCAGGCCGTGACGAAGTCCACGATCCACATCCCGGCACCATAGTGCCGCGCCAGCAGATCGAGGAACGCCGGCACGTACGGGTAGTCGTCCAGACCCCAGAGGTCGTTGTGGATCTCCAGGATCGGCGCGTCCCCCTCGTCCTCCCCCGGCGTGTAGTCGTTGCGCGCAGCCAGCTCCGCCAGCAGGCGGTTGCCCGCCGCATGAAACCGATCCGCGGGCATCGCGAAGCCCAGCATCTCGGCGATCTCGGCCGCCGTCTCGCCCTCGGCCCCCGGCCACAGCATCGCGAACGCCGTCGAGATCGAGATCGGCGAGAACAGGAAGTTCTCCTCCGCCTCCACCGTCGCACGCCCCGCGTGGTACATCCACAACGCGAACGCCGTGTGGTCCTCGACGAGCTGAGCGAGCTCGCCCTCGGTGGCGTCCGACGCCTCGCGCTCCGTCTCCGCCTTGAGCTGCTGGATGGCGTTCATCTCCGGGGGATCCGTCGGCGTGCCCGGGTCCGACGTCCCGCCAGGGTCCGACGTCCCGCCAGGGTCCGACGTCCCGCCAGGGTCCGACGTCCCGCCAGGGTCCGAGGACGCGCCGGGATCCGAGGACGCCCCGGGCTCGGTCGGGTCGGCGGGGTCATCGCTGCCGCCACAGGCGGCGCCGAAGGCCAGCACGAGGCTGGCGAGGAGCAGGAGGGGAAGTCGGGTGGTCATGGATACGCTCCGTCACGGTCAGGGGTCGGGGTTCGGCGACTGATGCCGCGCCCGCACGAGTCGACGCCTTCGAGTATCGCAACAACTGTGCCACCTGCGGAGATACCCGTTTTCAGCCACTTGCGAACCCTCCGCCACCGCACAACGACGACGATGACCGGATCTCCGGCCCCGACCCTCAGTTTTCCGAGGGATCGCATTTGCGCGGCGACCGCGTCATCCGCTAGGACGGCGGCGGGGGACCCGCGCCCGTCGCGCGCCCGCCACACCGCCTCCCGGAGACCCCATGCGCACCCTCGCGATCCGACCCGTGCTGCTCCTCGCCCTCGCGGCGTGCCTCGTCCTGACCTCCGCATGCGGGGACGACGACCCCGGCGACGGGACGACGACCTCTTCGGGGGAGTCCGCCTCCGAGCGGACGAGCGACCCCGGCGGCACGTCGTCGGGCGATCGCACGGGCTCCTCGTCCGGGGATCCGGCGGGGTCGACCTCGCCCACGGCGGAGCCGGACGAGGCGAGCTGTCTGGAGGCGCTCGCGTCTCCGGGCGGCGTGCTGCTGGAGGACGACGAGGTGGCGCTGCAGCCCGCGCTGGCGGCCTCCGACGCCGGGCTCTGGGTGGGATGGACCGGCCCGGGCCCCGGAGAGAGCGATCTCGCCCCGTGGTTCGCGCCGGTGGACTGCGCCGATGGCCGATGGTGGGGAGCGACACCCGGGCGGCTGAACGAGGGCACCCCGGAGAGCGAGGGGCTGCCGCGGCTGGCGGCCTCCGGCGACGACGTGCTCGCCGTGTGGCAGCGGGCGGACGGCACGGAGAACCAGGTGCGCATGCTGCTGCTCTCCGCGGACGGGACCCCTCGGTGGGCGGAGCCGCGCTCGCTGGACGTGGAGGTGCGCGGGGTGTCGGTGGCGGGACGCACCTGGATGCCCGACGTGACGGCGCTGCCCGACGGCGGGTGGGCCATCGCCGCCACCGGCGTGGACGAGGACTGGGGAAGCTTCCGCACCTACGTGGCGATCCTCGACGCGGAGGCGAACCCGGTCGGCCCGGCGTGGCCGGTGCTCCCGCCCGCACCGCCCGCGGCGGAGGAGAGCGGGGAGCCGGCGGAAGAGGACCCGGAGGTGGCGGCGGAGCGGGAGCGGTGGCACGAGGCGCCCACCATCGCCGCGGGTCCCGGCGGCGCCCTGTGGGTGGCGTGGGACGCCCGCTCGTCCGTGAAGGACGACGTGTTCATGGCGGTGCTCCGGCCGGACGGCGCGGGGAGCTGGGAGATGTCGGCGCCGCAGCGGATGCTCGCCGCGCTGCCGAACCCCGTGGGGAGTCCATCCTTCGCGCGGGTGGACCACGCGGGGACGGACCGGATGTGGCTCGCCCTCTCGGTCTTCGACGGGGGCGCGGCGGCGATGGCGATCGACGTGACCGACCCCGATGCCATCGGCACGCCGGAGGAGCTGGCCGCGGGCCAGAGCGCGTTCCGCACCCGCCTCGTGCAGGTCGACGGCGGCGCGGTGCTCGCGGCCTGGCAGTCGCGCGACAGCGCCACCAGCGCGCGCGGCGTCATCCGCACCCGCTGGCTCACACCCACCGCGGACGGCTTCGCCCCGGTGGACGAAGTCGAGGGCGCAGAGATGCGCGACCGCACCACCCACCTCGTCTACCCGCTCGCGCTCGTGGCGCACGGCCCGAACGCCGTGCTCTCCTGGACCGCCGGCGCACCGGAGCTCGGCTGGCGCACCTCCCTGCGCCTGATCCAGACCCCCTGAGCGGGCGAACGCGGGCCGATGGCCCGGGCCACCGTCCCGGGCGCGTGGGCGCGGGCGGGGGAGCGCGGGCGAATGGACGAAGCCGGTTCCTGCCACCGGGGTGGCGCACGCCCCTTGAAGCGTGAGCCGACGCGGCGTAGACCGCGCGCCGGGGGGCGCGGCGCGCGTCGCCGCGGCATCCGGCACCCGGGACACCCAGCATGATCAGCCAACTCGAGCAGGCCCTCCGCGAACGCATCCTCGTCCTCGACGGGGCCATGGGCACGATGATCCAGGCGGAGCGCCTCGAGGAGGCGGACTTCCGCGGCACGCGATTCGCCGACCACGACCACGACCTCAAGGGCAACAACGACCTGCTCGTGCTGACGCGGCCCGACGTGATCGCCCGCATCCACCGCGACTTCCTCGAGGCTGGCGCGGACATCGTCGAGACCAACACCTTCAACAGCACCTCGGTCTCCCAGGCCGACTACGGCATGGAGGCCTTCGTCCGGGAGCTCAACGTGGAGGCCGCCCGGATCGCCCGCGAGGAGTGCGACCGGATGACCGCACGCACGCCCGACCGGCCGCGCTGGGTGGCGGGCGCGATCGGTCCCACCAACCGCACCCTGTCCCTCTCCCCGGACGTGAACCGGCCGGAGTACCGCGCGATCGACTTCGACACCCTCGCCGAAGCCTACGCCGAGCAGGTGCGCGGGCTGCTCGATGGCGGGGTGGACCTGCTGCTGCCCGAGACGACCTTCGACACGCTGAACCTGAAGGCGGCGCTGTGGGCCATCGAGGCGGTGTTCGAGGAGCGCGGCGCCCGGGTGCCCGTGATGCTCAGTGCCACCATCACCGACGCCTCGGGCCGCATGCTCAGCGGGCAGACCATCGAGGCCTTCTGGATCTCCGTGGAACACGCCCGCCCCCTCGCCGTCGGCATGAACTGCGCCCTCGGCCCGGCCGAGATGCGGCCCCACGTGCGCGACCTCGCCGCGGTCGCCCCCGTGCCCCTGATCATCTACCCCAACGCCGGCCTCCCCAACGCCTTCGGCGAGTACGACGAGACCCCGCGGCAGATGGCGGACGTGCTCCGGGAGTTCGCCGAGCAGGGGTGGCTCAACATCGTCGGCGGGTGCTGTGGAACGACACCGGACCACGTGCGGGTCATGGCCGAGGCGGTGCGCGATCTCCCCCCGCGCGTGCCGCCCGAAGTGGACGAGCGCAGCCGGTTTTCGGGCCTCGAACCGTACGTGGTGCGCGAGGAGATCCCGTTCACCATCGTCGGCGAGCGCACCAACGTCACCGGCTCGCGACGCTTCGCCCGGCTCGTCCGCGAGGGCCTCCACGAGGAGGCCCTGAGCGTGGCCCTCGACCAGGTCGAGGGCGGCGCGAACATCCTCGACGTCAACATGGACGAGGGACTGCTCGACTCCGTCGCCGCCATGCGAACCTTCCTGAACCACCTCGCGAGCGAACCGGCGGCGGCGCGCATCCCGGTGATGGTGGACAGCTCGGACTTCGCCGTCCTGCGGGCCGGGCTGCGCTGCGTGCAGGGCAAGGCGATCGTGAACTCCATCTCCCTCAAGGAGGGCGAGGAGCCGTTCCGGGCGCAGGTGCGGGAGATCCGGCGCTTCGGCGCAGCCATGGTGGTCATGGCCTTCGACGAGGAGGGTCAGGCCGTCGACGTGCCGCGCCGACTGGCGATCTTCGAGCGCGCCATCGGCATCCTGCGCGAGGAGGGCGTCCCCTGGGGCGACATCATCCTCGACCCGAACATCCTCGCCGTGGCCACCGGCATCGAGGAGCACGACGTCTACGCCCGGGACTTCATCGAAGCGGTGCGCCAGCTGCGCGAGCGCTACCCGCTCGTCCGCATCAGCGGCGGGGTGAGCAACCTGTCGTTCTCCTTCCGTGGCAACGACCACGTCCGCGAGGCGATGCACGCCTGCTTCCTCTACCACGCCATCACCGCCGGCCTCGACATGGGGATCGTCAACGCCGGACAGCTCGCCGTCTACGAAGAGGTCGAGCCCGTCCTGCGCGAACGCATCGAGGACGTGCTCTTCGCCCGCCGGCCCGACGCCACCGAGCGCCTCCTCGAGATGGCCGAGTCCTTCCGGGGCGAAGGAAAGACAAGGGTGCGCGACGACGCCTGGCGCCAGGGCACCGTCGAGGAGCGGCTGCGTCACGCGCTCATCCACGGCGTCGTCGACCACATCGAGGCCGACACCCTCGAAGCCATGGAAGCCCTCGGACAGCCGCTGCTCGTCATCGAGGGCCCCCTGATGGCCGGCATGAACGTCGTGGGCGACCTCTTCGGCGCCGGGAAGATGTTCCTGCCCCAGGTCGTCAAGAGCGCCCGCGCCATGAAGAAGGCCGTGGCCATCCTCCTCCCGTACATGGAGGCGGAGAAGGCCCGCACCGGCGACAACCGGCCGCGCGGCAAGGTCCTCCTCGCCACCGTCAAGGGCGATGTCCACGACATCGGCAAGAACATCGTGGGCGTCGTGCTGGCCTGCAACAACTACGAGATCGTCGATCTCGGCGTCATGGTCCCCGGGGACCGAATCCTCGCCGAGGCCGAGAAGCAGCAGGTCGACATGGTCGGCCTCAGCGGCCTCATCACGCCCTCCCTCCACGAAATGGTCGAGGTGGCCACCGAGATGGAGCGCCGGGGCATGCGCAAGCCGCTGCTCATCGGCGGCGCCACCACCAGCCGGCAGCACACCGCCGTGAAGATCGCCCCGGCGACGACCAACCCCGTCGTCCACGTGCTCGATGCCTCGCGGGCCGTCGGCGTCGTCAGCCAGCTCCTCGATGACCAGGCTCGGCCCGACTTCGTCCGGCAGGTGCGGGAGGACCAGGTCAAGGACCGCGATCGCTACGCCAACCGCAGGTCGGTCGCCCTGCTCACCCTCGAGCAGGCCCGCGCCAACCGCCTCGTCCTGCCCTTCCCCGAAGCCCCTCCCGTCCCGGCCTTCACCGGCCTGCGCAACGTGGAGATCCCGATCTCCACCCTCGTCCCCTACATCGACTGGACCCCGTTCTTCACCACCTGGGAACTCAAGGGCAGCTACCCCCGGATCCTCCAGCACCCCGACCTCGGGCCCGCCGCCCGCGAGCTGTTCGAGCACGGGCAGGCCATGCTCCAGCGCATCGCCGACGAAGGATGGCTGCAGGCCCGCGGCGTCTACGGCTTCTTCCCGGCCAACAGCGACGGCGACGACCTCGTCGTGTGGACCGACGAGACCCGGAGCGCCGAACGCTGCCGCTTCCCCATGCTCCGCCAGCAACGGCAGAAGCCCGGCGAGGAGCAGGCCAACCTCTCCCTCGCCGACTTCCTCGCCCCCGCCGACGGTCCCCACCTCGACTGGCTCGGCGGCTTCGCCGTCACCACCGGGCTCGGCATCGACGCGCACCTGAAGCGCTTCGAAACGGACCACGACGACTACAACGGCATCCTCCTCAAGAGCCTCGCCGACCGCCTCGCCGAGGCCTTCGCCGAGTGGCTCCACGAACGCGCCCGCGCCGAGATGGGCCGAGGCGAACCGGAGAAGCTCGCCATCGAGGACCTCATCCGCGAACGCTACCCCGGCATCCGGCCCGCCGCCGGCTACCCCGCCTGCCCCGAACACACCGAGAAGGACACCCTCTTCGACCTCCTCGAAGCCCCGGAACGCACCGGCATCACCCTCACCGAACACTACGCCATGATGCCCACCGCCGCCGTCAGCGGATGGTACTTCGCCCACCCCGACAGCCACTACTTCACCGTCGGCCCCATCGGAGACGACCAGCTCCACGACCTCGCCGCGCGCAAGGACACCGACCCCGAACGACTCCGACGCATCAGCAACCTGGAGGTCCGATGAGCCGCAGCCCCCGGCGAATGCTGCTCGAGTGGGGCCTGCCCATCGTCGTCGGCCTCGGCATCGCCGCCGCCGTCATCGTCCACAAGAACACCCGGCAGCCCCCGCGCTGCGACAGCTTCGACGTGCAACGCGTCACCTCGGACATCGTCCGCGACCGCCTGGCCTGGTCCCTCGACGAGCTCCCCGAACGCATCCGCGACCCACGGGAGACCGATCACGACCGCGAAGCGCGCGTGCGCACGTGCGCCGCTCACGTCGAAACCCCGCACGGCGACGAGCCCCTCACCTATCAGGTGCTCTGGAGCGACGCCTACGACGGGATCTTCACCGTCCGTACCCATCCCCCGCCCCTGCCCGGTTGCGCCTCCAGCCAGGTGCGCTCCCTGATCCTCGACGAGGTGCGCGCCCGCGAAACCGCCGCAGGACACGACCCCGAAGCCGTTCGCCTGCGCTCCCCCGGGGAACTGTCACGCGACCTCGATCAACACGAACGAAGCTGCGCCGGCTCCATCCGCCTCGCTGTCGGCGAACGACCCCTCGCCTGGCGCGTCCGCGGAACCGCCGACGGGCGATTCCACGTCGAGTGGACCCTGCAGGGCACCCCGGACGCCGAGCCACGGACGCCGAGCGACGCACCCGGAACACCGAGCACCGACCCCGGGACGCCGGGCACCGACCCCTGATCGCAGCGCACCGGGCCCGGGACGCCGAGTACCGACCCCTGATCGCCGAGCGCCGGAGACCGGCCCGACACCCCGGATCGGTCGACGGCACCGAACTGCGGCCTTCTTCCGGACACGGCCACCAGGCCGCCGAACCGCGATCGGAGCGGACTCAGTCCCCGCCGACCGACGCGGGCAGGGCGTGGCGCCGCTCGGCATAGATCGCTTCGACACGCCGGAAGAACGGCCGCGACGCGAACCGCTCCCGAAAGACGCGGGCCGGGTCGGGCAGCGCGTCGACCGAGGGCCAGCGTACCGGGTGTTCCCCGGGCATGACGAGCGGCGCCAGCAGCGAAGCGGCGGTCAGATCGGCGCGTGTGAACCGGTCGCCGACCAGCCACCCGTCCTCCGCCCAGGCCGCGTCCAGGTCGTCCGCGAGCGCCGCGAACACCTCCCCCGAACGCTCCACCTCCGAAGGGCGAATGCGGTAGGCCCGGCGAAGCTGCCGCGCCATCACCGGGAACACCACCCGGTACAGGACGGGACCCCACGCCGGGCCCCGCTGGGTCCACAGGTCGATCACCAGCGACGGCTTCTGCAGAAGCCCGTCGTACAGGATCCGCCGCAGGGCCTCCCCCGCATCGCGGTCCAGGCGCTGCTCCCAGTCCAGCACCGCGCGAAGCGCCTCGGGCTCCTGCGGCAGCAGCCGGCGCTCCGGCTCCGCGCGCTCCTCGGCCCAGTCCAGAATCCGGCCGGAGCCCTGCAGCGGACCCGTTCCGGTCACCAGCACCGGCACCGTCGTGCGCCGCACCTGCAGCCGGCGCAGGGCCAGCATGTGCGGACCGGGCAGCAGCGGCACGACCTCGTGCGCCAGATCGAGATGCTCGAGGCCCCAGCGGGCCCGCTCGCAGTAGTGGGAAATGGTGAACTCGAGAAGCTGCACGAGCGGACCCGGAGACGGACGGGAAGAGGGGCGGCACCGCCGCGTGCGTACTCTGCCCCAACGCCCCCGGGGACTCAACCGCCGTGCGCACCCAGACCGCTCGGACCGAGCGTTCCCTCGCACCGGCACACCCCCCGCGACCCGGGACACGCCGCCACACGACAGCCACTCCGGTCGCCGCGCGGTGCAGGGCCATCGGCCGCAAACGATCGCACCCGCCCGGGCTCGCCCGGGCGGGTGCAGGGTGTCCCCGGCCCCCTCAGGCACGAGAGGGAGCGGCACTGCGGGGACAGGGGAGCCTGAACGCTCAGCGCGTCATCGTCACCGTGGCACCGTCGTCGATCGTGCACTCCAGGAACTGCGCCTGGAACGTGCCCGAGATCGTGCCGGTCGCGCGAGAGGCGCTCTCCACGTTCGTGATCCGGACCGTGAGCCGAGTGTCGCTCGAGCTGGTGCGCGCCACGTTGTTGTTGTGGTCCATCACCGGGAGCTGCCCGTTGAGGGTGAGGCCCGAATTCGTCCCCACCCCCGTCATCTGATGGCTGCCGGTCGACACCGTCAGCGTGAGGTCGTCGTTGCCGCCCTGCAGGCGGGCGGTGATGCTGTGATCCTGATCGCCCCGACGTCCGTTCTCGCAGGTCAGGCTGTACTGCAGGTCCATGACCCAGCTCCCCGCCCACGAGATGTCCGCCGGCGGCGGCTCCGTGGCCGGACCAGGACCCGGGCCGGGCTCCGTGGACGACCACGAGCCACCGGACGGAACCGGGCGACACACCCCCTGGCCGCCACCACCACCGCCCGGAGGCGGATCGTCATCCTCGCAGGCCGCGACGCACTCGTTCACGCAGGTAGGCAATGGCACGCCCGCACACTGCGCCTCGCAGAAGCTCCGGCAGTCGCCGGCCGGAGGCGGTGTCGCCCCCGGACCGGGATCCGTCCCGGGAGCCGGGTCCGTACCCGGCACCGGCTCCGGACCCGGACCGCTCACCTCGAACTCGCCCCCCGCCTCGCAGTCGCGAACGCACTGCGTCGTGCAGGCCGCGTTCCCGCCACAGGCGTCGGCGCAGAGGTCGTCGCAGCTCATGTCGTTCAGACCACAGTCCTCCGCGCACTGCTCCTCGCACGCCTCGTCGAAGAAGTCGCAGTCGAACGCGCAGTCATCGAAGCACTGAAACGCGTTCTTCGCCGCGCCGAACGAGCAGAAGAACCCATCGGCACAGTCGCCGTGGCCGCTGCAGGCGTTGCCTCCGCCCGCAGGCGGCGGGTCACCGCCCCCGGGACCACTCCCGTTGTCCCCATCGCTGTCCCCACCGCAGCCGAGCGCCAGCGCAAGCGCCGACACGCCGACGATCAGCACCAGCCACGACGGGCCCCGCCAGGCGGGACGACGATCCATCCGTTCGCAATTCGTGTCCATGGAATCCCTCTCGTTTACCGGGTTGAACCTCGACGGGGTCCGGACGGGCACGACTCGGCGCGACCCACTTTTCCCTGTCGAACACGCATGGTAGAGGCCGGGTGGAGACCCCACCAAGGCATCGGTGATGTCCCGCGATGTCCTGAACCCCCATCCCCCCGATGGTCCCCCCGACACGGGACCCTCCGCCCAGGGCACATCCATGCGCCCCAGCTCGCCCGCAGGTGCACCCTCACGCACCACGGCCGCCTCACCGGTCCCGCGGCTGCCCCTCTCCCTGCGCCTGCCCAACCCCGACCCCACCTTCGTCGGGCACGGGGAGACCCTCGCCACCCTCCACACGCTCCTGCAGGACCACCCCGTCGTCGTCCTCACCGGACCCGCAGGCATCGGCAAGAGCACCCTCGCCACCGAAGCCCTCCAACGACGACCCCCACACGCCGGACCCCTCGCACGACTCCCCCTCGCCACCCTCCCCCCGGGAACCCTCCAGCACACCCTGCGCCGAACCCTCGCACTCGGAGACGCCATCCCCCCCGACTGGCGCCTCCTCGACCCCCTCCCCGAGGAGGCCCTCGCCGCACTCGTCGACCTCGCCGACGCCGGCCCCTGGACCCTCCTCCTCGACGACGCCGACCACCACCCCCAGCCCGACGAGCTCCTCGACATCCTCCTCGTCGCCGCCCGCTGGAGCCGACACGCCCGCTGGATCCTCACCCTCCGAACACTCCCCGACGAACTCCGCGGACACGTCGCCTCCCTCCCCGTCCCCCCCCTCCAACCCCACGACATCCCCCCGTGGCTCGACCGCATGACCCGCGCCGGCCACGACACCACCGCACTCGCCCCCCTCGACCCCGACACCCTCCACCACACCACCGGCGGCCGACCCGCCGCCCTCCGCGCTCTCCTCGCCACACCCGACACCCCCGACCACCCCGACGTCTCCCGCGTCCGCGCACTCCTCCT
>REDH01000201.1 GCA_007693585.1 Deltaproteobacteria bacterium
GTCGGTGGGGGGGGGGCCGGGCGGGGCGGGGGGCGTGGGGCCGGGCGGGTCGGTGGGCGTGGGGCCGGTCGGGTCGGAGGCGCTGGGGGTGGAGTCCGTGCCCGAGGGGTCGGTGGAGGCGGAGTCGCCTCCGCAGGCCGCGAGCAGGAGGAGAAGTGCGGCGATGCCGGCGAGGGCGCTGGTGCGCGCGGGGCGAACACGAGGCGTGTGCGATGTCATGGCTGCGCTGCGGGGGGTCATTGGAGCACCTCGCTGAGGGTGGCGGCGTCGAGATGGCGGGCGGCGATCTCGAGCAGTCCGGAGCGGGTGTCCCGCTCGTCCCGGGCGAGGCGCTCGAGCGAATCGTGGATGACCGGGTGTTCGGCGGCGAGGGGGCCGATGATGTGGAGGACGGCCATCTGGACGCCGACGTCCATGTTCTGGTGGATCTGGGTGGCGGCGAGGGCGGCGAGCTCCGGGGAGGGAGGCAGGCCGTGGTCCAGGTGCTGGCGGCTGATGGTGAGCCAGAGTTCGCCGCGGACGAAGGCGGAGGCCTCACGTCTGAGCCATTCGAGGACGAAGGCTTCGGAGTCTTCGGGGTGCATGCGTCGGACGGCGCGGGCGGAGGCCTGGCGGACCTGCCAGTCGGGGTGTCGGGTGAGGGGGTCGACCTCGGGGAGGAGGCGGGGGTCGCCGAGGTTGGCGATGGTGCCGACGGCGGGTCGGACGGTGGCGGGGTCGTGGCCGGCGGAGAGTGCGCGGATTGCGGTTTCCTCTGCGAGAATGGTGATCTCTGGATCCTGCTGCATGGTGGCCATGGTGCCGAGGGCGAGCATGGACTGGCGTGCCATGAACCGTTCGCGGGGGGAGCCGCCATCGACGAGGGCCCTGCTGCGCTCGGCGAGGGCTTCGGCGAGTTCGAGGCCGACGTCGTCGCGGTCGAGGAGGTTGAGCATGGCACGGGTGCGGTGCATGGGCGGGGCGGCGGGGTCGTCCATGATGACGTGGAGCCATTCGCGTGCGTCGGGGGTGCGGGCGAGCCCGAGGGCCATGTAGAGGGTGTTGCTGGCCTGGGTGGGGAGGCCGGCGCTGGCGATGAGCTGGACGGTGGCCTCGGTCTGGTCGGGTCGTGCCTCGAGCCAGTGGGTCATGACGGGGAGGAGGTCCTGCCACTGGGTACCGGCGGCGTGGCGGTCGATCAGGAACTCCACGGCGTGGGCGGCGTCCATGTGGGCGAGCTCGGCGCGGGCCGCGCGGTCTTCGGCGGTGACCGGTCTGGGGGGTCGTCGTGCGGTTTGGGTGCGGGGGAGCAGGTGGGCCCACCGGTAGTGTGCGGGGTCGCGCGGGGCGTCGTCGAGGGCGCGGTCGGGGGGCGTGACCGTGCGGGCCTCGAGGGTGGTGCGCACGGTGCCTTCGGCGAGGTGGAGGTGTTCCTCCCCGTGGGCGCGCTGGAACCAGGGCGCATCGCCCAGGCGGACGGTGAGGAGGCTGAGGGTGGGGGTGGTGGGCTCCAGTCCGTTCCACAGCCGGGTGTAGTGGACGATGCTGCGCTGGGCGAGGAGGCCGTGGCGGTCGCGGGCGATGGCGTGGGTGCGTTCGTGGGCGCCGATGGTGTTGTCGAAGGCGAGGGGCTCGGCGGCGTCGGTCCATCTCCAGGTCAGTTCCCAGAGGAGGGCCTGCTGTTCCCGGGCGACGCTGCGGGGGGTGCGCTCGTGGTGGGCGAAGGCGGAGATCCCGCAGTCGTGGTCGAGCCGGAAGAGGAAGGGGGAGGCGAAGCGGTTCTCGAGGAGGGGGTGGTCGGAGAGGCTGGAGTCATGGAAGCGGGCGAGGAGGGTGGCGTCGTGTGCGGAGGTCTGGAGGACTTCCGCGACGAGGGTGGCGGCCCGCTGGTGGGTGATGGGCGGCGTTCCGCGCCCGGTGTGGGTGGTGGAGGTGAGCTGGACGTGCCAGGCGCCGTGGTCCTCTTCGGAGAGGCGACAGGGGGTGCGTGTGGGGGCGTCGTCGAGGGTGAGGAGGGTGGCGTCGTCGGCAGGGGCGACGGTTTCGGTTGCGCGTTCCTGCGCCGCGGCGGGGTCTTCGGGAGAGGGCTCGCGGTTCACGTGCGGGTCGGGCTGGAGCCCGCGTCCGGCCAGGATGGCGAGGCCGACGGCGATGGTGGCCAGGGCGAGGAGTCCCTTGATGTGGGTGGACTTCATGGGAGGACCTCGTTGGAGGTGACGGTGTAGTTGAAGAGCGACGCCGAGAACACCTTGAGGCCGGGATAGCGCAGGATGGTCCAGCTCTTGCTGAAGATCCAGGCGCGCGCGATGGCCTTGAGTTCGGCCTGCAGGAGGGTGAGATCGAGGCTGACGTCGATCTCGGTCACGGACTGGCGTCGGGATTCGGAGCCGGGGTTCCCGATGAGGGTCCAGTCGGCCTTGTGGAAGGAGGGGGTGAAGGTGAGGTTGAAGATATTGAGGTTGCCCTGCAGGCAGATGCCGAGCTTGCTGGAGGGGGTGCAGAAGCCGACGCCGATGCCGGCGAAGGCGCCGACGGAGAGTTCGGCGCCCATTTCGCGGTAGTGGCTGCTGGCGACGGGTTCGTAGCGGCAGGCGAAGGGGAGGCGTCGGTCGACGTGGACGTTCTCGAGGGCGGAGGCGGCGTTGAGTGCGAGGGCCTGGGGGAAGGCGGACTGTGTGGGCTGGTTGCCCCCCGGGGCGTGGATGGTGTCCTCGAAGGCGCCGGCTTCGTTGCGGTAGAGGGCGTCGCCCAGGAGCCAGCGCCAGGTGGTGAAGACGGGGCTGCCGCAGGGGCTGTTGGGGCGAGCGGCGCAGCTCGGGTCCACGTAGCGGACGCCGACCTGGCCGCCGACCCACATCTGGCTGGCGTTGCTGGCGCGGCGGCGATCGGCGAGGACCGTGGCTTCGTCTCGGGAGAGGGGGGCGGCGAGGATTCCGCCGCGTTCGGCGCAGAAGGCGGCGGCCTGGGCGAAGGTGCGGGAATGGTCGCCCGAATGGACACCGAAGCAGGGTTCGGTGGTTCCGGCGCAGGGGTACGCTGCGCCGGTCGGTCGGCGCCAGCGGTACAGGAAGGAGACGGAGGCCTCGATGCCGACGGAGGCGGTGACGGTGACGGTGCCGGGGACGGGACCGACGGCGACGGGGGTCTGGTAGGTGTAGGTGAGGGCGAGGCCTTCCTCGTCATCGCCCTCCCACTGGATGGGGCTGCGGGGCGGACGTCCCTGGTTGAGGGCATCGGCGGCGGCCTCGAAGGGGGGGAAGAGGGTGAGGGTGAGGGACCCGTCGTCGTAGTCGAGGCTGTAGGTGATGCCGGCGTCGGGATTGGGGATGGGCTGGTCGTTCTCGTCGGTGATCTCGGAGAAGTCGATTTCGATGCCGGCGTTGTCGACGGCCTGGAAGCCGAACACTTCGGTCAGTCCTCCGACGCGCAGGGCGACGCCCTCGACGAGGTTGGCGAGGATGTCGAGGTCGTGCATGGGTCCGGCGAAGGTCTGTCCGGCGTTGCGGCCGCCGCTGCCGAGTCGGTTCTGGCAGCGTTCGCGGCCGTTCTCGTCGTCTTCGCAGGTCTGCCCCATGTTTCCGCCGGTCGCGCCCTCCATCTGGACGTCGCCGGCGTTGTTGCTCTGGGCCTGCCCGCGCCAGGCCCGGTCCACGACGGGTTCGACGGGCCGCTGGTAGCGGTCGGGCACGATGTGGAGGGAGGCGTCGGCCCACTGGCAGCCTCTCGGGGTACCGTTGGGGTAGAGCCCGGAGAGGGTCCCCATGCGGAGGCGCTCGTGGAGGTAGGCGGGGGCGAGTCCGCCCGGGAGAGCGGACCAGGGATTGCGCGGTTGGCGGTAGCGCTGACCGAGGAGGAGGGTCATGCGGGTGTCGAGGTCCGGGCGCGCGTAGCGGTCTTCGCCGAAGAAGATGTTCTGCCAGGTCGGGTTGAAGGGCGGCAGGATGGCCGGTCGCAGGGAGACGTTCCTGGCGGAGCCGGTCGCGACGCAGACGAGGAGTGCGAAGCGCTGGTCGTAGAATCCGTTGCCGATGTGGAGTCTTCGGTTGGGATCGAAGAAGCGCTGACGGATGTGGTCGGGGATGTCGATGTCGACGCTGACGGTCGTGCCGGTGGGGCCGGCGTCTCCGACCCGTTGCGCGTGGATGAGCGGCATGCCGCCGAACGTGAGGTTCTCGCGGGCGATGGGCTCCGAGGTGAGGTACTCGTGGAGGTAGAATTCCAGTCGGACATCGTCGGGCGAGATCGGGCTCGGGTCGACGCCTTCGTGGTTCCGGAGGAACTGGGCCGTCGAGTGCGGGGATCGGCTGGACTGGAAGGCGGTGTACCAATCGACGTCCACGCTGAAGCGGGAGGGCATGGTGCTGAACTGGTAGACGGTCACGAGGTTGTCGCGCAGCCGCACGTCCTGGATGCCGAGGGTGATCTGTGGCGCATGGGTGAACGCGAACCGTCTGGGCTGGGAGGAGCCGGGAATGTCGACGGTGCCCCATCGGCGCTGGCCGTAGAAGGCCAGGGCATCGAAGCGGTTGGTTGCGGCGTCGTAGAAGAAGGAGGGCGGGTTGGGGGCACAGGCGGTGGCCTCGTCCACGCCGTCGTTGATGACGAGGGTGCGGCCTTCGAGGTCGGTGCTGACGTGGGCTTCGGAGTGGGACAGGGTGGCCTGCACCTGTCCGGCGGTGGACAACTCGACTCCCCGGGTGGGTCCGTAGACGCGCCTGAACGCCTCCAGCCGGGAGGCCGCGAGGGTCTCCGGTGCGAAGCACTCGGCGTTGACCTGCGCATCGATGGCCCGGGCTTCGTAGACGCCGGCGGTGACGTGTCCGGTCCCGAGGGTCTGGGCCACGCAGCGGAAGGTCTCGACCCGCCGGTCGCCGATCTGCCAGACGTCGGTGAACCAGAGCACGGTCCGGACCCCGCGGCGTTCGAGCGCCGGCGTCCGCTCCTGGAGGGACAGCGTGAGCCGGATGTCGTAGACGCCGTTCTCGAAGATGCGCTCCACCGCCGCTTCCCGGCGGTAGAGGTCGCTCAGCCGCAGGGTGTTCTGCAGAGTCCACATGTCGCCTGCCCTGGACGGCAGGTTGGTGGCCCGCGAGATCGGTTCGTCCTGGCTGGTGATCGACAGCATGTGGCTTCGGGCCACCCGCTCGGAGCGCAGGTCGAGCACGGGCATCGTGAGATCCGGGACGCACTGCAGAGAGGCGTTCCGGCGGGCCTTTCCGCGGCAGAGTTTCGGCACGCAGACGGTCCGCTCCTCGACGGCGGGAGGTTCGGGTTCGAAGCCGCAGATGAGCTCCACCCGTCCATTGGGGCCTTCCGGGCGTGCCGTTCGCAACTCGGGGCGCCAGCCCCATCCGCCGGCTCCGCACTGGTACTGGACCACGAACTCTCCCTCACAGACCGGCGTGTACGCGCAATAGGAGCGACCGGCACACGAGGCGCGGAGCTGTTCGTCGTCGACGGACTCGCCCGGCCCACCGCACGCCACCGACCGGATCACGATGGGATCGGGTGGAGTTGCGGGCAGGGTGAGGTCTTCTCCTGCCATCTCCTGGAAGACCTCGCCCAGGGGGTCCGCACCACCGGCGGCGAACCGCCAGGGGATCTCGCCCTCGGGGCACTGCCCCTGCGCGCGCTGGGCGAACCCGTCGTCCGAGGCGGTCGCGCCCGGCAGCGGCTGGGGCGGGCCCCCGAAGGCGCCGCCCTGGAATTCCCCGTCGAGGGGGGCCGGGCCCGGCGCGCCCTCGTCGGCGGCGTCGCCGCAGCCGGACAGCGCCAGGGCGGCGACCACGAGGAACATGGGGATACGGATTCCGGGAATCGTCATGGTCGTCCTCATGGCGCCACGCAGCGCAGGATCGCACAGGCATCTCCGCCGCGTTCGTCGGCCACGCCGGAGCCGGCGGGTCGGAAGAAGTCGGGAGAGCAGCGCAGGTGGTCACTGGAGAAGGCGGAGTCGGGCTCGAACCAGATGGAGGGGTCGGCCACCTCGAGGGTCAGCCCGGCGGGCAGCGCGCCGCCGGCACCGCCGCGCGCGGCCTGCCCGGGCCCGGAGGCCC
>REDH01000184.1 GCA_007693585.1 Deltaproteobacteria bacterium
GAACCGAGCGGAGAGCCGAGCGGAGAGCCGAGCGGGGAACCGAGCGGAGAACCGTGCGGGGAGCCGAGCGGGGAGCCGAGCGGAGAACCGAGCGGAGAACCGAGCGGAGAACCGAGCGGAGACCCCCCTCTGGCGGAGTGTCGCACGTCGGAGGACTGCGAGAGCGAGGATGATGTCTGCGACCCGGGTGGCTTCTGCGTGGAACCGAACCGCGCGTGCACCGTTGCGGCGGACTGCACGCCGAACGAGCGGTGCACGAGCGACGGTTGCGTTCCGCGCACGGGCTGTCCGAGGGGCTGCGACCTCGCGTGTCAGCTGGTGGGGCATCAGCAGGTGGTTGGCGTGGCGGATGCGTTCGGCGAGGTGGACTGTTTTGTGCGCAGTGGTGCGGTGTGCGCTTCGGAGGGGCTTGCGGAGGGGCCGCCGTCGTCCACGGGGTGGGTGCCCTGCTTCGACCAGGGCGAGGCGTGCCTGCTGGATGGTTCGCTGGAGCTGGGAGGTGCCGAGATCGTGCGCACGGAGTATCGGTGTGCTCCGATGGAGGGCAGCTGCACGGCGGGTGACACATGCGTCGGGAGCGAGTCGAACACGCTGGTTCTGGGATGCGAGGAGGGGCGGGCGCTGGGGGTCGACTGTTCGGCCGTCTGGGACGACGGAGACTCGCTGGAGTTGGGTATCGCCTGGGAGTCCACCTGTGATCCCGCCGCTGCGCGCTGCCTGTCGTCCCGAGGGGGGCGCTGTGGTGGCGAGCTGTTCGCGTGCGCGGACGAGGATGAGGATCGCTGTCAGCCGTTCAGTGGCGGCATCGGTGTCTGCGAGCGTCGCTCTACGGGTGTGGGCCCCTACGACATCTTCTCGTTCCGGTGCAGCGCCGAGCATGTGTCATCGAGGCCCCTGCAGCCGTGCGAGAACGACGGATCCTGTGGGGCCGGGGCGGCGTGCGTCGATGCTGGCCTTGCGGAACCTGTCTGCATCCAGCTCTGCAACGCGGAGTGCCCGTCGTTTTGCGGTCCCGAGGGATTCTGCACGCCGCTCGCGACCGGTCCCGAGGAGTGGCTGGTCTCGAACGAGGGGTTGGTGATCGGGGGCTGCGTGCCGGTCGGAGATCCCAACTCGGCGCTGCAGTCCTTCGATGTGTGTTCGACCGCCGAGTCGTGTCCATTGGGGCACCTGTGCAGCGAGCGGACGGGTGCGGAAGGCTACTGCCGTCCGTTGTGCTACGAGGACGGGGTGTGTTCTCCCGAGGGCAGTTTCCGCACCACCTGTCGTGCCGAGGATCCGTTCGGCATGTCGACGTCGTGTGTCCTCGACTGCGCCGGGGATGCCCAGTGTCCTCGTGGCCTGGTGTGCGTCGACGGCGGCTGTCAGTCGGCCGATGCCGCCCGCTGCACCGCGCCGACCTGTTCCGGGGTGCCCGAGCCCGGTGCCCTGGCCACAGTCGCTACGCTGCAGCAGGGTCCACCGACGCTCCGCGGTGGTTCGCTGGAGTCGGGCAACTATCGGCTCGACGAGGTGACGTTCCATCCGCACGGAGCGATCGCGAGCACGATCAGCGTGGATTTCTCGTCGGAGGGATCGAGTGGTGCTGCGGTCTTCGCTTCGAGTGAGTGGCAGATGGCCGCCTCGCTGGACCTGATGATGGCGATCCACGTGCCTGCAGCGGGTCTGACCGTCCGGGAGCCGGTGCTCATGGAGCCGGTTGGGGGTGGATGCTACACGGTTTCCGGCTTTCTGATCGAGACTGATCCGACCAGCTGCGAGTGGATCCAGGACGAGTGGCTTCCGATTCCGGAGGCCTTGCCGTACGAGGCTACGGACAGAGCGATTCGGCTGCTCCTCGCCATTCCTCGGGAGGCGATGATCGGCCTGGTGGAGGAGCAGCGGATTCCGGGGCTTCCTGCGTCCGCGATCGTCACGGGGGACCTGCCGGTGGTGTTCACGTTTGTTCCCGTGCGATGAAGGAGATGAAGGCGGTTCGGGGCTGCGGCCGCCGTTCACTTGCGGAGGGGCGGAGCGGCCGCGCGCGTTGCCCGCTGGAGATCCGGCGCCGCGTGGGGTGTGGCGCTGGGGAGGGCGTGGACGCTTCGGGGTCTGCTCGGGACGTGCATGAACGGGCTCTTGCACGCACGGCGCGGTCGGCTGCGAGAACAGGTCGGGCCGTTGTCCCCCTGTTGGTTCTGCTCGCGCTTCTTCCGGTGGCATCGGACGGGGTGGCGCAGGTGCTCGATCTGCACATTGGGCCCCTGGTGGGGCCGCCGGAAGTGATCGGCCGCGGCGGGGCGACGACCGGGTTCGGGGAGGGGGCCGCTGCCATGGGGTTCACGCCGGTGGCGGCGGTGCAGCGGCCGCACCATCAGCGCTGGTCCCGGACCAGCGCGGGCGTTGGCTTCAATGTCCTGCGATCGCAGCGCGCGGGCGGTCGTGAGGTGGACCTGCTGAACGATGGTTCGTCGCTCGATGGCACGGACCGGCTGGAGGCCATCTTCCTCAGCGTGGCCGTGCAGCACCGTCGCTCGGGGTTCGGGCTCCATGCGCTCGGGCAGGAGCTCACCATCTGTGGCGATGACCGTGCGTGCGAGCGTCGCGAGGCTCTTCGAAAGAGTGGAAATCGGGCGGGGCTGGTCTACGGCCACGCGTTTCTCGGTGGGGATCTCCTGCTGGCCACGGAGCTGACGATCGAGAGCTTCGCCATGCGCGCCGACAACCGGCGGGTGAACTACGAGGGGGCGACGATCAGCCTGGGGGCGCTCTACCGTCCGGAGAGCAGGCCGTGGAGGATCGGGCTGCTGCTGCGGCCCCCCCGGCGGCTGGAGCTGGAATCGGGCGGCGCGGACGCGGACGTGTTCGCGTTCGTTCCCGACGGCGCACATGGGCCGTGGGAACTGGTGGTCGGTGGGGTATTGAGTCTCGGTCCGAGGCCGCTGAATCCGCGGGTCGAGTTTCGCGGGGTGCCGCGGATGGAGCGTCCCGATCAGGCCGAGCTGCCCCGTCGCTATCTGCTGGTGCTGCTCGATCTGGGTCTGGTGGAGGGGGGGCGCCGGGACGGGACGAGCGTGCGCGCGTTCGCCGTGGACTCCCCGCCGGAGTCGAGCCGCCGCGTGCGCGCGTTCCACCGGTTCGGTCTGGAGGGTGAGCCCTGGGCGAACCGGCTGCGGTTGCGCGGTGGGTCCTACTGGGAGCCGGGCCGGTTCGAGGGCGTGTCGGGTCGGTTGCACGGGACGGTGGGAGCCGATGTGCGGCTGTTCCGATGGCTCGTGGACTGGCGGCTCTCGGCGGCGCTGGACATGGCGCGGCAGTACCACAACACGGTCGTGTCGGTGGGTTTCTGGAACTGATCGAAGGCTCACGGGCGGGTGGCTCGGAGCACCTCGCGCTTGCCACCGGGCGGTCCCGGTCGCTTTCGTGGGGTCCAGCCCGCATTCACCAGCGCCCGGCGGACCGCGCCGGCACAGCTGTAGGTGGCGAGGACGGCTTCGGGTACGGAGACCCGGCGCAGCGCGGCGAGGAAGTCCGTCTCCCAGAGCTCGGGACAGGCGGACGGGCTGAAGGCGTCGAGATAGATGGCGTCGACGTGGATGTCGAGGCAGGGCAGGGCGCTGCGGGCGTCGTCGCGAACGAGGGTGATGTCGACGTCGGGGTGTGGTGGTCGCCAGCGTTCGCGGAGGACACTGCCCTGTGGGGCGTCGTGCAGTCCGGAGAGGAGCTGTCGGAAGGGGTTGCGGAGGTCCGGCGGGAGGATGGCGTCGTGCGCGAGGGCGTCGAGAAGGGGTGGGGGGAGGGGGCGCAGCTCGACGGCGGTGTAGCGCAGCGGGGTGCGCGTCCGTGCCGCCTCGGCGAGGGTGACGGCGAGGTTCAGGCCGGTGCCGAGTCCGATCTCGAGGACGTGGGTGGCCAGACCCTCGGCGAGACGTTGCGCGGTGTCGGAGCCTTCGAGGAAGACATGCCGGGCCTCGGCGAGGGCGCCGTGGGTGGAGTGATAGGTCTGGTCGGCGACGGGGCAGTGGAGGGTGCGTGTGCCATCGGCCGTGGACGTCAGTGTGAGTTCGGGACGGTCGTCGGGTGTGGTGGGCATGGTGGATGCGCTTCGCGACCGCCGCGGGAGGACGACTCGACGCCGGCGGACATCAGAGCCGGCAGAAGTGCTCGTACTCGGTGAAGCCGGTGAAGGTGGCGTTGTCGCCGCACATGCGGCAGTCGGGATCGCGTCGGATTCTGAGCTCGCGGAACTTCTGGCGGAGGGCGTCGTAGGTGAGGAGCCGCCCGACAAGGGGGTCGCCGGCACCGGTGATGAGCTTGATGACCTCGGTGGCCTGCAGGAGCCCGATGGTCCCGGGCAGCACGCCGAGGACGCCGGCTTCCTGGCAGGACGGGGCGAACTCGGCGGGTGGGGGCTCGGGATAGAGGCACCGGTAGCAGGGTCCTTCGCCGGGCTTGATGACGGTGACCTGGCCTTCGAAGCGGAAGACGGAGCCGGTCACGTTCGGGAGTCCGAGGTGCACGCAGGCGTCGTTGACGAGGTAGCGCGTGGGAAAGTTGTCGCCGCCGTCGACCACGATGTCATAGTCCTGGAAGATTTCCAGGACGTTGTCTGCGTTGAGCCGGGTGTTGTAGGCCTCGACGTGGACGTCTGGATTCAGGGCATTGAGGGTCTGCTTTGCGGACTCGACCTTGGGCACGCCGACGCGGTCGTCGGTGTGGAGGATCTGCCGCTGGAGGTTGGAGCGATCGACGACGTCGGAGTCGATGATGCCGATCTTTCCGACGCCGGCTGCGGCGAGGTAGTAGGCGCTGGGGGAGCCGAGGCCGCCGGCACCGAGCATGAGGACGCGGGCGTCGAGGAGCTTGCGTTGTCCGGTCTCGCCGATCTCCGGGATGAGGAGGTGGCGGGAGTAGCGCATCTGCTGTTCGCTGGTGAGGTCGCGGGGGACGGTGAAGGCGTGTCCGGCCTGCTTCCAGGCGCCGAAGCCGCCCTCCATGGAGACGACGTCGGTGTATCCCATCTCGTGCAGGGTGCGGGCGGCGAAGGCGGATCGGGTGCCTCCGGCGCAGTAGACGATGAGGGGGGCGTCGCGTCGCGTGACGCGGTCCTCGATACGGAGCTCGAGGAGGCCGCGGGGGATGAGTCGGGCGCCGTCGATGTGCCCGTCGGTGGTCTCGGTGGGTTCGCGGACGTCGACGAACACGGCGTCGGTGCCGAGCCTGCTGTGCGCCTCGTTGACGCTGATTTCGCGAATCTCGGCCTTCACGCGGTCGAGCAGGGAGCGGAAGTCGGTCATCGTCTGGCCTGCGGTGAGGGGGGCGGGGGAATTCTTGTCCGAAATGGTCAAGAATGCGCAAGGCCCCTCTAGTGTAGCCTTGTGCGGGATGCAAGAGGGTGTTGAGTCGGTCTGTCGCTATCGACAGGGTCGGCGCGTGGAGGTTGCTGCGGCGTACTTGCTGCGGCGTACTTGCTGCGGCGCACTTGCTGCGGCGTACTTGCTGCGGCGTACTTGCTGCGGCGGCGCGACTGACGTGGTCTAGCCGACGAGGTGCCGAGCCCCGTCGATGGTCCAGATGGCCCCTGTGACGGATTCGAATCCGCCGGCGGCGAGTCGGAAGACGATCTCGGCGACTTCTTCGGGGTCGACGAGGCGTCCCTGGGGCATCTTGTGGAGGACGGCTTCCTGGATTTCGGCGGAGGCGTTCTCGGGGAGGAGCGTCGGGCCGACGGCGACGCCGTTGACGCGCACCATTCCGGCCCACTCGACGGCTGCGGAGCGGGTGAGGCTCTCGAGCGCGGTTCGCGATGCGACGTAGGCGCCGCGGCCTGGCCACGCGCGCTGGGAGCGGCAGTCGAGGAGGTTGACGACGGCCTGCAGTGATCCGGCGCGGTGGGCGTGCCGCATGAGCTGGAAGGGTGCGCGGACGTTGACGGCGTGGATGGCGTCGAGGAGGGCTTCGTCGGTGTCGTCGAGGTTGGCGGCGGGCCAGGTCGAGGCGTTGTTGACGAGGAAGCGGATCCGGTGCCCTGCGGACTCGACGGTCCGGACAATTCGTTCGGCGGCGCCGTGGAGGGCGAGGTCCTGCTGGACGACCATGGCGCTGGTGTCGTGTTCGGCGCGCAGTCGGCTGGCGAGTCGCTCGGCGGCTTCGATGCTGCGGTGGCAGTGGAGCGCGACCGGGTGTCCGGCTCGCGCGAAGTGTTCGGCGATCAGTGCGCCGAGTCGGTGCGCGGCACCGGTGACGAGTACGACGTCCACGGGTGTGGCGGACATGGTTGTTCCTGGTCTTGGCCCGTCCCTTCCCGTTGGGCAGCATATCGGAGTGGAGGGCTTTGGGGAAGGAGGTCCCCGCGGTTCCCTGTGGGTGGGCGCCGTGCCCACCCATCAGGATCGCGAGTCCCGGATCCGGAGTTGTTCCCGGACCGGGAGCGGGATCGGTGTCCGCTTGTGGGGCGGCCCTGCCGCTGTACCGGAGCCGGACACCTTCGTGCGTTGCTGCGGGGACTTTTGGGGCGGGTGCTATTGCGTCTGCGTCGCGGCGCTGATACCTTCCCGCCGCCTCTCGGTCATGCCGGTCCGAGGGCAGGTGTCACCCCCATCCACGGTCGACAGGCAGCGGGCGCATCCGGAAGGAGTGCCACGTCATTTGCCCCGACCATGCCTCCTGCCGGAGAGAGTGCGCCATGGCGCGACACATGTTCAAGTCGAAGATCCACCGGGCAGTGATCACGCACGCTGACCTGGAGTACGAGGGTTCGGTCACGCTCGACCCCGATCTGCTGGAAGCGGCGGACATCCTCGAGCACGAGGCCGTGCACATCTGGAACGTCACCCGCGGAACTCGGCTGATGACCTACGCGTTGCGCGGCGAGCGCGGATCGCGGGTGTGCTGCATCAACGGGGCGGCGGCCCACCTGATGCAGAAGGGAGACCTGGTCATCATCGCGACGTTCACGGATGTGGCGGAAGAGGACCTGGCGACCTACAAGCCCACGGTGGTGCTCGTGGACGAGCACAACAACATCAAGGATCCCGCGCTGGCTGAGGTTCCCGGTCCGCTGATGCGGTCCGCCTGATGCCCGGACCGGCGGGGTCGTTCCCCGGCCTCCGCGTGCGCTGATGCCCACCATCCTCTCCGTCCTGGCCCTGCTGACCTACAGCGCCGCGAGCGTGCTGCTGGTGGCGGACCTGCGCGCCGACCGGCCGCGGACGCGGGCCCTCGGGCGGTTCTGGCTCGACCTCTCGACCGGCCTCGTCGTGCTGGCCGTGCTCTCGGTGGCGATCACGCGAGGGCCGATCGCGCTCTTTTCGCGAACGTGGGTCTTCCTGCTCGTGGCCGTCGTGATCGCGGTCGGGGGCCTCGGGCTGCGCCTGCAGTTCTCCCACCGGGTGATCGGGGCGGCCACGGCTCCGGTGGCGTCGTTCCTGCTGGCCCTCCAGCTGCTCGAGGTACAGCGGGTGGCGGGCGCCGAGTCCGAGCTCGGTCTCGTCCTCGTCGTCCACGTGGGTCTCGCCCTGCTCGGGCTCGGGATCTTCGGCCTCGCCGCCGCGCTGAGCGCGCTCTACCTGCTGCAGGACAGGCAACTCCGCCATCGGCGGTTCGGTTCGCTCTTCCAGAAGCTGCCGAGCCTGGAGGAACTCGACACCGCCGGCTTCCGGCTGGTCGTCCTCGGCTTCGCCACCTACTCCGTCGGGTTGGTCATCGGCGGCGTCGAGGCGTGGTTCGTCCGCGACGACGGCTTCGACCTCCGCATGCTCCTCGCCTTCTTCGCGTGGCTCGTCTTCGCTGCGGTCGTTCATCTGCGGCTGACGAGCGGCTGGAGAGGACGGCAGTCGTCGTGGATGACCGTGGTGGGTTTCCTGTCGGCGCTGCTCGTCCTCCTGTTCTACTCCTTCCCCTGACCCCCCCGATGAGCCACAAGCTCCTGCTTCTGGGAACCAGCCATCGGACTGCTCCGGTGGAGGCCCGCGAACAGCTCGCGGTGCCCGAGGGGGACGTGCCGGCGCTCCTCGATGGGCTCGTCGGGCAGTCGGCCATCCGGGAAGCCGTTCTGCTCTCGACGTGCAACCGTGTCGAGCTCGTGGTGGCCGGCGAGGAGGAGGAGGCGATGCGGGCCTCCCTCCTCCAGCACCTCGAGCGGGAGCGCGGAATCTCGCTGGGCTGGGTCGAGCGCTACGCCTACGCCCTCGAAGGGGAGGAGGCGATCCGCCACCTCTTTCGCGTGGCCTCCTCCCTCGACTCGCTCATCGTCGGCGAACCGCAGATCATCGGCCAGGTCAAGGCCGCCTGGCGGGTCGCCCAGGAGAGTGGCGCCACCGCGGCCACGCTCAACAGGCTCTTCAATCACGCGCTGAGGACAGCCAAGCGCGTGCGCACCGAGACACGCATCGCCGAGAACGCCGTCAGCATCTCCTACGCGGCCGTCGAACTCGCGAAGAAGGTCTTCGGGCGCCTCGACGGCAAGCGCATCCTCGTCATCGGCGCGGGGAAGATGGGGCGGCTCGCGGCGCGGCATCTCATCGAGGCCGGCGCAAGGGACGTCGACATCCTCAACCGCAGCGAGGAACGCGCCCGCGGCACCGCCGCCGAGATCGGCGGGCAGGCCTTTCCCCTGTCCAGTCTGGGCGAGCGGCTCGTGCACGCGGACATCGTGATCTCGTCCACCGGCTCGCAGAGCTGGGTCGTGACCCCGGAGCTGCTCGGCCCGGCGATGGAGCGCCGCCGCTTCCGCCCCCTCTTCCTCATCGACATCGCCGTACCCCGCGACATCGACCCGCGATGTGCCGATCTCAACAACGCCTACGTCTTCGATGTGGACGACCTCGATCGCGTGGTTCAGGACAACCTCAAGCAGCGCGAGTACGAAGCAAACCGCGCGGGGACCATCATCGACGACGAGGTCGGCGCCCTGCAGCGGTGGATGGCCCAGCACGAAGTCGTCCCCACCATCGTCTGCCTGCGCGAGAAGCTCACCCGCCTCAAGGATGCCGAGCTCGACCGCATGAAGCGGACCAACCCCGGGCTCCCCCCCGAGGCGGTTGATGCCGCGACACGCATGGCCCATGGGCTCATCAACAAGATCCTGCATGAGCCGACACTCTCCCTGCGCCAGGCCGGCGGCGTGGATCAGGGCGAGCAGCTCGTCAGCGCCGTGCGCGATCTGTTCAACCTCGACGACGAGCCCGACGGCGACGGCAACGAACTCCCCCCGCAGAGCAAGCAGGAGCTTCATTGAAATCCTCACTCGTCATCGGAACCCGCGGGTCGGCACTCGCCCTGTGGCAGGCCGAGCACATCCGGGACGCCCTCCGCGAGCGGCACCCCGGCCTCAACGTCGATCTCGAGGTGATCTCCACGAAGGGGGACCGCGTCCTGGACCGCCAACTCTCTGAAATCGGCGGTAAGGGGCTGTTCATCAAGGAGATCGAGGCGGCACTCGTCGACCGGAAAATCGATCTGGCGGTCCACTCCCTCAAGGACATGCCGTGGGCCGCACCCGACGGGCTCGAACTCGCCGTCATTCCGGAGCGGGCGAGCCCCTGGGACGTGTTGTGCCCGCGCGACCCGGGCCACACCCTGCACACTTTGCCGCCCCGAGCGCGGGTCGGCACCGGCTCCCTCCGTCGCATCACACAGATACGCAGGCTAAGGCCGGACCTCCAGCTCGTGCCCATCCGGGGCAACGTGCAGACGCGGCTCGACAAGCGGAGCGCCGACCGGGAGGACCTGCACGCCGTCGTGCTGGCCGAGGCGGGACTCCGGCGGCTCGGCATCTGGGCCCAGGGGTTCCAGGTGCTCCGTGCACCGGACTTTCTTCCGGCGCCGGGGCAGGGCGCCCTGGCGCTCGAAATCCGCACCGACGACAACGACACCCGCGGGCTCATCGCGCCCCTCGAGTGCCCCCGTACCCGTCTTTGCGTCGAGGCGGAACGCGCTGCGCTGCACGGCGTCGAGGGAGACTGCCACACCCCGTTCGCCGCCTGGGCCGACCTCGACGGGGACGTCGTGACGCTCCACGCGCGGCTACTCGACGAGAGCGGGCGAGCCACCGAGGCGCGCGACTCCGGACCGGTGGGGAAGGGCGCAGCGGCCGTTGCGGTGGCCCGCTCGATGGGAGCGGCCGTCGCTCGCAACATCGTTCGCCAGCACACCACGGGCCCATGACATCCGCTGCGGCGACCGCTCCCAGGGTGCTCGTGACCCGCAGCCGCGAGACGGCGGGGCGTCTCTCCACGCTCCTCGCCCAGCGGGGGCTGCACCCGCTGGAGGTGCCGACTCTGGAGGTCGTCCCTCTCCCGGTGCCCGCGCTGCCCGGGATCCTGTCGGGCCGGCGCTACGACCTGCTTCTCCTCACCTCGGCCAACGGTGCCCGCTGCCTCGGCGACGCGATCCGGGCGCAGGGACGCTCGCCGCAGGAGCTGCCGGTGGACGGGGTCGCCGCCGTCGGTCCCGTCACGGCCAGCGCCGCGCAGGAGGAGGGGTGGACGGTCCGGGTGGTCGCCCGAAACCCCGTGGCCGAGGGCCTGGTGACGGCCCTGCTCGATCACGGGGTCTCCGGACGTCGACTCCTCTTTGCCCGGGCCCGACACGTGCGGGAGGGCATGGTCGCGACCCTCCGGGCCATCGGCGCCACCGTGCGCGAGCTGCCGGTCTATGCCACGGGCCCTCCGGAGGCCAGCCGGGCGCGCCTCCGGTCGCTCGTCGACGCTCCACCGGCCCTGATCACGGCCGCCTCCTCGCGCACGATCACGCATCTGCTGGACCTCCTGCCGCCCGACGCTCGCGAACGCTGGCGGACGATTCCCGTGGCCTCGATCGGTCCGATCACCAGCCGCACCGCGCGGGACCTCGGCTTTCGGCACGTCGTCGAGGCACCGACGGCCTCCATGGAGGCGCTCGCAGAGACCTGCGCGGAGATGGCCGCCCGGTCGGCCTGACACGGATCGCCAACTGGCCTGCAGGGCAACGAATCGGTTGCAGGTCGAGGGAGGTCTGGTGTAGTCCCGTCGGGAACGCTCACGCCGCACAGGCGGCGAAGACGGAACGCTCACTCCGCACAGGCGGCGAAGACAGGGCCCACCTGTCCCTGCGTCCCCGTCGTGACGCTCCTCCGGAACAAGGATCTGCGGCATGTCGATTCCACGACAGTCCATGTTGTGCCCGCTGCGCCTGCGCAGCGCCCGTCACCTCGTCCCGACTTTCCTCGCGCTGGTCGCACTGGTGTTCCTTCTCGCGTCCTGTGGCAGCCGCGACGAGACCCGCTGCGGCGACGGGACCCGCTTCGAGGACGGCTTCTGCGTGAGCGCCGAGTCGCCGTGCGCGGAAGGGACCGTGCGGACCGCCGACGGGCTGTGTGTGGCGGCGGATCGGTTCTGCGGAGACGGAACCCTGCTGGAGGGCGGTTTCTGCGTCCCGGTCGACGGCTGTGGCGCGGGCACCGTGCGGACCGAGAGCGGATCGTGCGTCGCGCTCGATACCTTCTGCGCGCTCGGCACCGTCTTCGACCGGGGCACCGGAGGATGCGTGGCCGAGGGTGGTGCGGCCTGCGGTGAAGGCACCGTGGAGTCCGGTGGACGCTGCATCCCCGCACCCTCGGTGTGTCCCGCACCCCTCGTGCTGGAGGCGTCGGGCGAACGCTGCGCGGTGCCCGACGCCATCTGTGACGAGGGAACCGCCCGCGACATCGACACCGGTCGCTGTGTGCCGGCACCGGATCGCTGCGCCCCCGGATCGGCGTGGCGGGCCGCGGACGAGGCCTGCGTGGCGGTGGCGGACGCGTGCGGCGACGGAACGCGCTGGGACGAGACGGAGGGCTTCTGCTTCCCCGAGGCCGGATACTGCGGCGTCGCCGTCGTCTGGGACACGGATCTCGAGCGCTGCGTTCCGGAGGAGTCGCCGTGCGCGGACGGCACCGTGGCCGATGCAGAGGGCCGCTGCGTCGTCGACGCTGCGGAGGTCTGCGGTCCCGGAACGATGCTCGACGACGCGACCCTGACCTGCATCCTGCCCGCCGGCTCCTGCGGTCCCGGAACCCTTCTCTCGACGGACGGGGAGTCCTGTCTGGCGTCCGCGGACGCCTGCGGCCCCCGAACGCAGTGGAATGACTCCACCGGTCGCTGCGATCCCTCGCCGGAGGTCTGTGGTCCCGGCACCACCTGGGTCGCGTTCGCAGGGGGCTGTCTCGCCGACGAGGATCCCGCGAGCCGCTGCGGTGCGAACACCGTGTGGGACGAGACGATCCTCCGGTGCGTGCCCGATCCGGAGCTCTGCACGGGGGGCTCCGTCTTCGACGAGAACGGCCTCTGCGTCCCGTCCGAGGACGTCTGCCCCGCGGGCACCGTCTGGAATCCCGATGACGCACAGTGCGAAGTCACCGCGGAGGTGTGCGGGCCGGACACCGAACCGGACCCGGACACCGGGGCATGTGTTCCCGCCGGCACGGTCTGCGGCGACGGGACCTTCTGGAACCCGCAGACGCGACGTTGCGATACGCAAGGCATCGCCTGCGGGGACGGCACCCGTCTGGACGATACCTCCGGACGCTGCGTGGTGGACGACCAGGCGTGCGGAGAAGGGACCACGCTCGACGCCGGCACGGGAACCTGCATTCCCGACGCCGGAGCCTGTGGCAGCGGTACCGTCTGGGACGCCGACGCCGGCGCCTGCATCTTCGCCGCGAGCGGCTGCCTCGAGGGAACCGTCTTCGACGAGGAAGAGCAGGGATGCATCCCGTCCGAGGACGTCTGCGGCCCCGGTACCACCTGGGTGGCCGAGGAGCGGCGATGCTTCCGGGGTACGCTCCTCTTCGGCGACTGCGAGGAACCCCCCACCCTCACGAACATCCGGGACAACGTCATCCTCCCGCAGAACAACTGCTATCTCGTCCCGGCCAACCGGGACGTGAACTCCGGTGGCGAGCTCACCATCGAACCGGGCGTGACCCTCATCTTCGCCGCCGGGGCCGGGTTCACGGTCGGCGCTACCGGCGCCATCCGCGCGCTCGGCACCGAGGACGCCCCCATCCTCTTCACCGGCGTCGACGCCGTCCCCGGATTCTGGCGCGGACTGCGCATCGCTCAGAGCAACAACCCGATCAACCGGTTGCGCCACGTGATCGTGGAATACGCAGGCGATACGCCCTGGGACTCGGGTGTGGAGATCACCCGGGCGGGCATCCTCCTCCAGTCCCTCGGTGGAGCCGCACGACTGTCCATCACGGACGTCACGGCACGGCACAACCTCGGGTACGGATTCTCCGTGCGTTCGGCCGTCGGCCCGTCGATCTGTGCGACCGCGGGATACGTCACCATCGACGAGTTCGCCCGCAACACCTTCCATGACAACAGCGTCGCACCAATGCGCATCTTCAACGACATCGCCGGTGTCGTCGACACGGAGTCCTCCTTCACGGGGAACGGCACCGACGTGATCACCGTGTACGGATCCGGGTGCCGGGACCTGATCAGCGACCAGACCTGGGTAGATCCGGGCGTCCCCTACCGCAGCGTGGGTCGCTTCCTCCTCACGGCCGGCACGCGGCTCACCCTCGAGGAGGGCGTGGAGATCCGGTTCGCGCGCGAGACCGGGATGGACCTGCGCGGCGTCTTCACCGCGCGCGGCTCCGAGGAGCGTCCCGTGCGACTGACCAGCACGGAAGGAACACCGGGCTCCTGGAACGGTGTCCGGTGGTCCAACAACACCGGGCCGGACAGCTGGATGGAGCACGTCGTCATCGAGAACGGTGGTGGTACGGCATACCAGTCCAGCAGGCCCGCCGGTCTCACCATCACCGACGCGACCGGGAACATCACCGCGCGCCTGCGTCACGTCACCATCCGAGACTCGATCGGCAGCGGCCTCTTCATCCATGGCGCCGGCGTCACGCTGGACGTGTTCGAGGACAACACCTTCACCGGAAACAGCACGTACCCCGTCGTGCTCGGTGCGCGACAGGTCACGCGACTCGATGGTGGTTCGGCATTCACCGGCAACGCCATCGACGCCATCCGCGTCGAGTCGCTGGGATTCTTCGCGAGTCAGGTCGGGGTCATCCCCGCCGACGGTACGCTCCGGCGCCTCGAAGTGCCCTGGTCCGTGTCGGAAGGACTCCGGGTGCGGGATGGGGCGACACTGACGATCGAGGCCGGTGCCCACCTTCGCTTCGACCTCAACACGTGGTTCCGGATCGGGGACGGGAACTCCCCCGGGTACGTCCGGATCCAGGGCGAGCCCGATGCGCCGGTCGTCCTCGAGGGCAGCGAGTCCGTCGCGGGCTGGTGGCGCGGCTTTCTCGTCGGCAACAGCCTCAACCCGCTGAACGAGATCAATCACCTGACCGTGCGTCACGGAGGCAGCGAGCAGTGGTCGGGCGCCCTTCAGCCTGCCAACGTCCACCTGACGGGCTCGGGCGGCGCGTCCCGCCTGCGCGTCAACGGACTCCGGGTCGAGGACGGCCTGGGGGCTGGTCTGTTCGTCAGTGATGGCGTGGACTTTCTCTCGTGCCAGGACGTGACCTTCGATGGCGTGAGCCCGCTCGTCATCGGAAACGTCCCGTACTTCGAGGACAACTGCGGTCCGCTCGAACCCGTCGACCCGGATGGTGACTGAACCCGAACGCGCTGCGCCGCTCGGGAGCAGACGTTCGAGAAGCCGCCGGCATCCATGCACTTCACCCATACGCGTCGCCCGCGGATCCCGATCGCGAGAGACCTCGAGCAGACGCGCCTTTCCGCCGCTCGCATCCACCCCCACCCCCTCGTCAGCATCAGGGAGCCTCTTCGCCATGCGACCCACCGCCATCGATCTCGGACGACGCACGCTGCTTCGTCGCTCGGACACCGCCCTTGTGGCTGTGGCCACCGTCCTCCTCCTCGCATCGTCCTGTGGCCGCAGCGACGAGCTCCGCTGTGGTCCGGGAACGATCGAGCAGGAAGGCATCTGCATTCCGGGCCAGCGGGGCGGCGACGAGAGCAACCCGGCCCCCCGGACGGAGGGCCCCGTGCTCGCCTGTGGTGATGGAACGTTCGAGCGCGAGAACGAGTGCCTTCCCATGCCTGAACGCTGCGGGCCCGGTGTCTTCTGGGAGCCGTCCAGCGCCCGGTGCGTTCTGGACACGGAAGCCGTCTGCGGGCCGGGCACAACGCCCGGGGAGGGCGGGGTCATCTGCACGGCATCGCCGGACCGGTGCGGTCCCGGCACGGTGGCGGACGGCGGGACCGGCACCTGTGTGCTCGCCACGGGAGTCTGCGGACCGGGAAGCAGCCTCGATGCCGACTCCGGCACATGCGTTGTCTCCGGCGACAACTGTGGCGCGCGGACACGCTGGGATGAGGAGGCGTCGCGCTGCGTCCCCTCGGAATCCGTCTGTGGTCCCGGGACACGATGGCTGACCTTCGCCAACGGATGCCTCCCGGACGAGGAGCCGGGGAGTCGCTGCGGTGCGAACACCGTGTGGGACGAGGAGCGCCTTCTCTGCGTTCCCGATGCGGCCCTGTGCACCGACGGCACAGTTCGTGACGAGGACGGGAACTGCCTTCCGTCGGAAGAGATCTGCGCGGAGGGGACCACGTGGGACCCGGAGGCCCGGCGATGCATGCTGACGGAATCCTCGTGCGCCGAGGGGACGGCCTACGATGCCGCGTCCGGTGTCTGTATCCCGACGGCGGACGTCTGCGGGGAGGGCACGGACTGGAACGCGCAGACCAGCCGCTGCGAGGCGCTGGGGATCGTGTGCGGGGAAGGCACCGTCCTCGACCCCGACTCCGGTCGCTGTCTCGTCGACGCGAGTGGCTGTGGCGAGGGAACGACGCTCGACGACGCATCGGGAACCTGCGTCCCCGCTCCCGGCGCGTGCGGGCCGGGCACCGAATGGAATGGCGACTCCCAGCAGTGCGTGTTCGCCCGGACCGGCTGCCTGGAAGGAACCCGGTTCGACGAGGACCTGTCGAGCTGCGTGCCCTCCGAGGACGTGTGCGGGCCGGGCACCACGTGGATTCCGGACCGGCGCGTCTGCGTGGCCGGCAACTACGTGGACGGGAGCTGCGACGATCCCCCGGAGCTCGAGATCCCGTCCGGAGACGTGATCCTGGCACGCGGGAGCTGCTTCCTCGTCGACGGCTCCGTCACCATCGGCGGAAACCGCCTCCTCACCGTCGAGCCCGGCGTGACCCTGCTCTTTACCCGGGCCTCCTCGATGCTCGTCGGCAATCGGGGCTCCGGGTCCGCAAACCCGCTCGTCCGCATGATCGGCACCGAGGACGAGCCCATTCGATTGCGCGGCACGCAGGCCTCGGCAGGCTGGTGGCGCGGTCTCGTCATCAGCCAGACCAATGATCCGGATGGGGTGCTCGAACACGTGATCATCGAGCACGCCGGAGATCAGCCGTGGGACGAAGGCGTGCCGGAGTCGCGCGCCGGACTCCTTCTCGAGTCCAACTTCCAGCCGATGCGGATCGCCCTGCGGCACGTCACGACCGCCGACAACGAGGGGTACGGTATCTCGATCCGTTCGGGGCGGACCCCCGCCGGGCTCTGCTCGCAGGTGACGTATCTGTCGCTCGAGGACTTCGAGAACATCACCTCCACCGGCAACTCCGTGGCCCCGATACGCATCCTCGCCGACCTCGTCGGACACATCGACGAGGCAACCACCCTGACCGGCAACGCCGATGACCGCGTCCATGTGTACTCGGTGAGCTGCCGCTCCATCTTTCACGAGCAGACCTGGCGCAACCCGGGGGTGCCGTACCGCATCGTGAGCGACCTGACCCTCGCAGCCGCGGGCAACCTGATCATGGAGGAGGGCGTCGAGCTTCACTTCCTCCGTGACCGTGGCTTCGATCTGCGCGGGCGCATCCATGTCCGCGGAACCGAGGATGCTCCGGTGTTGCTTCGCAGCGAGGAGTTCGTTCCGAACTCGTGGCGCGGCGTCCGGATCGCCGACAACAACCGGCCCGAGAATCTCATCGAGCACATGGTCATCCTCGAGGCCGGCAACTCGGCGTGGGGCAATGCGCCGCAGGCGGGACTGGTGATCGACCCGGTGGGCGGGGCGGTGGCCACGGGGCTCAGGCATGTGCGGGTCGAGGACTCCGCCGGGAACGGTCTGGTCATCCGGCCCGGAAACATCATCCTCCACGCGTTCGAAGCCAACACGTTCACGGGCAATGCCGCGCGACCGGTGGTGCTCCCCGCCGCCCAGGCCGGCGTGCTCGATGAAGCGTCCAGCTATGCGGGCAACGCGATCGACTCCATCGCAATCTCCGGCATCTTCGACGAGGACGTGACCCTGCGAAACCTCGAGGTGCCGTGGGAAGCCACAGCCGAGCTGCGTGTTCGGAATTCGGCGACCCTCACCATCGACGCCGGGACCCGAATCCAGTTCCGGCTCAACACCTGGCTGCGTGTTGGCGAGTCCCTCCAGCCCGGATTCCTTCGGGTACTCGGCACGCCGGATTCGCCCGTCATCCTGGAGGGCACGACGCCCGTCGCCGGCTGGTGGCGCGGACTGCTCATCGGGAACAGCCTCAACCCGCTCAACGAGATCAACCACCTGACGGTCCGACACGGGGGGAGCGAAGGCTGGGGCGGTGCGCTGGAGGCAGCCAACGTTCATCTCTCGAGGTCGGCCGGAAACTCCCGATTGAGCGTCCGGGGACTGCGTCTCGAGGACGGGCTCGGAGCCGGGCTGTTCCTCGACGGCCTGGTGGACCTTCTGTCCTGCGAGGAGGTCACGTTCGACGGTGTCGACCCACGGGTCATCGGTTCCGTCGAGCACTTCGAGGCGAGCTGCGGGCCGCTGGAACCTGGAGACTGAGCCCGGCGCTCAGGCGCTGCGCACAGCTTGCGGTGGCGCCCGGCCTCCCATCTGCCCGCCGCGTGGCGAAACCGTTGGGGACAAGCGGCTTCAGTCGCGTTCACCGGAGGCCGGCTTGCCGCGCCGGACCGCCACGATGCCGGCCATCACCGCGAAGACAACCGCGGGCAGGGCGCCGAGCACGATGCCCAGTCCCGCGATCCACTCACCGAGCAGCATGACGGTGCTCCCGGCAAAGAGGGTGAGGACGGCGCACAGCGAGAAGGCCACGGCCGCGCCCGTCCAGGGGATGATCTGTCGCTTCGGGTCGGTGTTGCCCCGAAACCGCGCAATCGACACGCGCGCGAGCCCGAGGAGGGTCACGCTGAGTGCGAGCATCAGGGTCGCGGCGAGGGCGAGGACGGCCAGCCCGAGGAAGCCCAGGGCAGTGGTTCCCGGCTCCTTCGTGACGAGCAGGAACAGCGGGTGCAGGAGGGAGGACGCGAAGGCGGCCGCCGCGAGCGCCCCGAGGCCGCAGAGTGTGGCCAGCAGCGCCGCCACGGGGCGCCTTTGCGGTGCCTTTCGGGGCTGCGCTGCGGGTGTCGAGGTCGACGCCTCCGTCATGGTCCCCCCGGATGACCGCGGAGGTCAGATGCTGGCGATGATGGCGTTGAGCGTCTCGCTCGGACGCATCGCCTTCGCCGCCAGGGCATCATCGGGGAAGTAGTATCCACCGATGTCCATCGGACGCCCCTGGGCCTCGTTGAGCTCCGCGACGATGCGCTCCTCGTTCTCGGCGAGGGCCTTCGCCACGGTCGTGAATCGGGTGCGGAGGTCGGCGTCGTCCTGCTGGGCGGCGAGGGCCTGCGCCCAGTAGAGGGCGACGTAGAAGTGGCTGCCGCGGTTGTCGAGTTCGTTCACCTTGCGGGAGGGTGACTTGTTCTGGAGGAGATACTGCTCGGTGGCCTTGTCGAGCGCAGCACCGAGGACGCGGGCACGGGGCTGGTCGAAGCGGTCCGCGAGGTGTTCGAGGGAGACACCGAGGGCGAGGAATTCGCCGAGCGAGTCCCAGCGGAGGTGGTTCTCCTTCTCGAACTGCTGGACGTGCTTCGGGGCGGAGCCTCCGGCACCCGTCTCGAACAGGCCACCGCCATTCATGAGGGGCACGATGGAGAGCATCTTCGCGCTGGTGCCGACTTCCAGAATGGGGAAGAGGTCGGTGAGGTAGTCGCGCAGGACGTTTCCGGTGACCGAGACGGTGTCCTTGCCCTCGCGCAGTCGCTCGCAGGAGAGGCGCGTCGCTTCGACGGGCGAGAGAATGCGGATGTCGAGGCCGCCGGTGTCATGCTCGGGGAGGAAGGCGTTCACCTTCGCGATGAGCTCCGCGTCGTGGGGCCGATGTTCGTCCAGCCAGAAGACGGTGGTGGCGCCGGTGGCGCGAGCGCGCGCGACGGCGAGCTTCACCCAGTCGCGGATGGGGGCGTCCTTCGTCTGGCACATGCGCCAGATGTCTCCGGTCTCGACCGGGTGGCTCAGAAGCGTGTTGCCGTCGGCATCGACGACCCGCACGGTGCCGTCTGCGGCGACTTCGAAGGTCTTGTCGTGGGAGCCGTACTCCTCGGCCTTCTGGGCCATGAGACCGACGTTGGGCACGGAGCCCATGGTCTTCGGGTCGAAGGCGCCGTGTTCCTTGCAGAAGTCGATGACCGTCGCGTAGACGCCGGCGTAGCTGCTGTCGGGGATGACCGCCTTGGTGTCCTGGGTCTTGCCCTGGGCGTTCCACATGCGGCCGCTGGTGCGGATCATGGCGGGCATGGACGCGTCGATGATGACATCGCTCGGAACGTGGAGGTTGGTGATCCCGCGGTCGGAGTCGACCATGGCGATGGCCGGGCCCTTGCCGTAAACGTCCTCGATGTCGGCTTCGATGGCGGTGCGCTCGGAATCGGGGAGTTCCCGGAGGCGTGAGACGAGGTCGCCGAAGCCGTTGGTCACGTCGACGCCGAGCTTCGCGAAGGTTTCGGCGTGCTTCTCGAAGAGCGGGCCGAAGTACGCACGGACGGCGTGGCCGAAGATGATGGGGTCGGAGACCTTCATCATGGTCGCCTTCATGTGGAGCGAGAAGAGGACACCGGAGCGACGGGCGTCCTCGATCTGCTCGGCGAGGAAGGTCTCGAGGGCCTTTCGGCTCATGCGCGAGGCGTCGATGACCTCGCCGGCCTGCAGGGGGAGACCGTCCTTGAGGACGGTGACACTGCCGTCGGCGGCGACGTGCTCGATTCGCGCGGTGGTGGCGGACGCGAGCGTGCGCGACTGCTCGTTGTGGCGGAAATCGCCCGCGCTCATGGTGGCGACATGACTCTTCGAGTCGGGGGTCCAGGCACCCATCGAGTGCGGATTCTGCCGAGCGTATGCCTTGACCGCCGCGGGGGCGCGTCGGTCGGAGTTGCCTTCGCGAAGGACAGGGTTCACGGCGCTCCCCTTGACGCGATCGTAGCGGGCACGCGCCTCGCGCTCGGCGTCGGAGGAGGGCTCTTCCGGGTAGTCGGGGAGGGCGAATCCGCGCTGCTGCAGCTCCTTGATGGTGGCCTTGAGCTGGGGCACCGAGGCGGAGATGTTGGGCAGCTTGACGATGTTGGCCTCGGGGGTCTTCGCGAGGGCGCCAAGCTCGGCCAGGTGATCGTCCACGCGCTGGCCGTCGGGCAGGAGATCCGCGAACGCGGCGAGGACGCGTCCCGCGAGCGAGATGTCGCGGATGTCGACGTCGACGTCCGCCGTCGCCGCGAAGGCCCGGACGATGGGCAGGAAGGAGTGGGTCGCGAGGGCGGGGGCCTCGTCGGTCTTCGTCCAGAGAATGGTGGGCTTCGTCATGGTTGCGGGTCTCCGCGTGAATCGGGTCATGGGAAGGGGCGATGGGGCGCCTGCCGAAGCATGAAGCATGCCATCGCGGTTGGTGCGAACCGTGTACTGCACAGCGGACGGGGGAAGGGCAAGGGGTTTCCGGAAGGGGCTCCCGCCACGCATCCTGCAGGTTCCGGTGATCCCCCAGCAGCGGGCCACGGGAACGCGCAGGATGGCTGCCGGGGTGCGCGCACGGTGCGCCGTGGGGCGGGCCGAGGCAGGCCGGAGCGCAGCGCCCGGGAGCGCGGCTGTCCGAACCGGGCGCGGCCTCGCGCCGGGGGCTTCGCGTCCGCCTGGGGAGAGATTCGTTCGGCCGTCCGGGTGGAGGGTCACCAGGGCACTGGCGTGCCGAGGTGGGAACGGTTACGCCCCGGCCGACACTCGGCGTGGACTCTGCCGGAGCGGCACCGACAGGTGTGGGCCGGAGTCGAGAGCGAACGCCGCGAACCCTCCACGCGGTCCGTGGACGAACCCCGAAGAGCCTGACGTCATGAGCCGAATCCGCCCCCGCAGGAACCGCCGCGACGACTTCACCCGGCGGCTGGTCCGAGAACATCGCCTCTCCGTCGATGACCTGATCTACCCGGTGTTCGTGACGGAGGGCACCCGCGTCACCGAGCCGGTGCCGTCCATGCCCGGGGTGATTCGGCGATCCCTCGACCACCTGCTGCCGGTGGCGGAAGAGTGTGCGCGCCTGGGGATCCCCGCCATGGCGCTCTTTCCGGTGGTGCCGTCGGACAGGAAGAGCCTCGGCGCGGAGGAGGCGTGGAGCGGGGAGGGCCTTGTGCAGCGAAGCGTTCGGGCGCTCAAGGAGGCGGTCCCGGAGCTGGGGGTCATCACGGACGTTGCACTCGATCCGTATACCTCGCATGGGCAGGACGGGCTCATCGACGCCGGGGGGTACGTGCTGAACGACGAGACCGTCGAGGCGCTCGTTCGGCAGGCCAGGTCCCACGCCGAAGCCGGCGCCGATGTCGTGGCACCGTCGGACATGATGGATGGACGCATTGGCGCGATTCGCGACGCGCTCGAGGCGGATGGACAGGTCCATGTGCGGATCCTGGCCTACGCGGCCAAGTACGCGTCGAGTTTCTACGGCCCGTTCCGGGACGCGGTGGGATCCGCCACGAGCCTGGGCGGGGCCGGCAAGGAGACCTACCAGATGGACCCGGCGAACGCGGACGAGGCACTCCACGAGGTTGCGCTCGACCTGGACGAAGGGGCCGACATGGTCATGATCAAGCCCGGCCTTCCCTACCTGGATGTGATTCGCCGCGTGAAGGACGCCTTCGGTCGTCCCACGTTCGCATACCAGGTGTCGGGGGAGTACGCGATGCTGAAGGCTGCGGGGCAGAATGGCTGGATCCACGAGGAGCGCTGTGTGGAAGAGGCCCTGCTGTGCTTCCGGCGTGCGGGGGCGGACGCGGTACTGACGTATTTCGCGCTGGATGTCGCGCGAAGACTCGCGGACCGCGGCGGTGCAGCCTGAAGCGCATGTTGGCCGGTGGATGACGGGCGCTGCATGACGCCCTGAGCGCAATCCCAGGCGCGGCAGGATCTTGCGCGGGTCGCTGCGGGCCATCTCTCCATTGACCTCTCCCCCGTGCGCACGGTAGACTTCCGGATTTGCAGTGCGCGAAGGGTCAGCGGAACTCGAGGCCGATGGCAGTGGTCTGCGAATCCCGGTTGTTCCGAGGTTCCTTCTGTTCCGTCGGGTCAGCTCTTGTCGGAGGTTCAGATGCAGTGCGATCGGCTGGGCGGGAGCGGGAGGGGTCGTGCGAAGGCGTGGCATGGCGGGCACATGGCATCCGCTTGCTGGTCGCTCGTTGTTGTGATGGCGGCGGGCGGGTTCGCGGTTTCGTGTGGAGGCGAACCCGATCCGGATTCGTCGACGGCGGAACCTGCGCATACCACGGACGTGGTGGATGGACCGGACGCGACATCGCTTCCGGCGGATGCGACCGTTGTGCCGTCGGATGTCGGCTCGGACGAGGTCAGCGGCGGGCCGACGGACCTCCCGGTGCTCAATGACTGCGGAGGGCTCGCGCCGCTGGACTGGCGCGGGGTCGAGGGACGGCCGGGCCAGGGGTGCGGAGCGGCGGGAGAAGGTACGCTGGTGTGCGCCGGGGCGGAGGTGCTCCGATGCATTGGCGAGGCTGCGCTCAACGAGTGCGGCACGGCGGGCGAACTGCCCGTGGAGATTGGGAGCCCATGTGGCCCCTGCGCGGGCATCGACGACGAGGAGTCGGGCCTGTGGGTCTGCGGGCCGGATGGGTTCCCGGTGTGTGCGGGGGCCCGGGATGCCAACGCCTGCGGAGGCTGCGGCAGCCTGCCCGGCCGACCGGGTGGGCTCTGCGCCGACGACGATGGGCGGTGGGTCTGCGGAACGCGCGAGGAGCTGTCGTGTCGCGCCGTGGGACTGAACGCGTGCGGCGGGGACCAGCCCCTTCGGTTCCTGGGACAGTCCGCCCGCCCGGGAGAGCCGTGCGACGCGGGCTGTGGCAGTGGAATCCTGGTCTGCAGCGACGACGTGCCCGGAGAGCTGGAGTGCATCGCAGGTGATCTCGGAAGCCCGGTGAACGCCTGTGGGGGGTGCGCGCTCCTTCCGGGCCGCCCGGGGGCGACCTGCGGACCGTGCGGCGGTGGAACATGGGTCTGTTCCGAGGGGGGACTCCGGTGCGAGGGAGGATTGCCTGCGGACGCGTGTGGTCGCTGCAGTGACCGGCTCGAGCGGCCCGGCGAGCCGTGCGGCGAGGACGGCGTCTGGTTCTGTGCGGGGCTTGATCTGACCTGCGGCAGCAGAGTGGGCGCCACGGAACGAAACGCCTGCGGGGGCACCGAAGCGCTCGCTCTGGAACCCGGCACTCCGTGTGGCGACTGCAGCGACGGACTCCACGTCTGTTCGGGCCTCGACGCCGTGGAGTGCATTGGCGAGGGAGAGCGCAATGCCTGCGGAGGGTGTGGTGTGCTCCGGGGACTCCTCCGGCAGCCCTGCGGGACGTGCGGAAGCGGTGCCCTCGCGTGCAACGAAGACGGAACGGCGCTCGTCTGCGAGGGCGATGGCGGAGAGGACGCGCTGAACGTGTGCGGACGGTGCGGGACGCTCCCCGTCGAGCCCGGCAGCGGGTGCGGCTCCTGCCTGCAGTGGGTGTGCAGCGCCACCGGCGGGGTGCGATGCGAGCTGGATCGAGAACTCCCGGGCTGCGCACTGGAGACCTGCGCCGATCTCGACTGCGCAACCCGCCGTCGGGGCTGCGTGGAGACGGACGGAGCCGTGGACGCCGTCTGCGAAGGATGTCTGCCCGGCTACGTCGAACGGCTGGGCCGCTGCGTTCTCCGGGCCGACGAAGGCAGCGAGCCCGAGGACCCCTGCCACGACTTCGCCACCGGAAGCTGTCAGTCCGCGCGCACCGTGCTCGGTCCGGAAGGAGGAACCATGACTCTCATCGTGTCCGGGGTCGCCCAGGGAACGGTCAGCGTCATCGTGCACCCGGAGACGCTGGACCGGGAGGTGGCCTTCACCATCGCGGCGGTGCAGGGCCCGGACGCGTTCGACCTTGTCCCTGACGGCTACGATCTCGCATCCCCCGTCTTCATCTTCGGACCCGCGGGGGAGGGCTTCGATCCTCCCATTACCGTCCAGCTTCCCTTCGCACGCACGGTCGACAATCCCACGCTCTACTGGTCCGAGTCCGACTCGACCGGTGCGTTCAGGCCCGTTCCGTCCACGATCTCCGGTTCGAGAGCCACGGCCCTCATCACCCACTTTTCCGTCGCGTTCGTGGGAGACGTGATGCGCGACGAACCCGACCCGACGGACGAGCCGGACCCGACGGATCCCTGTGCCGAGGAAGGCGAGTCCTGCGACACGGGACTGCCGGGCGCCTGCCGCGACGGGGTGCTCGCCTGTGACGAGGGTGTGCTCGTCTGTGAGCAGGTCGTGTTCCCCGCGGCGGAGACGTGCAACGGGGTGGACAGCAGCTGCGACGGGATCGTGGACGGGACGATCGCGGACGGGCCCCTGACGAGACCCTGCTACAGCGGACCCGATGGAACGGCAGGAGTCGGCGAGTGTCGCGCGGGGGTCCAGACCTGCGTGGACGGGCAGTGGACGGAGGGGTGCGCGGGCGAGGTCACGCCGGTTGCGGAGGTCTGCGATGGACGGGACGCGAACTGTGACGGAACGGTTGATACCGGCTTCGACCTGCAGAGCGACCAGGCCAATTGTGGAGCGTGCGGAGTCGAGTGCCCCCCCTCTTTCCTCTGCATCGAAGGCGATTGCGGATGCCCGAGCGGTACCGCGGATTGCTCCGGGACCGGGACCTGTGTCGACCTCCTCGAGGACGCGGAACACTGCGGGGCCTGCGGAAACACCTGCGCGAACGGGTGTCTCGACGGCGCCTGCATCGTTGTCTGCGAACCGGGAGAACGGGAGGTCGACGGCGAGTGTGTGCCGGTCCTGACGTGCGCGGCTCTGGACTGCGGCCCGCAGGAGAATCGAGCCTGCGATGAAGGAGCGGTCGACGAGGACGCGCGGTGTACGGACTGCCTCGTTGGGTTCATCGA
>REDH01000039.1 GCA_007693585.1 Deltaproteobacteria bacterium
AGCCCACCGGAGGAGAGCCCACCGGCGGAGAGCCCACCGGAGGAGAACCCACCGGAGGAGAACCCACCGGAGGAGAACCCACCGGCCTGGTCTGTGACGGTGTGCCGGGGAGTCCCGGCGAGGCCGGAAGCAGCTGCACGGACAGTGAGGACTGCTGCTCGGGGCAGTGCCTCGACGGGACGTGTTCTGCCGCAGGACTGAGCTGCGACGACGCAGGACTTCCATGCACGGACAACGGGGACTGCTGCAGCGGGCGCTGTCTCGAGCGGAGTGACGGTGCCCGGCTGTGCGCGGCTCCGCTCGCCTGCGTACCTGCGAACGCCGCGTGCTCCGTGTCCGCGGACTGCTGCATCGGCGGATGCTTCGACGGTCTCTGCGTGGCCGCGGAGTCGTGCCGCCAGGCGGGCAATGCGTGCGAGTCCAGCGCCGAGTGCTGTTCCAACGACTGTTCCGGCGGCACCTGTGTCGCGGGGGGGTCATGCCTTGCTGCAGGGGAAGCGTGCGACGGCAATGGCGCATGTTGCTCGAGGGCGTGCATCGGCGGCCAGTGCCGTGCGTCGGGTCTGTGCAGGCCGGGCGGCGACGTCTGCACGTCGAGCAGCGACTGCTGCTCGCAGCTCTGCGGTGCGGACGGGCGATGCATCACCGGGACGGGCTGCTCGATGGCTGGAGAGCCTTGCACGGGACTGCGCGGCTGCTGCAGCAACCTGTGCGAGGACATCGGCACCGGCGTGACCACATGCCAATTCGTCAGCGGGTGTCGACCGCAGAGCGAGCTGTGCACGGTGGCCTCGACCGAGTCCACGGAGTGCTGCACGGGAACTTGTGGGGCGGACTCCCGCGGTGTGCTTCGATGCCAGGGCGTCCCAGGCTGTGCTCCGGCCGGAGAGATGTGCGGCACGGCCGCCACGCAGAACTGCTGCAACGAGCAGGGGCAATCGGGCGGTGGCTCCGCCTACTGCAACGAGGTCACCGAGGGTGTCGGGCGCTGCTGGGACACGATCTCCGGCCAGTGCCGCCTGGATGGTGCGGAGTGCTCCATCGCCGAGACGTGCTGCTCGGGGATCTGCCTCCAGGATGCGGAGGGCGTGTTCCGATGCGGGGGCACGGAGTGCGTGCCCGAGGGAGGCCGGTGCCTCGAGGGTGGTGACTGCTGTGACGACGCCGTCGGCTGCAACAGCCTGTTCCGCTGTGCACCGGAGCCCGAGGTCGTCTGCGTGGCGGAGGGCGACGACTGCGAGCGCTCGTCGGACTGCTGCGAGGGCGTCTGCACCGAAGGGGTCTGCGGCGAGCCCGAGGATACGGTGGAGTGTCTCGTCAACGGGCTCGACTGCACGGACGATCTCGACTGCTGCTCGCTGTACTGCAGCCCGGACGGAATCTGCGGTCCGGAGCCCGTCTGTCGCCCCGCAGGCGCGATGTGCGTGACCGGCGAGGACTGCTGCACCAACAGCTGCGTCGAGGGCGTCTGCGACGCCGAGTTCGTGTGCGTCAACCTCGGCGAGACCTGCACCCGGACGAGCGACTGCTGCGAGGGGAGCTGCACCATTGGTGACGACGGCACGGGCACCTGCGAGGCACCGTGCCGCATCGTCGGCGAGACCTGCTCAGCCAACCGCGACTGCTGCTCCGGCCTCTGCGGGCCGGACGGACTGTGCGACTCCGGGTTCGACGTCTGCGATCAGCCCGGTACGCCCTGCGATCCGAACAACAACACGTGCTGCTCGTGGGTGTCGTGCATCGATGTCTCGGGCACCGGCAGCTACATCTGCGACTACGACTTCTAGCCGGTGCGCCGCCGCGAGCGTCGGAGTCCGGCAGGCGAGCGCTCGTGTCAGGACGCTGGGCCCTGGCCGTCCTCGCCGGCCGCGATCGTCTCGAGCTCCTCCCATCGGGCGTAGAGCAGCGACAGCTCCTCCTGCAGCGCCGCCTCCCGGGCGCGCAGCGCCTCGGCCGCCGCACCGTCCCCGCCTTCGTAGAGTTCCGGCGCAGCCCAGGCATCCTGGGCATCGGAGAGGGCCTTCTCCGCCGTCTCGATGCGTGCCGGCAGCCCTTCCAGCTCCCGCCGCTCCGGTGGCGTGAGGCGGCGCACCTTCGAACGGGTCTCCCGCTCGCTGCGGGGCCGTGACGGGCCGCTCTCCTGCGGCGTCGCAGGATCCTGCTCCGGGGCGGGGCGTTGACGGATCCAGTCGTCGTAGCCTCCGACGTACTCCACAAACCGGGCTGGCCCCTCGAACGCGACGGTGCTCGTGACCACCTGGTTGAGGAAGGCACGGTCGTGGCTGACCACCATCACGGTGCCGCCGTACTCGGCGAGGTGCTCCTCGAGCAGCTCCAGGGTCTCGAGGTCGAGATCGTTGGTGGGCTCGTCGAGCACGAGCAGGTTGGAGGGGCGCAGAAACAGTCGGGCGAGGAGCAGGCGGTGTCGCTCGCCGCCGGAGAGCACGCGGACCGGGGTGCGCGCCCGATCGCCGTTGAAGAGGAAGTCCTTGAGGTAGCCCATCACGTGGCGGCGCCCGCCATTGACCGTCACGTGATCGTTCCCGTCCGCCACGACCTCCCAGGCCATCCGCTCGGGATCGAGCTGGCTGCGCAGCTGGTCGAAGTAGGCCACCTCGAGCCGGGTGCCGTGGCGAACGCTTCCGGAGCTCGGTTCGAGTTCGCCGAGCAGCAGGCGCAGCAGCGTTGTCTTGCCGCAGCCATTGGGGCCGATGAAACCGATGCGGTCGCCGCGCATGACGGTGAGGTCGAACGACGTCACGGCGTCGTGCTCCGCGCCCGGGTAGCGGAAGGAGAGAGCGGAGGCCTCCAGCACGAGCCTGCCGGACCGTTCGGCTTCCTGCACCTGGATCTTCGCGGTGCCGACCTTCTCTCGGCGCCGGGCGCGTTCGCGTCGCATCTCCTGCAGCCGGCGCACGCGGCCTTCGTTGCGGGTGCGCCGAGCCTTGATGCCCTGGCGGATCCACGCCTCCTCTTCGGCGAGCTGGCGGTCGAAGGCGGCGGCGTGCCGTTGCTCGTCGCGAAGGCGCTCCTCCCGGCGTGCCAGGAAGGCGCTCCACGACCCGGGGTTGCTGTGGAGCTGTCCACGGTCGAGCTCGACGATCCGTGTGGCCAGCCGGTCCACGAGGGCGCGATCGTGGCTGATGAACACGAGGGTGCCGCGCCGCCGCAGCAGCAGGGTCTCGAGCTTCTCGATGCTCGGAATGTCCAGGTGGTTTGTGGGCTCGTCGAGCAGGAGCACGTCCGGGTCGGCCACCAGCGCGCGCCCCAGCACCACGCGGCGCGCCTGCCCTCCGGAGAGCGAGGCGAGCCGTGCTGCGGGGTCGAGTTCGAGCAGGGAGATGATCTCGTCCACCCGCCGCCGACGTTCCCAGCCTCCCTCCCGCTCGACGATCGCCTGTGCGGCCTCGAGCCGGGCCAGGGCGTCGGTGTCGCTGGGGTCGGTGGCCAGCCGGGCCGCCGCGCGGTCGTGCTGCCCGAGGGCCTCGCCGATACTGCCGAGCCCCTCCAGCAGGATGTCGAGCACGGTCCCCTGCCAGGCCTGCGGGACCTCCTGTGGCATGGTGGCCACGGTGGTGTCGCGGGCCCATACGAACTCGCCCCCGTCGGCCACGACCTCGCCGGAGAGGATTCGCAGCAGCGTGCTCTTGCCGGCGCCGTTGCGGCCGACGAGGGCCACGCGCTCTCCGGGTTCGAGCACCAGCGAGGCGGAGTCGAACAGGGTGGTCATTCCCGCCCGGTGTTCCAGGTTGTCGATCCGCAGCAGGGCCATCAGGCTTCCTCGTGATTGCCGGGTGCGCAGCGCCGCGCGGATTGTGCGACGTGCGGGGCGGCTCTGTCGTCCCCGGCGAGCCTCGTCAAGCGTCGCTGCTGTCGAATAGCGCGGAGAGCGACGCGAGACCGTCCTCCAGGCGGCTCGCCGCCTCCGCCCCATCCTCGATGCGGGCTACGGGCCGTGCGGCCTCCTCCAGCAGTCGCTCCAGCATCTCCCTCACCACGGCCACCGATCCCTCGCCCACGCCGCGCAGGCCATGGAGCGCGACAGGGTCCACGGGCAGGTCCCGGACGTCGAACGCTTCGGCATCGCGGTCCACGGCGCGCGCGACCCGTTGTACCGCGGCACGCTCGGTGCCGTCCCGGCAGAAGCCGATCAGCGGCGCGGCCCGGTGTTCGGGCAGGCCGAGTTCATCCAGCAGGGCCCGGCGCACGATCCAGTCCTCGCGCTCGGTGACCCAGAACGGCCGGTCGCGCGGAAGCAACCACAGCGCGTGGCGCAGCCACGCCGCCCGGCGGCGCTCGGTGCCGTCCTCCGGCCGGGGGACCTCCAGGCCGGCCGAAGTGGCCTGTGGAGCGAGCGTGTCCGGGCCGTCCCAGCCGGCGGCACGCGCCATGGCCACGAGCCCGGCATGCCGCTCCGGCGAGGGCTCCGCCTCCCAGCGCCAGGCGTCGCGAAGCCGGCTGGATCGGTCCCGGTAGATGCTCCCGCTCCGGGACGCGATCACCCCCAGCGCGAGGCGGGCCACCTCTCCTGCGAGCGCCGCTGCGCCCGGCGTACCGGCACGGGCAAGAACGAGTGCCCCGAGGCTCCCGAGCCCGCAGGCGAGCGCGGGACGCCAGCAGATGGCGCCGAGCGCGCGACGCGCGTCCTTCTCCACACCGATGCGCTCCTCCGCGTCGAGGGAGTCGAGCACCGCAGCCCCGGTCGACCAGACGTCGGCGCGCGGAGGCCACGTCGAGGAAGCCTCGGTGCCGTCCCGGCCGGCGAGCACGATGCGGGCCCGCCGCAGGGCGCGCCGCGAGGCTCGCCATGTCTCGGGGATCGCGCTGTCCTCTTCGGCGGGTCCCCCTTCCTCCGCGAGGCGCTCCACCCGGTCGCCGTCGACGGGTGCGACGAAGGTGGCCCAGCGGCCCTCGTCGCCCGAGTCCACGACGAGGCACACCACCGGCATCCCGGCGGGCTCGAGGGTGCGCTCCTCCGTGTGCAGGCGTGACCGACTCACCGCGCCTGTACGGGCCAGGAGGACGCCGCCGTCCGCATCGGTCCGTCCCCAGTCCAGGCGTGCGTTTCGGAGCACGCGCTCCCCTGCCAGCACAGCGCGCACGAGATCGGTGCGGGGCAGCCGCCTGAGGTGGCGCAGGCCGAGCGGCGGCGCGGCGCCCGCGAACAGGGAAAGGAGGGCAGCGGCCCGGGCTCCCTCTCCGTCAACGTGCGCGCCGGGCCCGATCCAGGCGCCGCCCACCTCCCACGCGATCGGCTCCGCGTTCGCAAGCCAGAACGTGGGCACCCCGTTCCCGCTGAACTGGCGAGCCACGAGTTCGAGGAAGGGCTGAAGCGTTCGCGCGTGACTGGCGGCCGTCATCGTGGGGGCTCCTGCTTCGCACCGGAGAGACGGCGCGACCGGGAAATGCGCATGCGCATCCCTGAACCCGGACGTGCACGGCGTCGCCGACGATCGCAATCCGGCCTGCCCGCCGTCAAGCGTGAACCTCGCAGGGCTCCGAAGGTCGCGCTGCCAGGCCCGTGGGCTGAGTGCCGGTGGGATGCCTGCGTACCCGGTCGCGTGGTCTGGTCTGTCGCAGCGTCTCCAGGGAACCTCTCCCGGCGGTGGTCGTGCTCGGCGTGACCACGATGGTTCAGGACGGTTCGGCCCATGCGCTGCACGGAACAGTCCACACCGGCTTGAACACCGGACCATGCGATCACCCTGGTCGCGTTGCGCCGGCCGTCATCGGGCGGTTGACATGGACATGCGTTCAGTGCATTGACCGGGGAAGTCGCACGGGTTGACGAATGATGCCTCGGGCGTTTCATTCGCGTGCCTCGCGGCGAAGGGCCTCTTCGGCCCGTACACGCATGGCCCGTGCACGCATGACGGTGTCGGCACAACCTTTCGAGCGAATCCGGAGCGAGCATGGACACGACGCACGTGCGGCCCACAGCGGAGAGAACCGCGGTATGAGTGTGAAGTCCGCCATCGACCCGTCCGTGGAGGAGCGCGGCGCAGGGGAGCCGAGTGCTCTGGACCCGGTGGAGGTTCAGGAGTCCCTGCGACGCGACGTACGCGAGTCCGAGCGGCTCCTCGATGCGCTGCGGCCCCTGGGCAGCCGTGGGCTCGACAACGCGCCGGTCTGTCTTCGGGAGGTTGCGGGGCGCCTCCGCCGCCTGCGCCCGGGCGATGACGCGCGAGCCGATCTCGCGGAGCGGCTGGCGCACACGCTGGCTGGCCATGCGGACGCGCTGGAGGACGCGGCGCGGACGCACCTGCTCGACGGGCTGCGCGCTGCCGCCGCCGAGGCCGGGTTGCCGTACCGGCGTCTCTCGGACGACCCGCTCGAGGTGGGTCTCGGTCCACTGGAGGTCTCGCTCCCCCCGCGTGGCGAGGCGACCCTCCGGCTTGGCCGGGAGGAGGTGGTCACGGCGGATCAGGATCCGGACGCGATCGTCCGTGGCGTGGTTCGCGAGATCGCGGCGATGAAGGAGAACCTGATTCCGTCGGCCGAGTTCTTCGACCTCCTGAGCCGGGCGTGGCGCATGGCCGTGGCGGCGCGGGGACCATCCCCGGACGGCCGGGTGGATCTCGTCGATCTGCTCCTTCCGCTGGCGCTGCTCGAGCTGGGTCCGGATCAGTGGCGACGGGCGCGCGCGGAGCGTGGCGTCACGCCGTGGCCGCGCTACCGGCTGGCCTATCAGCTCTACCGGCTGCGCCGCGAGCGACACCTCGTGGGCCGTGGCCAGCGCCTCGAGCTGGCCGCGGCGACGCTGGCGACCACCCGGGACACGCGCAACGTGCTCCACGTCCTCGACGGCGACGGCCGCGGCCAGTACTACGGCGCCGTCCGCTTCGTGCCGGAGGCCGCGACGGAGCGAGGCGCCGGCAGTCCCTCCACGACCACGGCCTCCTGCGACACCCCGGGCGCCCCCCACGATGCCGCGGGTGATGCGCCCACTTGTCCCGGCGCCGAGGGCGGGACCACCTCGCGGCAACCGGACCGCCCCGCGCAGCAGGCGTCGGTGGCGGACGCGTCCGACGCCGGCGATGGCCTCCACGCCGCCCTCGATCTCTTCCGCACCCCGGAGGACCCGTGACGACGATGGTGAACACCGGCCCTGCCGTGGACCGTGCGCTCGCGCTCCACATCATCGAGCGGCTTGGTTCGGCGGGGGTTCCCCCCGTGGCCGGGATCGAGGCGATCAACGTGGGCAACGCCACGCTCCTGCGGCTTCTCCGGGAGGAGTACTTCGAGACGTTGCTGCGGGTGGGCAGCGCCTTCAAGCTGGTCGAGGCGCACTACGGCGGCGGCAAGACCCACTTTCTTCGCATGGTGCAGCGGATGGCGTGGCAGTACGGCTTCGCCGCGGCGCTCGTGGAGCTGTCCCCCCGGGAGTGCCCCTACGACGACCCGCGGGCGGTCTACGGCCAGGTCGCCCGGCGGCTCGGCCTGCAGCCGGCATCGCCGCTCGAGGACGGCGCCAGCGGCATCGCCGAGCTCGTGCGCCGGACGGTCGACGAGCGGATCGAGCGCGCCCTGGAGGAGAGCGACGAGCATGGCGAGCGCGAGCTCCGCTGGGTGGTCCAGCGCGCGATGCAGCGCGAGCTTCGCCGCGCCCCGTGCGAGAGCCCGTCCTACCGCAGCGCCGTGATGGCGCTCGTGAACGCCACCCTCGAGGACGACCACGCCATCGCCCGCCTCGCCGAGGGCTGGCTGCTCGGCGAGAGCCCGCCGATGGCCGAGCTGCGGCCGCTCGGCATCAACGAGGCGATCACGCGCAGCAACGGCTTCACCATGCTGCGGAGCCTGACCCAGATGGTCGTGGCCCTCGGGCACGCGGGCACCGCGCTGCTCTTCGACGAGGTGGACCGCACCCTCTCCGTCTCCTCCCGCCGCACGGAGGCCATCGGAGACAACCTGCGCCAGGTCATCGACCTCTGCGGCGAGGCCCGGCTGCCGCGGACGCTCTTCCTGTACGCCGTGCCCCCCGAGTTCATGCGGCAGGTGGTGCCGGACTACCCCGCTCTCGAGCAGCGCCTGCGGTCACCCGTCGCCTTCAGCGAGCGCAGCCCGCAGGCCCCGATCATCCCGCTCGACCGCCTCGATCTCGCCCCGCAGGCCCTGCTCGAGGCGCTCGCCGAGCGAATCCGCCACGTCTTCGAGCAGGCCCGTGGGGTCTCGCTCGATGCGTCGCTGCAGGCGGCCAACGCCACCCGGCTCGCCGAGGCCTGTACCCTCCGCGAGTTCGACGTGAACCACCGGCGTCTGTTCGTGAAGGTCTGGGTGGCCGCGCTCCAGGGGCAGTGGAGCGATGGCCAGCGGCTGCTCACGCCCGCCGAAGTCGACGCGCTGCTCGAGGGCCAGCGGTCGGCCACCGTGGCGGACGCCGCCGAGGCCGCCTCCGCCTTCGACGACTTCTGATGCCCGGGAAGGACAAGGTCATGGCTCCGTCCGCACACGCCGCCGACCCACCCGGCGTCCCCCTCGACCTCCGCATCACCGTGGAGGCCATGCGTCTCGGCGTCGTACCCCCGGGGCAGACCCACCGCTACACGGTGGGGCGGGACGACGTGGTGGGGACCCTGCGCGGTGACCTCGCCCGCGCATCCACCGGCGCCGGCGCCCTGCGTGCGCTGATCGGCGAGTACGGGTCCGGCAAGACCCACATGCTGTCCTTCCTCGAGGACGAGGCCCGCCAGCGCAACTTCGTGACCGCGCGGGTGGTGCTCAACCCGCACGACGCCTCGCCGGCCAATCCCCGCAGGGTCTACCGTGCGCTCGCCCGCTCCCTCACCCTCCCCGACGTCTCCGGCGGTCCGCACGGGCTGGGGCGGCTGCTGGAGCAGGCGGTCGGCGTCCGCGAGGTCGAGCGGCGCTTCGGAGTGGGGAGCATCCGCGCCACCTCGCGTGCGGAGGCCTACGTGGCCGACGGCGTGCACCTCTACCTGACGCCGGCCCTGCAGTACGCCACCGCCGCCCGCTCCATCACCAACTCCGGCGAGGGCGGGGACCACCCCCTCGTCGAGAACGCCCGCATCGGTGTCGAGGAGCTGCTGGAGTGGCTGGGCGGCTCCAGCGACACCCCGACCGGCGCCATCGAGGAGACCGTCCGCCTCGCGATCGGACGGAACCACGGCCGGCTCTACAGCCTCAAGGACTACCGGCCGTGGGCGCGGATCTACGGCTACCTCCTGTCGGGCCTCGCGGCGCTCTCTCGCGCCTGCGGCTACGCCGGGCTGGTCGCCCTCGTCGACGAGGCCGAGTTCTACGCCCTCCTCGACCCGGCCAACCGCGCCCACGCCCGGACGCTGTTCAAGGCACTCGCCTTCGCCTCCCTCGGGCCGCGGCCCGAGGACGGGCTCGACCTCCCCTTCGACGTGGGCGAGGCCCTGTCCGGCGGTGGGGCCGGGGTCCTGCAGCGGGTCCCGGGGCGATTCGGTGACGATGCCGGGCTGTACACGGTCTTCGTGATGACTCCGGACCGCAGTGGACTCGAGGCGCTGGACGGTGCGGTGCCCGGTGACGTGCGCCTCGAGCTGCGGCGCCTGAACACCGGCGAACTCGAGGAGCTCGCCCACCGGATCTGCACCCTCTACCGCGAGGCCTACCCGGACACCCCGTGGCGAGATGGGCTGGAGGGCGCGCTCGCCACCATCGCCGCCTCCCTCATGCGGCGCGGCGACCTCGACAACCCGCGCCAGTGCATGCGCTTCCTCGTCGAGTTCCTCGACCTCCAGCGCCTGCGCACCGAAGCCATGCCCGGGATCGTCGCCGACCTCGTCGAGCGACTCCGGGGCCGATGAGCGGCGACGGCCCCGGTCTCGACGAAGCGCTGGCGATCTTCGGCGCAGCCGACGGGACGGCGCCTGCGGTGTCCGATGGCGAGCACCGACCGGAAGACCCGGATCGGGTGCCGGGGAGCCGTGCGGCACGGAAGCACCAGCGGGCGGACGCGGCCCTGCGGAGCGCGATGCTGCGCACGTGGTACCCCTTCTTCGGCCGGTTCGCGAAGCTGACCCCCACGCAGCGCGCGTCCATGCCCGGCCTGCTGCGAGGGGAGTCGCTCCTCCTCGTCGCTCCGACCGCCTCCGGGAAGACCGAGGCGCTGCTGGCGCCGCTGATCGAGCGTCACCTCCCCCCGGGGTGCGCCCAGGACGGCCTGCGCATCGTGGTGGTCGCTCCCACCCGGGCACTGTGCAACGACCTGCACCGGCGCCTGCAGCTCCCCGTCGAGCGCTGCGGCCTGTCCATCACCCGGCGCACCGGCGATGCGCGCGAGCTCAAGGCCGACGCCCCATCGGACCTCGCCGTGACCACGCCGGAGAGCATGGACTCCCTGCTGTGCCGCCACCCGCGGTTGTTCGGGCGGGTGGATGCGGTGGTCGTCGACGAGGTCCACCTTCTGGCCGGAGGGCCTCGCGGCGATCAGGTGCGGGTGATGCTCGAGCGCATCGAGCGCATCCGTCGCGGGCTGCGCGGAGACGCGGTTGGGGCGCTGCAGCGGTGCGCGTCCTCGGCTTCGGTGGCCTCCCCGGAGTCCCTCGCCCGCCAGTTCTGTGGCCCCGCTGCCGAGCTGGCGCTCCCGGACATCCCGGGACGTCCCATCGTGCTGCGCACGCTCCATGCTCCGGACGACGCCACCGCCGCGGCCGCCCTCCTCGAGGCCACGCGTCGCGATCCCCGCCGAAAGCGCCTCGTGTTCGTCAACCGGCGCCGCGACGCCGAGGACATCGCCGAGCGCCTGCGTGGGCGGGTTCCGGTGATGGTGCACCATGGCTCGATCGCGCGGGAGGAGCGCCTCCGGGTCGAGGAGCGGTTCCGTCGGGAGCGGGGCGCGATCTGTCTGGCCACGTCGACGCTGGAAACCGGCCTGGACATCGGCGACGTGGACGAGGCGTGGCTGGTGGGTCCGCCGGCGGACGTGGCCTCGTTTCTCCAGCGGGCGGGACGGGCAAGCCGCCGGGCGGCGGAGGTGCACGCGGTCGGTCTCGTCGCCGACGCCTTCGAGGAGGCGAGGATGCGACACCTCGCCGGGTGTGCCCGGGAGGGACGCCTGCACGGCGAGCTGCTCCCGATGCGGCCAGCGGTGGTGGCGCAGCAGGCGCTGTCGCTCTGCGTGCAGAACCCGCACGGCACGGTGACCGTCGCGGCCCTGCGCGAGCGTCTTCCGGAGGACGAGCGGCCCCGCTGGTCGGTGGAGGACTGCACGGCCCTGCTGGATTCGCTCGCCCGATCGGGCTGGCTGATCGCGCGCCAGCACGGTTGGCGGCTCGGCGAGCGGGGCGAGACGGAGTTCGAGCGGGGCGAGCTGCACACCGCGTTTTCCGCCCCCAGGACGGTCGAGGTGCGCGAGGCCGGCACGGGGCGCGTCGTCGGGGAGCTTGCCCGCGAGGCCGTGGATGCGCTGTCGCGAGGCGAGCGCTTTTCGCTCGGCGGGCGAAAACGGGCGGTGCGGCGGGTGGCGGAGGATGCGCTGGTGGTCGAGACGACCGGAGGCGAAGGGCGCACCGCCTTTCTCGCGCGGGAAGCGCCTCGCATCACGGCGGGGCTCGCCGGGGACCTCCACGCCTGGATCGGACACCCGCCGGACGCGGTGCCGGTGCGGCGGGTCGACGGGGGGCGTCTGCTGCTCTCGCACTTCGGCGGCACCGTGCGCGGCCTGCTCCTCGCGGACGCCCTGCAGGCGCGGCGTCTGGGACCACAGGGGGTCGGGCCGTTCTTCATGACGGTGAAGGAGAAGGCCCTCTCCCGGTTTCCCCGGGACGAGGACGCAGCGGCCATCCGGCAGCGGCTGCGCAGGCTCGACGAGCCCCTCCTGCGCGCACTGGAGAGCAAGCTCGAAGCGGGACGGCTCGCGCGGGACTGCCCGCTGCCCCTGCGGCGGCGCTGGCTGCGAGAGTCGATCGATCTCGACGGCGCGGTAGCCTGGATCACGTCGCGGCGCCTTGTCGAGGAGCTGTCCGGATGACCGATCGGGTGGCGAGCCGGCGCCGTGGCCCGTGACGGGCCGGGACGCATCGCGTATCGTCCCGGGTGGTTGACGAGAACCCGCACACGCTGGAGAAGCCATGTCCACGTCCGCCTATGACCCGAACGCCATGAGCAAGGCCCGCTCCCGAACGCCGCTCCCCGAGTCCGTGGACGTCGCCATCGTGGGCTGCGGGCTGGGCGGACTGCTGGCCGGCGCCATGCTGGCGCGGGCGGGCCACCGGGTCGCCTGCTTCGACGGGCACTACGTGGCCGGGGGGTGCGCCACCCAGTTCCGGCGGCGCGCGTCGGAAGGCTTCTTCAATTTCGATGTGGGCCTGCACTACGTCGGCGACTGCGACGGCGACGGCGCGATCCCGGCCAGCTTGCGAGAGGTTGGGGTGGAGGTGGACTTCGAGCCGATGGACCCCGACGGGTTCGACGTGCTCTCGTTCCCCGGAGTGGAGTTCCGGGTTCCCGTCGGACACGACGCGTACGAGGCGAGGCTGCGGAGCACCTTCCCCGGGGAGGGGCGCGCCATCGGCAAGTACATGCGCCTGTTGCGGGAAGTGGACCACATGATCGGCTTCATGGCCCGGCGCGGGGAGCGCCAGGACCTGCGCACCGGTCTCGAGGTGCTGCTTCGCGGGCGCAGCATGGCACGGGCCATGCGCCGAACGATGAAGGAGGTGCTCGACGACATCACGGACAACGCGCTGCTCCGTGCGGTGCTGCTCGGCCAGCACGGGGACTACGGGCTGCCACCGTCGCAGGTGAGCGCGCTGCTGCACACCGGCCTCGTGAACCACTATCTGCGTGGCGCATGGTATCCGCGAGGCGGGGGGCAGGTCATCGCCGATCGGATCGCAGAGGTCATCGAAGCCCGCGGAGGAACCATCCACCTCAGGCGTCCGGTGGAGCGGATCCTGGTGGAGCATGGGCGCGCGGTCGGTGTGCGCACGGCGCCGACCTCGAAGAACGACGCACAGGAGGTGCGGGCGAAGGTGGTGTTGTCCAATGCGGACCTGAAGCGAACCTGGCTGGAGCTCGTGGGGCCGGAACACCTCGATGCGGCGCAGCGGAGCACGGCAGAGGGCTGGCAGATGGGCGGGGCGCTGTTCATGACCTGCCTGGGGGTGCGGGGGGACCTCCGCGACCTCGGCATGGGTCAGGCGAACTGGTGGGTCTTCGACAGCCCGGACGTGGAGGGCGTGTATCGCGACGAGGCGGGAGCGTCGGGACGACCGGCCGTGCGGGGGGTGTACATCACCAGCGCGTCGCTGAAGGACCCGGGCAACCCGCTGCACCACGCGCCGGAGGGACACCAGAGCCTGGAGATCATGACGCTCGTGCCCTGGGACCCGGCGCGGTGGGGGGCCCCGGATGCGTCGGACGAGGCCGTGATGGGCTGGGACTACAAGCGCGACGAGAGCTACCGATCCGTGAAGGCCGCGGTGGAGGCGGATGTGCTCACCCACGCGGAGCGGGTGTTCCCCGGGCTCGGGGAGCGCATCGTGTACCGGGAGAGCGCAACGCCGTTGACGCACACCCGGTTCACGCGGGCGTCGGCGGGGACGGGCTACGGCCTCGCGTCGACTCCGGCGCAGTTCATGGAGCATCGGCCCGGGTACCGGGGGCCTGTGGACGGGCTGTACCAGTGTGGGGCGAGCACCCGCGCAGGGCACGGCATCGTGGGCTCGCTGCGCAGCGGACGCGCTGCGGGGAGGCGGATCCTGCGGGCGCTCGACGCGGATTGAGCGGGCTGCCCTGGGCGTCGGGTGTGGGTGCCGAGTGCCGTCGCGCGCACGCGAGGTGCCGGTGGCGGGTGAGGCGGGGACCGGTGAGGACGGGATGCTCCGGAATGCCCTCGCCGCGCACTGGCGAGGTGCCGGTGGCGGGTGAAGCGGCCGCATGCGTCGCGAGCGCGGAGCGCGGTGCCGGGGTCAGCGGATGGGCGGGATGGCGTCCAGGGGTGTGGTCTCGCCATACACGATGAGCGCATCGTACCGGTCGGCGAGGCGGGTACCCACCCAGGCGCCGCCGGCGGCGGGGGAGAACATCACGCCGATGGCGCGCTGTGCGCGTCCGATTCGGAGCGCGTCAGGCACGTCGTCGCCGCGGAACAGGACGGCCCAGGGTTGGGGTGCGTCGACCTCGGCGAGGATCTCGTCCCAGGTCCCGCCCATGGGGGCGGGGACAGGCATGACGCGGGGGATGGCGCCCCAGCGCTCGCCAGCGACGACGGCGCCGTCGCGCTTGGCGAAGCCGATGACGAACACGCGATCGCCGAGGGCCTCGCGGGCGAGCTGGCCGATGTTGACCTCGCCGCGGTTGTCCATATCGGTGGCGCGGGCGTCGCCGACATGGGTGTTGTGGGCCCAGAACACGCCGGCTGCGTCGTCTCCGTAGTGGTCGAGGAGGGCCTCGAACGTGGTCCAGAAGGATCCGGCTCGGGCGTTCCAGCTCGCCGCTCCGCCTTCGGTGGCCATTGCGCGGTGGTGGTGTTCGCTGGCGGCGAGGATGCGAGCGTTGAAGAGGGCCTCGGCGGGATCGGCGTCGTCGATGAGGGAGAGGCTGCCGTCGGCGAGACGGGCCTGGACGGCGGCGACCTCCTCTGAGCAGTCGAGTCCGGCCTGTCCGACGGCCTGGGCATAGGCGCGGAAGTGGCCGAAGTACCGTCCGATGCACGGGAAGAGATCCTCCCGCGCCTCGGGGACGACCAGGGCGAGAATGCGTCGCCCGGACGCGCCGGCGTCGTAGACATCGACGCCGTGGAGGCGGATCTGCTCCTCCGCGGGGCGATCGGCGTTCCAGTCGCGCAGCCAGTCGACGAGCTCCGCGAAGGGCTCGTTGGCCCACATCCAGACCGGCCAGCGCTCGAAGGAGGCCATGACGTCGCGCACTGGGGTGTCGTCGACCCCGCGGGCCACGCGGTCGAGGGCGGCGAGGGCGCTCCAGTCCCCCTCCACTGCGACGAACCGGATGGCGCCCTGCTCGACGAGGCGGCGGGTGAGGATCGCGCGCTTGGCGTAATACTCCTGGGTGCCGTGGGTGCTCTCGCCGAGGAGGATCGCACGATGGCCGGCGGCGTGGTCGACGAGTGCGTCAAGGGCGCCGTCGGCGAGGGGCCAGGCGCGGTGCTGCAGCCAGGCGAGGGCCGCGCCGTCGTGCTCGGCGGGGAGGGAGATCGCGGGGCGCAGCCACGGCGACTCCGTGTTGGCCGTGGCAGCAGCCTCGGCGGCGGTCGCCGCCGCGGGTTCTGCAGTCTCCTCGCTGGCCGGGCCGGACCGGGGGCAGGCCGTCAGGAGAACAACAAGCGGCAACAGCGTGAGGAGGAGCCGGCGATGCATGGCGATGGATCCGGGCAGGGGTCGGGGAACGGGCGGGTTGCGGGGCGCGAAGGGACCATGCAGTCGTCGGACTGCGCGGTGGTGCCCCTCCGGACGATCTGCGCTGGCGTCTGGCCAACCCGCTGACGCGATGGGGTGGCGCATGCAGCCGCGAAGCGCAAGGCGTCGGTGGTGTGCCGACGGCGAATGGAGATCGCCGAGGAGCGGGTACCGGCGGAGAGTAGTGGGTGTCAGCGGCGAGTGTCCGCACGGTGGAGTCACGAGGTGCTCGCCCCGGCGGGTACCGGCGGAGAGTGGGTGTCCGCGGAAAGTAGTGGGTGTCAGCGGCGAGTGTCCGCACGGTGGAGTCACGAGGTGCTCGCCCCGGCGGGTACCGGCGGAGAGTGGGTGTCCGCGGAAAGTAGTGGGTGTCAGCGGCGAGTGTCCGCACGGTGGAGTCACGAGGTGCTCGCCCCGGCGGGTACCAGCGGAGAGTGGGTGTCCGCGGGGAGGCGTTCCCGGGAAGAAGGGGTGCCTCCCGAGAAGGCGTGCCGGAGCAGGCGGCGCCATTCCGCCCCTGCCGGACAAGGGGACTGGTGCATGTGCATGCTGCCATTTTCCTGCGATGGCTCGGGGGCGGCGGGACGTCGGCATTGCGCGCTGGGTCCGGTGGACGCATCATGGCGCGCGCGATTCCTCGTTCCCCCGGAGTGTCCGATGCGAACTGCCCATCGACTGCTGCCCGCCCTGCTCTTCCTGCTGGCGCTTGCCGCGGGCCCAACCGGGCTGGCGGAGGCCAGCCCGTCGGGACAGTGGTCGCCGGTGCCGGTTCCGGGGGGCGAGCGGGCGACGGATCTGGCGCGCTCGGGGGATCGGGTGCTTGTGGGGGCCAATGTGCTGGACACGAGCAACCTGCTGCGGCCGTGGCGTGCGCGGGTGTTCCTGAGCGAGGATGGGGGCCGGACCTTTGCGGCGGTGGAGGGGGCGCTGGGCCAGGAGGCCGCGGGTGACCCCGTGGCGGCGGTGGCGTTCGCGGGTCCGGCCCTTGTGGTGGCGCGGGGGTCGGACGTGTTCCGGAGTGTGGATGGGGGTGGGCAGTGGTCCCGGGGCTCGGCGCCGGCGACGGTGCGGGCGCTGCACTTCGTGGATGCGGCCACGGGCTTCGCGGTGGGGGACGGCGGAATGATCGCGCGCACGGACGATGCCGGGGCGACGTTCGTGGCCCTGGAATCGTCGACGGGGGTGGCCTTGCGGGGCCAGGAGTGGATCGACGACCTGCACGGGTGGGCCTGGGGTCATGACGAGCAGCGGCGGTCGGGCCCGGGAGAGAGCGGTGTGGAGATCGGCGCGGGGGTTCTGGTGCGCACGACGGACGGCGGCGCGAGCTGGGGCGAGGTGCATCGGTTCAGCGGCCGCGTGGTGGGGCCGGCGCGGTTCATCGGCCCTGCGGACGGGTTTGTGGTGGAGGCGGAGCGGCTGGTCGAGGACGGCCTGCGTGCGGTAGCGGCGCTGTACCGCACCGCGGATGGGGGAAACACGCTCGAGCAGGTTGCGCTTCCGGAGGAGGTCGGCACGCTGCGCGCGCCGATCGGTCCGTCGAGCGCGCTGCGCATCGCGTACATTCCTGGGGTGGCCTTCGATGATCGCCGGCACGGCCGCCTTGCTGCGCTCGTTCACCTGATGGACAGCCAGTCGTCGTCGGGGGGCGGTGGGCAGCAGACGACCGAGCGGCAGAGCAGCTTTCGCCTGCTGGACCTCACGACCGAGGATGGCGGCGAGACGTGGGCGTACGCGCCTCTCGGCGAGCTGAGCGCGTCATTCTCCGGCGTGGACGGTCCGGATGACGGTCGCGTCCTCAAGGGCCTTCATCGACACGCCAACGAGGGGTTGCTCCTCGGCGAGGACGGCCGGGTCTGGCGCTGGGAGGGGCGCTGCGCGGAGGACGCGGACTGTCTCGGCCCGTCGCCGTGTTCCGCCGGAACGTGCGGGCGGCCGTCCGCCGAGGACTACGCGGACGCCTTTCCCGATGGCGTTCCGGAGGATCTGCGTCCGGACTCCGGCGGGGACCGTCCCGCCGATCGTCCGCCGCGCCGGATTCCCGGCGAGGAGTCCGGTTCCGGGGGATGCGCCGCCGCGCCTCCTTCCGGCCAGCCCCTGACCGGGTGGGTACCCCTTCTTCTGCTCGCCCTTCTCGTTCGACGGAGACACCGATGATCGCGACGTTTCCCCTTCCCCGCCTGCTCGCCATGGCGAGCGTGCTCCTTCTCGCCGCCGCGTGTGGTGGCCCGCAGGCCGCAGCGCCCGCGCCGGCGCCGCCTTCTTCCCCGAGTGACGTCATGACCGAACCCGAGCCCGCTCCCGCCGAATTCGCACCGGGCGACCTGTTGCCGCGGGACCTTCTGTTCTCGAATCCGGATCGGGCGCTGGTGCGTCTGAGCCCGAACGGCGAGTGGCTGACCTTTCTGGCCCCGGTGGAGGGTGCGCTGAACCTGCACGTCGCGCCGGTGGCGGACCTCGAGGACATCCGCGTGCTCACGCGCCTGCCGGGCCAGGGGGTCCGCAGCTACCAGTGGACGTATGCGGAGGACCTGCTGCTGTACCGGGTGGACGAGGATGGGGACGAGAACTGGCAGGTGATCGCCCTGGACGTTCGCAGCGGGGAGGAGCGTCCGCTCTCACCGGAGAGCGGCGTCAACGCGCGGGTGGAGTCGGTGAGCCAGCTCCATCCGGAGACCATCGTGGTCGCGCTCAACGATCGCCAGCCGCAGCTTCATGACCTGCATCGGGTGAGCCTGCGCACCGGGAACGCCGAGCTGCTGGTGGCCAACCCGGGGTTCGTGGGGTTCCTGCTGACCCCGGACCAGCAACTCGCGATGGCGATGGCGATGACCCCGGACGGCGGAACGCAGTGGCTGCGGCTGCGGGAGGGAGGCAATCCGAGCGATGGGGCGGACTGGGAGACGGCGCACGTCATCGGACCCGAGGACGCGATGGGCACGACGCCGGTGGGCTTCACCCGCGAGGGAGACGTGCTCTACTGGATCGACAGCCGTGAGCGCGACACCTCTGCCCTGTTCGCGGAGGATGCGATCACGGGGGAGCGCGTGCTGATCCACGTGGATCCCCGTGCGGATGTGTCCTCGGCGTTGTCGAACCCGGTGACCGGCGTGGTCGAGGCGGTCGCCGTGGAGTTCGAGCGAACGGAGTGGACGGTGATCGACGAGGCGGTCGCGCCGCGCATGGACCGGCTGCGCGACGCTCTGGCGGGCGACGTGGAGGTCCTGAGCCGGACCACCGACGACCGACTCTGGCTGGTCGCGGAGCTCACGGACAGCGGCCCGGTGCGGTACTTCCTCGATGACTCCTCGAGCGATTCGCCCTCGTTCCTGTTCACGAATCGGGAACGGCTGGCCGGGGTTCCGCTGGCGCCGATGCACCCGGTGGTGATCCCGTCCCGGGACGGGCTCGATCTGGTGAGCTACCTGACGTTGCCGGTGACCGTCGAGGCGGACGGGTGGGTGCCTGCGGAGCCGCTGCCGATGGTGCTGCAGGTGCACGGGGGGCCCTGGGCTCGGGACTCGTGGGGATACAGCGCGTCGCACCAGTGGCTGGCCAACCGGGGGTACGCGGTGCTCAGCGTGAACTTCCGCGGGTCGACGGGGTTCGGGAAGCGGTTCCTCAATGCAGGCAACCAGGAGTGGGGTGCGGCGATGCACGATGATCTGCTCGACGCGGTGGAGTGGGCGGCGGAGCAGGGGATCGCCCGGCGCGACGCGGTGGCGATCATGGGGGGCTCGTACGGGGGGTATGCCGCGCTGGCCGGGATGACGTTCACGCCGGAGGAGTTCGCGTGTGGCGTCTCGATCGTGGGCCCGTCCAACCTGATCACGCTGCTCGAGAGCATCCCGCCGTACTGGGCTCCGATGCTGGAGCTCTTCGCGACGCGGGTGGGAGATCCCCGAACGGAGGAGGGGCGCGCGCTACTCGAGGAGCGGTCCCCGCTGTCGCGGGTGGACGCCATCCGGCGTCCGCTGCTGATCGCCCAGGGGGCGAACGACCCGCGGGTGGTGCAGGCGGAAAGCGACCAGATCGTGCAGGCGATGGCGGAGCGGGGCATTCCGCACCTGTATGCGCTGTTCCCGGACGAGGGGCACGGGTTCGCCCGGGAGACCAACCGCATGGCGTTCCACGCGGTGGCCGAGCACTTCCTGGGCGAGTGTCTGGGTGGAGCGGTGGAGCCGGTGGGTTCGGCGTTCGAGGGGTCGTCGATCCAGCTCGAGGGCGAGGGTCTGCCGGTTCCGACTCCCTGAGGGTCCACCGCGCCGGGTGGCCGGCGGGCACTCTTCGCCGGTACCGCGGCGATCCGGACCTGCGCCGATGGGCTTCGGGGACGTCCGCGGTCTCCCGGCTCCGGCGGACACGGGGCGACGACATGGCGGGACGGCGCCTTCGTCTTGTGGTGCACGGCGAACGAAAGTACGCTTGTGGCGTGTCCTTTTCGCCCTGCCCCCTGCCGCCGCCCGGTGAAGCCCATGGCCCCGTCCCGACCGCAGTCCGTTCCACGCGCCATCGCCGTGTTCCGGCCGAGCCTTCTCGGCGCATCGTTTGTGCTGCTCGCCTTGCTCGCGGGCTGCGGTTCGGGAAGCGAGGGCAGCGTGCCGGAGGAGACCTCGCCGGACGTGACCGGGGAGACCAGTGAACCGGAGGCCGACGCGACGATTCCGGGGGAGTCATCGTCCTCGGCTCCGACGGTGATCGTCAACGACTGCGGAGGCCTGCGTCCCCTGCAGTGGCAGGGTGACGGTGCGAGGGCGGGCGAGGGGTGCGGTCCCTTCGACGAGGGCACGCTGGTGTGTGCGGCGCTGGACGTGCTGCGGTGCATCGGCCTGTCGGCGCTCAACGAGTGCGGGACGCCGGGTGAGCTTCCGGTGGAAATCGGGGCATCGTGCGGGCCGTGCGCGGGCATCGACGAGGACGCCGCCGGGGTGTGGGTGTGCGGGCAGGACGGCATCCCGACCTGCATCGGTGCGCGGGATCCCAATGCGTGCGGGGGCTGCGCAGGGCTGGACGGTCGCCCGGGCGGCCTGTGCGACGACGGCGCGGGGCGCTGGGTGTGCGGCTCGCGGGAGGCGCTGACCTGCCGAGGCCCCGGGGAGAACGCGTGCGGGGGGGATGGTGTGCTGCGGTTCGACGGGCAGCCGGCGCTGCCCGGGGACGGATGCGACGCGGGCTGCGGCGACGGCGTGCTGGTGTGCGACGGTGAGGGCGGACTCGAGTGCATCGCCGGGGACCTCGGTCTACCGCCCAACGCGTGCGGCGGATGCGGGGCCCTGCCCGGGCGCGTGGGCGCGACCTGCGGACCGTGCGGGGGCGGAACGTGGACGTGCGACGGACAGGGCGCCATGTTCTGCGACGGCCCGACGGCGCCGGACGGGTGCGGGGCCTGCACGGCTCGCGCGGAGCGACCCGGCCAGGCGTGCGGTGTGGACGGCATCTGGCAGTGCGCCGGGGTGAACCTCCACTGCGGCAGCGTGGTCCGGCCGGAGGAGCGCAACCCCTGCGGCGGCACGGAAGCGCTGGCCGCGGAACCCGGAACCGGCTGCGGCACCTGCGGCGACGGCCTCCATGTGTGCACCACGCCGAACGCGGTGCAGTGCCTCGGCGGCGAGAACACCAACGCGTGCGGCGGATGCACGCCCCTGCGCGGAAGCCTCCGGCAGCCGTGCGGGACCTGCGGCAGCGGCGAGCTGGCCTGCGGTGACGACGGATCGTCGCTGCGGTGCGATGGAGACCTCGGCGACGACGCGCGCAACCCCTGCGGGCGCTGCAGCGAGCTCCCCGTGGACATCGGCGACTCGTGCGGGAGCTGCCTCGAGTGGACCTGCGGGCCCACCGGCGGCGTGCGCTGCGAGCTGAATACCGCCCTGACCGGCTGCGGATTCCGCACCTGCGCCGACCTCGACTGCACGGCGCGCAACCGAAGCTGCGTTCCCTCGGACGGATCCCGGGATGCGCGCTGCGACGTGTGCCTACCCGGCTTCGGCCCCATGGATGGCCAGTGCGTGGCCGGCGCGACCCCGGGGAGCGACGTGCCCACCTCCGGACAACCGACCGGCGAGCCCACCTCCGGACAGCCGACCGGCGAGCCGACCTCCGGACAACCGACCGGCGAGCCCACAGCCAGCCAGCCTGTGGGCTGGACCCCCTCGGGCCTGCAGGACGCCTGCATCAACTCGGCGGACGGCGACGTGCTGACCATCAACGGCGACTTCATCTTCGGCGACCTCCTCGGGACCTGCGCGAACGACGAGCGCGACCTGGGACCGATCGCGACGCTCGCTGCGCGGGTGGCCGCCTGCGTGGACAGCGGCAGCGCGCTGAGCGCCGACTGCTCGATGTGCCTCGGTGACTCGGTGGCCTGCGCCGTCGACCGCTGTGCAGAGGAGTGCGACGAAGTCGGTGACAACTTCGAGACCTGCGAGGCATGCCTCGACGTGGAGTGTGACCCCCATTTCCTGACCTGCACCGGATTCGAGGGCGACGGAGAGCCGGGCAACGGCGGCGACGATTCCTGCGCATGCCGGCAGGACTCCGCGTGCGCGACGGGCGAGGTGTGCGTGGGCTGCGCCTGCGTGGACGCCACGGTCCCGGGAACGGACTACACCTTCTCGAATGTGCGCAGCTTCGTCCACGCGTTCCACCTTCCGGGCATCGGCGACAGCAGCGGGATCGCCTGCTGCCGCGACTACAGCGGCGACGGCCTGGGGGACTCGGCGTATTTTGGCTGGTACGAGGCGGCGCAGCGAAGCCTCTTCGATCTGCCGGAAGGAGGCGACGTGCTCGAGGAGAGAGCACGGCAGGACATCGCGAGCCTGATGTTCGAGTGGCGCGGCATCGCGTCGAACCTCGTCGTGCTCGACCCTTCGGGCGTCTTCGGCATCAGCATCTGGCCCGTGGTGGACGCAGGCGGCGATGGGGCCGCAAGCTGGCCCGACCGGCGCGATGGCAACGGAACCTTTCAGGCCCTGCCTTCCGGTCTCGGCCCCGGAGGAGCACGGGCGCAGTTCAACAACGCCACCCTCTCGGGAAACACGATCACCGCCGGGCCGTCCGTGGTGCCCGCGCTCGGCTGGATTCCCGTCCGGGTCAGCGTGTTCCCGGGCCTCGCCGACCCCGAGCCCGAAGCCCTCGCCGAGCGCCTTCGTGGCCTTGACCTCCACGACGTCCACCTGTTCATCCAGGTACAGAGTGTCGGCGGCAGTATCGTGAGCCCGGTCGAGGAGTTCATCGGGCTCGACATCGGAGGCGGGGAGCTGGGGGGGCTGCTCCTCGTCGAGGATCTGATCGCCCTCGACGACGGCATCCTCCGGGAGTGCACCTGCGCCGGCATCAACCCGGACCAAACCGTGCTGATGACGCAGACGACGGCGTCCGAGCTCCAGGTCTTCTGCAATCCCGAGCAGCCGATCAACGACACCGGCTGCGGCGCGGAGGACCCCCCCTTCTGCGAGTTCACAGGGTTGGCCTGCAGCACGGCCGGCGTCCTCGCCTCCCTTGCCGACGTCGACAGCACCGGCGACGGCATCGACGACGCGATCTCCGTGGGCGTGGTCTTCGGCCTGACCGGAGCCGGACTCGGGACCCCCGCGTTCGCCGACGACGCCCCGTAACTTCCGCCAGGACTCGGGCACCCCGATCCCGCATCGCCTCCCCCATCCCGGACCCTCCGCATGTCCTCATCGCTCCGCACCGCGCTCCCCGTGTCCCGGCAACTGCGGTTCCCCGCACTCGTGGCCACAGCCGCCCTGTTCGTCCTCGCCGCGTGCGGGGGCGACCCTGCCGACGCGAGCAGCGACAGCACCCTCCCGACGGGTGGATCGACGTCCGCGGACGTGAGCGACGGCCCATCGTCCCACGACGTGTCGGCCAGCAGCGAAGCGGATGCCACGGATTCCGACGTGTCGTCCTCCGGCCCCACGTCGGAGCCCGGCCCCCCGATCGGCATCGTGAACGACTGCGGCGGCGCCGGCCCCCTCGACTGGGACGGCGCTCCCGCGTCGCCGGGAGAAGGGTGCGGGCCGTTCGGCGAAGGAACCCTCGCATGCGCCGCCGTCGAGGCGCTTCGGTGCCTCGGCCAGGCCCCGCTCAATGACTGCGGCACCCCGGGGCGCCTGCCCGTGGAGATCGGCAGCGCCTGCGGCCCCTGCGCCGACATCGAACCGGATGCGGCGGGCACCTGGATCTGCGGCGAGGACGGGGAACCCCTGTGCGTCGGCGCCCGCGACCCGAACGCCTGCGGCGGCTGCGCCGCCCTGCCGGGACGACCGGGAGGACTGTGCGAAGACGGAACCGGACGGTGGGTCTGCGCCTCCCGCGAAGGACTCGAGTGCCAGGGGCCAACCCGCAACGCCTGCGGTGCCGAGGGAACACTCCGCTTCGCCGGACAGCCCGCGCAGCCCGGACAACCCTGCGACGCCGGCTGCGGCGACGGCATCCTCGTCTGCGACGAGGGCGGCGGCGCGACCCTCGCGTGCGTGCCCGGTGCCCTCGGCCAGCCGGTCAACGCCTGCGGCGGCTGCGGTCGACTGCCCGGCGTCCCCGGCGAAACCTGCGGCCCCTGCGGCGGCGGCACCTGGGTCTGCGACGGCACCGGCGCGATGCGATGCAGCAACCCCGTCCTCCCCGACGCCTGCGGCAACTGCACCGACCGCATCGAACGACCCGGCGAAGCATGCGGCGTCGACGGCCTCTGGATCTGCGCCGGGCTGAACCTCGCCTGCGAGTCCGCCATCCGGCCCGAGGACCGCAACCCATGCGGAGGCGCCGCCGACCTCGACATGCCCCCCGCTTCGGCCTGTGGCGAGTGCGGGGATGGCATCGTCGTCTGCGTCACCCCCAACGACGTCGAGTGCCTCGGCGGCGACGCCCGCAACGCCTGCGGCGGGTGCGGACCCCTCCGCGGCGTCGAGGGACAGCTCTGCGGCGAATGCGGCAGCGGTTCCCTCGCCTGCGCCGCCGACAGCGAAGCCCTCACCTGCGAAGGAGACCTCGGCGAAGCAGCCCGAAACCCCTGCGGACGATGCAGCCCCCTCCCCGTCGACCTCGGCGACTCCTGCGGATCCTGCCTCGAGTGGACCTGCGGCCCCAACGGGGGCGTGCGGTGCGAACTCAACCCCACCCTCGACGGCTGCGCCTTCGACACCTGCGATGACCTCGAATGCGACACCCTCGACCGGAGCTGCATCGAGTCCGACGGGTCCGCCGACGCCCTCTGCGACACCTGCCTCAAGGGATTCCGCGAATCCCGGGGACTCTGCGTCCCCATCACCGCCGAGTTCGACCCCTGCGACGAGCTCGATCTGGACGGCTGCGAGGTCGCCCGCAGCGTCGTCGGACCCATGGGCGGAACCGCAACGTTCGCCTTCGACAGTTCCGGCGTGGGCACCCTGACCCTGCTGTTCCCCGCGGGCCTGCTCGCCGAAGACACCACCATCACCGTGGCCGCACTCTCCGACGACGACTCCGCCGCGCTCGTCCCTCCCGGCCTCGCCCTCGCTTCTCCGGTCTTCCTGCTCGAACCCGCGGGACTCGTCTTCGATCCCCCCATCACCGCTCGGATCCCCTTCAGAACCGGCACCACCGACCCCGTCCTCCTCTGGACCCGACCCGGAGACCGAACCACCTTCGAGGAACGCCCGGGCGTGATCAGCGGACAGACGGTCACCGCCCTCGTGTCCCACTTCAGCATGGCGTTCGTGTCGGACCGCGCCGCCAGCAGCGAACCCACGGACCCCTCAGACCCGGGCGCCACCGAACCAGAACCCACCGACCCGGGCGCCACCGAACCCGCGGAACCCACCGAACCCGCGGAACCCACCGAACCCGT
>REDH01000063.1 GCA_007693585.1 Deltaproteobacteria bacterium
GGTTCGGGCTCTGGCTCGGGTTCGGGCTCTGGCTCGGGTTCGGGCTCTGGCTCGGGTTCCGGCTCGGGTTCTGGTTCCGGCTCCGGTTCCGGTTCGACCTCGAACGCGATGGTGTAGACCAGCGGCTCGTCCGGCGCCCCGTCGTGGCCGAGGAACGCGCGATTGGCGGCGAAGATGCCCACGAGCGCGGCGTGCACGAGTACGGCTGCCCCGAGGATGAGCATGGCGTACACGGGGCGGGGCAGCCGGGTGCCAGGCGTGTGCGCGAGGGGATCATATCGGCGGGGAGCGGTCATCGGGGTGTCGAGGTCCCCTCTGCGGGTCTTCGCTCGATGTTGAGCTGGTAGGAGCGCATGCCGGCCTGGATCACGAGGTCGAGCACATCGACGACGATGCCGTACTCGGCGCCGCGATCGCCGGCGATGATGGCCTGGGTGGCGGGGTCGTTCGCGACCTCGTTGCGGAGGGCCTGGAGCAGTGCATCGCGCTGGACGGGCGTGCCGTTGAGGCGGAGGCTTCCGTCGGACTCCACGGCGATTCCGACGGTGGAGGCGGTGGCTTCACCGCCGGAGGCGGCGGCGGGGAGGTTCACCTGAATGGAGTGGGAGACGATGTAGCTGCTGGTCACGAGGAAGATGATCAGCAGCACGAGGGCGATGTCGATGAAGGGGATCATGTTGATCGACGCGATCACGTCGTTGTCCCCGGAGTCGATGGGGCCGGCCATGGGGATTACTCGCTGTGCTCGGGTGTACGGCGCTCGTGGAGGAGGGCCACGAGGGTTCTCAGCAGCAGGTCGGTGCCGGTGACGATTCGGTTCACGCGGCTCTTGAGCACGTTGAAGAAGATGATGGCCGGTATGGCGACGAGGAGGCCGACGCCGGTGGCGACGAGGGCCTCGGCGATGGCGCCCATGACGCCTTCGGACGGTCCTCCGGCGGCGCCGTCCGCGTCGAGGTTGCGCAGCTGGTCGAAGGCCATGATGACGCCGATGACGGTGCCGAAGAGTCCGATGAACGGGGCATTGGAGCCTACGGTGGCGAGGAAGGGGAGGCCGCGTTCGTAGCGGAGTCGTTCGGTACCGATGGCGCCACGGCACAGTTCCTCGACGGCGTGGGGCCCACGTTCCATTTCGCGGACGCCGTAGGCAAGGACTCTGCCTTCCATGGACTCGTCCTGCTCGAGGTGGGCGAGCAGCGCGTCCGCCTCGCCTTCGGGCACGTGGTCGAGGATGAGTCGTCGGAGGCGTTCGCGGTCCGCGTCGGCGCGCCGGAGGAAGACAAGGCGCTCGACGAGGATGGCAACGGTCCCGATGCTGAGGAAGACCAGCAGCCACAGGACCCACTCGGCCCCGCCCCGCGCGAAGTCGAGGAGAACGTTGGTGAGCCAGCCGGCCTGGACGCCTTCACTGGCGAGCAAGATGGACGTGGGCATGGGGTGTGGTGTCCGGAGATGGGGGAGATGGGTGCCGCCGGTGCCCCGGCGTTCGGTTCGGTGGACGTTGCTAGGTTGGGCTGTTGGTCGCTGCAAGCGACATTTCGTTGCACGAGCAACGGCGTGATGCATTGCGGAGCACCCTCCTCCTGGCGGATTTCCGGCGGGGGGCCGACTTCATGGGGAGAGAGGGTCGCTCCGTGACGTCGATGCGACGCTGGGGTCAAGTGTTGAACAACGGCGGCAACCGCTTTACTTGCTCCCACCACGCGAATACGGGGTGGCTGCAGGTCGCCCGGGGAGTTCCTGGCGGGCCTTGCGCTGCGAGGGGATTGCTCGCGGTCGCTGGATTCACCGGACTCGGGGTTGCTCGTCATGCGTCTTCATTCACGGTCATGGTTCTTCGGGAGGGGTTCGGCTGTGCAGGCTGTCCGGCTTTCGGTGTTGTTCCTTCTGGTGGTGCTCGTTGCGGCATGCAGTGGTCGGGAGACATCGGGCGAGGATACGCGCGTTCCGCCGGTGTCGACCTCGAACGGCCCGAGCGATACGTTCACCGACGATCCCGGGCGCCTGACGGTGTTCGATCTTCGCAATCCGGCATCGGTCAATCGGCCGTCCCTCGGTGCGGATGTCGAGCTGCGACGTGTGGTGATCTCCGCGATCGACACGTTCCAGGAGGTGGATGACGATCGCCGTCGAACGGGGAACTTCTGGGTGCAGGAGCGGAACGGCGGGGAGTTCAGCGGCATTCACGTGTTCAACGGCGCTGCGGACGAGCCGCCGGTCGTGGACATGGAGGGGTTCTCGGTGGGGGACGAGGTCACGGTGCGGGGTGTGTACGGCGAGGCGTTCGGACGCGCGCAGATCACGGTGCAAGCGGTGGAGCGCACGGGTACGGCGACGCTCTCGCCGGCGGTGGTCAGCGCAGCGGACGTGGCGACCGGCGGGTTGCTGGGTCGGGAGTACGAGAGTGTGCTCGTGCGCGTCGAGGACGTTGCGGTGCTCGAGGGGAACGCCGGTTTCGGCCGGTTCCGGCTGACCGGGGACCTGTTGGTGGGCAACAACCTGTTTCGGCGCGCCGACTTTCCGCCACCGACGGGGCTCGCCTTCGAGTCCGTGACGGGGGTGATGGACTTCTCCTTTGACGAACGAGCGATCCTGCCTCGATCGGCGGAGGACTTCGAGGACGGGGAGATCCCGCAGGGTGAAGTCTACAGCATCGAGTCCCTGCGGGATCCGGCCAACGACCTGCGGCCGTCCTCCGGGACACCGGTGCGGGTCGAGGGCGCGGTGGTGACCGCTGTGGATCGATTCCGTGAGGTGGACGATGACCGGGTCCGCACGGGTTCGTTCTTCGTGCAGAGTCCGGAAGGCGGCCCGTACAGCGGGATCTACGTGTTCAACGCGGGTGGGGACCGGGTCGATGTCGACACGCTGGAGCCCGGCAACCTGGTGACGCTGGACGGCATCTACGAGGTGTTCTTCGACTTTGACCAGATCACCGTGACGTCCTTCGAGGTGACCGGCGAGGCTCCGGTGCCCGCAGCGGAGGTGGTGGCCCCTGCGGACATTGCCACGGGATCGGCCAGCGCGCGGCAGTGGGAGAGTGTCCTGGTGCGGGTGGAGGACGTGGATGTCACGAATTCGAATGCGGGATTTGGCCAGTTTCAGGTGACGGGCGGGCTGCGGGTCGGCAACAACCTGTATCGCATCCCGACGGCGCAGCGCGAGGTGGGCCAGTCCTTCTCCCGGATCGACGGTATCCCGGTCTTCACGTTCGACGAGCACGTGCTGATGCCCCGGTCCGAGGCGGACGTGGTGGCGGGGGCGGCCCCGCCTGCGGAGTCGGTGACGGTCGGAGCGCTTCGGGACCCGGAGAGCCGTCCGGCCTTCGGAACGGTGGTCGAGTTGGAGAGCGTGGTGGTGACGGCCGTGGATCGCTACCGGCAGCCGGGGGTCACGAACAACCGGGTGAACCAGTTCCTGGTCCAGGATCAGGGGGGCGGTCCGGACAGTGGACTCTTCGTGTTCAATCAGTATCGCAGCCAGTCATCGACCTGGACGGTCGACATCGGCGACCTTGCGGTGGGCGATGTCATCCATCTGCGGGGCAGTTTCACGCGCTTCCCGGACAACGAGTCCGGACGGCTTCAGCTGCAGGTTCAGGCATTCGAGCGAGTGGCCACGGCCGACGCTCCGATCGTGGCGGATCTCTCGCTCGATGATTTCGTGTCGGGTGATTCCGTGGTTCTCGGACCCCTCGTGGACAACCTGGTCTCGATCCCGGCGTTCAGCGTGACATCCACGGCAGCCTACGCCGACGGCGGAGATGTCGGCATCACCGACGGTGGTATACTGAACAACGAGTTCATGGCGCTTTCGACGCTGTCCGAGGGGGACAGCTTCGACGGAGCCGTGGGCATCCTCGTGCGCACGGTCTCGGGAGGGGAGACGACCTTCAAGCTTCTGCCACGCAGCGCGGAGGACCTGGACGGGGAGTTCGTGGAGCCGACGGAGCCGACGGAGCCGACGGAGCCGACGGAGCCCGAGTTTCTGACGGTGCGCGCGCTGAAGGATCCGGCGCTGGCATCCGACCGTCCGGCCTTCGGCGCTCGCATTCGCCTTGAGGGGGTTGTCGTCACGGCCGTCGATCGGTTCCTGCAGCCTTCGACTGGCTCGAACAACCGGGTGAACCAGTTCTGGGTCCAGGACCCGGAGGGTGGTGCCTGGTCGGGGATTTACGTCTTCAACCGCTTCAGCCAGGGGAGTCATGAGGTTGACCTCGGAGAGCTTGCCCCGGGGGACGTCGTCACGGTCGAGGGCAGTTTCTCGCGCTTTCCCGACGATGATCGGGGCAAGCTTCAGGTGGTGGTATCGTCCTTCACGGTGACCGGAACAGCGCCGGTGCCGGAGCCGGTGCCCCTGGACGCGGCGGAGCTCGGCAGCAACGATGTCGAGACCCTGGCTCCCTGGGAGGGGCAGTTCGTGGTCCTCGAAGACGTGGAGATCGTCAGCGACGCCAATCTGGCCGGCTTCGGGGATCTTGAGCTGGAGGGCGGTGGCTTGCTGCACGAGGAGATCTTCGGGCTTGCCGACGTGCCGGTTCCATCCGCGTGGCAGCGGGTCACTGGACTCCTCGACCACATCGCGCCCGGATCCGGCCCGAGGATCTACAAGGTCCTTCCTCCCGACGCGGAGGCCATGATCCCGGCGGAGGACTAGAGGCATGGTGATGAGGGCTACGGATGGACGACCCGCCTTGGGCCCCTGTTCCCGACCGATTCTGGTGGCCGGGTTCACGGTCCTCGCGTTGCTCCTTGCGGGGTGTGCCATCCAGGAGGGACAGCCGCGCGAGCTGCCGGATGCGCTCTCCCTGACGATTCTTCATACGAGTGACTGGCATTCCCGTCTGCTGCCGTACGACATGGACGTCGTGCGAACTGACCAGAACCTCGGACTGCTGCCGGAGAATGCCCCGTTCGGAGGCGTCGCCCGTCTCGCCCACGTCATCGAGCGGGAGCGGGCGAACGCCGGCCGGTCCATCTACCTGGACTCCGGTGACTGCTTTCAGGGCGCGCCGATCTTCAATCTCTTCCGGGGCGAGGTGGAGATTCGTGCGATGTCCCTGCTTCGTCCGGACGGCGTGGCGCTGGGCAACCACGAGTTTGACGAGGGGACGGCCCGCCTCGTGGAGGTATTGCACGAGTTCGGTGACTTCCCGATGCTCGCGGCGAACTACCGGTATCGGCCACCGACCCGGGACCCCCGGGATCCTGAAGGCCCCTGGCTGGATCACGTCCTGCGTCCGTTCAATGTCGTGGAGAAGGATGGGCTTCGCATCGCGATCATCGGCGTAGGAAACTTCTCCTCGCTGTCGTCGATCACGTTCGGGGACAATTCGATGGGCATCGTCCCGATCAACACGGTCGAGGCGGTGCAGCAGTACGCCGACCTGTTGCGTCCGACGGTGGATCTCGTCGTGGTCACGTCGCATGCGGGCCTCGCCGAGGACGAGTTCCTGATTCGCAATACACGAGGAATCGACGTGGTGATGGGCGGCCACCTCCATGTCATCCTCGATCCCCCGCGGGTCATCGAGGATGCCGAAGGCGAGCCGGTGGTGCTGTCCCACGGAGGAGCGTTCACGAAGTATGTCGGTCGACTGGATCTGGCCATCGAGCGAAGCCCGGACCCGATTCGTCCGTTCCGGGTGGTGAGCCACACCTATCGGGCGATCCCGATCGACAGCCGGCTTCCCGAGTGGACACCGATGGTGCGGTTGCTCGAGCCGTACGTCATGGAGATGGCGCGCACGCTGGATCTGACCCGGATCATCGCGTATGCCCCCCAGCGCGTGATGAGATTCGGGGCATCCGGAGGGGACAGCCCCCTCGGCAACATCGTCTCCGACTCGATCCGGTTTCGCAACCGGGTCGAGACGCAATTCGCCGCCACGAACTCTCTTGGCATTCGGGCGGACATGCCACAGGGGCCGGTCACGCTCGAGCAGATGTACAACGTGTTCCCGTTCCCGAATTCGATCACGACGCTGAAGATGTCGGGCAACGAGGTTCAGGAGTTCCTCAACGTCAACGCGCGGCGCTCCAGCGGTCGCGGGTGTGCGACGCAGCTCCAGGTGTCGGGGATCAGCTTTACGATGGACTGCAGCGTCAGCCCCGCCGTGGCCACGGACATCCTGATCGATGGCGAGTCGCTTTACGCGAACCGCTTCTACACCCTGGCCACGAACGACTACATCTCCCGCGGTGGCTCGGGGTTTCGGCTGCTTCAGTTCAACAACACGCAGCAGGACACCGGGGTACCCATCCGCGACTCGACCATCGACTACATGAACCAGTTTCCGTCCTGCCTGTCGCGGTGCAGCGATCGCGGACTGGACGAGGACACCTGTCCACTGCTCGCCGACTGCAGGCGGGACCTCGCCGCATACAACGGGCGGGTCTGTGATGGCTTCGAACCCCTGGGTGACCGTGAGCACTGCATTCGTGACCAGGCACCGCGTTGTCTGTCGGCGGAGTTCTCGTCCGAGAGCCTCCTGGAACGCTGCATCCGGACCGCGGCCGACGCGGCGGAGGGCTGCGACGGGTTGTTCCGGCGGGCGGACCGGGAGGCGTGCGTGGAGCGTGCGAGAGACGCCGTGCTGGATAGCGGCGTGTGCGATGGACGCGACCCGGTCTCTCCGCGAGAGGCCTGTGCGAGAGAGCGGGGGGCAGAGGCCTGTCTGGCGCTGGCCGCGGAGTCCCCTCGCGATCGGTGCAGGCGTCGGGCCGCGGATGACGCGGAAGAGATCTGTCTCACGGTTCCCTGTCTCGTCGGGGAGAGCGAGGGGCGAATTTCGCGTCGCCTCCCGACGAACAAGTCCTTGTGGGAGTTGGAGCATCAGGGGGGGATGGATGCTGCGGAGTTCATGGACTGGATCCAGGCCGAGTACAACGATGAAGCCTGTTACTGATGCCCGGTGGTCGCACCGCGGACACCGCGTCGTCCAGCACGTTGTCCTCGTTGGCAGCCTCGTGCTGCTCGCGGCGTGTGCGGAGGACCCCGTGGTTCCGGATCGTGGGGCGCTGAGCGGTTTCGAGGTTCGTCTCGTCGCGCCGGTCGAACCGGGTTCCCCTGCTTTCCCCCTCCCCTTCACGACGATGCCCCTGGAGGTGGAACTCGACATCATTGCGCGGGACCGGCGTGGGGAGCGCATGAGGGGGTTCGACGGGGAGGTTCGACTGACGAGCGTGCCGGGCAGGATTGCCGAGGCCGAGCGAACGGTTCGGCTTGTCGAGGGACGCGGATCTGCGCGTGTGGGGCTGCAGTACACCTATGGCGACACCCGAATCTGGGTCCAGGAGCAAGCGCCGGAGGGGGAGATGTCGTCCTTCGGGCTGGGCATCAGTCCGCCGCTCTTCTTCGCCGAGCCTCGTGTGCGCAACGTGAGGTTCAACCCGGACAATCCTGCCGGGTTGTCGCCGCTCTTCGGCCGTGAGGCGCGGATCGGCGAAGGCATCCTGATGGTGACCAATGTGGTCGCCAACGGGTTCTATGCGACCGATGTGGGCGACGCGCTGCCTGACTGGAGCACGGGTCGGGAGCCGCGCGGAGTGGGTCAGGAGCCGTGGACATCTCTGTTCGTCTTCACGTTCAACTTCCCGGACGGGATCACCATCGGGGACCGCCTGTGCAGTCTGGCGGGCGGGGTGGCCGAGTTTCAGGGGCAGACGCAGCTGACGTTCCCGAACTACATCATCCAGGGCGTCGGGCGGGTGGGCGAGGTGCCTGACGAGGCCTTTCTGGACCCGGCCGACCCCGGTGCTCCGGGCGCCTGTGCCTACCGGACCGAGGTGGACGGGTCCCTCGTGCAGGTCCTTCCTCACGTCCTTGACGAGGCGACGCTGGGCGACAACACGCTCGTGCGCGCATGGGACAGCGCGCTGGTGCGCATCGAGGGGGGCGTGCTGAGCACGCGCTTCGACGACTGCGACTTCGACGGCTCGGGCCAGATCGAGGGCGCGGACGAGCGGGCGTGCCGGAGTCGATGTCAGCGCGATCTCACGTGTACCGAGATGTCCAGTCTTCGTCAGTTCGACCAGTTCAGCGCATCGGTGGGTGGGATCGCGTTCGAGGTGGCCGATGCGACCCGTGCGGCTGGGTACGACCCGCTTGCGGGCTGCGCACCGCACGCGGGGGTGGAAGGTGATCCGGACGATCCGCCGGGTTACCGGTGTGGCGATGCCGGCCGGCAGCTTCGGTCGGTGACCGGTTCGCTGCGGCTCGTCGACCTCGGAGGTGTGGTGCTTCGCGTCGTCATTCCCCGGTTCGAGACCGACCTGGTGTTCGCTCCATGAGGGGCCGTTCCACTTCCCTTCCCTTCTTCCGTTCCAACCGCCCAGCGAGAACTGCCTTGAGTCCCAAGCGTCTGACAGCCATCGTTCCGCTCCTCGCCCTTCTCATCCCCGGCACTGTTCTGGGCGAAGAGTCGGTGGAGGAGGCGCCCGAGCGCCGCGGCAGCGACTTCGTGGATACGCGCATCACGTTCGTGTTTTCCGACGACAACGTGTTCGCGGGCCCCGGGGAGACGCTGGTGAACAGTCCGGCGCCGGATTTCGGGCCGCGCGACGGAAACTTCTTTCCGTTCGAGAATCTGGACAGCCGCGACAGCGGTCAGGAGACGCTGTCGCACCTGGTGCTCTATCGGCAGATGCCCGGCTATCTCCCGAACCTTCACACGGAGGCGGCGCTGGTGCTGCGAACGAGGCTCTTCGGGCCGGGCAACGTCTCCTTGCAGGACGACGGGTCGTACATCCGGATGGCGCTCGATGTGGGAGGGGGGGGGCGCTCGGCCCTGCCGGTTGACCCCGGGCAGACGTCCGCCGACGGGGACCCGGAGGCACTTCCGCGCATGGAGACCGGGGATCGCAACATCGAGCTGGTGCTGTTTCCGTACACCTCGGAACGGTTCCGGCTGGGATACGCCTGGGATCTCTCGTGGGGCGGGCGGGATATCTTCACGGAGGTCAATCGGCGCCCGGTGCCTGCGCTTCGCCTGCAGTTCAACCACCCTGTCTTCTACGCGTTCGGCGGCGTCAAGACGACGCAGCAGGTCCAGGCCACGGCGGACCCGAGCGACGACGGCTACAACGAACTGCAGGCGTTCTACGGGTTGCTCGGTGGCTTCGGGTTTCGTCCGATCGACCTGATGACCTGGGAGGTCAACGGGGGCTACTTCCAGTCGGGCACGAACCGGAAGGGGGATGTGGAAGGTGAGCCGGTCGACACGGCGGGCGTGTCGACACGACTCAGCCTGCATCAGGGCTTCCAGGCGCGGGCGAGCGCGGACTTTCGGCTCGTGCGGAACACCCCGGAGCTCTTCGACAGCTTCCTGCGCCCTCCCCCACCGACCCACGAACGCCTGGCATGGCGTCTGAGCCTCGAGGGGTCCATGGTCATGCAGAGTCTTGGAGACCCCGACCGGATAGGCGGTACCCGGGTCCAGCGGGCGTACGCGGGTGCAGTGAGCGGAACCCTCGGGTTCGGCAACACCAGGATCGGTGTGGATGTCCTCAGCCGCAGTCTCGGCTACATGCTGATCAACGTCCCGGGGCTCGACCCGTTCAACGCCTTCTCGGAAGACAGCGAACAGACGCCGGAGGTGCTCGCCGCGCTCAGTGCGCAGTATACCTTCCGTGGCCCACGCCTGACCCCGGGAGCCCTGGTCGGGGTGCAGTTCCCCGCCACGTACCAGGGCCTCATTCCGCAGGTGCCCAACCAGCCCGAACAGCTCGCGGGGGAGCAGGTGGTCGTGGTCCGGAGTGCGGACAACTGGGAGCTGCTGCCCACCGGCGAGGACGCGAGGCCGATCCCCAGCTTCAAGCTGTCGCTCCGATGGGACGCGAGCCCGATGCTGGGCTTCGTCGGTCAGGTCGTTGGCAGTTACGACGACAATCAGGTACGACTGGTGCGGGATGATCGCACGGGGATCCCGCGACGCGAGTTCCGCGATCCCCTTGTCCTCGGCTTTGCCCTCCTCGCCCAGGCCCGGTTCTGACCCTGCACCTTCCATCCGCCGGCCGACCAGTGCTGGCCCTCCTTCCCCTGCTCGTCCTTGCCCTCCCGGGGATGATGTCGTCGTGCTCCCGTTCGACGACCGACCCGGCGCAGGAGATTCCCGCCGAGCTGGTCCTCCCGGAGTGGACCGGTCCATCGAGCGCAACGCTGGCCCTCTGGGCGGAGCGCGATGCGCGAACCGTCGACCTCGAACTCGGCGGTGAGCTTGGCCGAAGGTTCCTGAGCAGTCGACGGGCCATCCTTCACGACGCGCTGGATCTCCCGCTGCCTGGGGAGGCCGGGGAGCCTCCACCGGACGCCGAGTCACTGGCAAGAAGCTATGCGGGCGGACTGGAGGCCTGGGCGGCCGCGGAGGGGCCGGAGGCCTTCCACGACATGGGAGCCGCGGTCTGGCGTGAGTTCCGGCACGCGCTGGAGGCCGGCATAGCGGCTTCGCAGCGCGCGGGCCTGCCGGTGCTGGAATGGGTTGCGTCGAACCCCGAGGAGCCGACTGCCATTCGCTTCGCCAGCTGGACCGGCGATTACTTCTTCGCCGCCGAGCGGTTCCGTGTGCGGGCGCCGGATGGGAGCGCCCTCCGGGACGCGGGTACAGAGCGCCTGCTGTTCGAGGACTGGTGGACCGCACAACTCCGGGGATCAGGCCGGATCAGCGTGACCATGCCCGAAGCCGTGGAGCGCGATCTGCTGCTCTTCCGACTGCTGGCGGTACCGGATGCGCCCATCGACGCGCAGATGCGCTGGATCAACCAGCTTCAGCGCGACCATGGCGGGCTCGACGGCCGGCCGGTCACGCTCGTGCGGGCCGCCGCCATGATGCGCAGCCGGCAGTTCCGCGAAGCCCGAATGGCCGTGGAGGCAGCTTCGTCGCTCCCCGAGACTCGACGCGAGGAGCTTCTGCGTCATGTCGATCGTGCCGCCGCGCGCTGAGCCCTTCGTTGCTCACTCTCCACCTCAATTGAGCATTGACAGCGTTCGGACTCACGTGCTACCTCGCCGCTCCGTTCTCGGGGATGCCCGGGAACGACATTACCTCTCGGGGCCATAGCTCAGCTGGGAGAGCGCTACACTGGCAGTGTAGAGGTCAGGGGTTCGAGCCCCCTTGGCTCCACTCGAGATTGACAGATGACGCGCGGGCATTGCGTTCGCGATACGCGCTTCGATGCTCCCGAACTGTCCCGAGCAGCGAACCCTTGCGCTCGCAGCCACTTGCCACCCGATAGGGGGCTGGAACCCGGGGACCGCATCCGGTAGGGTCTTCGCCACGGCGCGCGGGGCCGGTCGGCCCCGTGGCGGCAGGCCATGTTCGTCATCGGGGGAATTCATGCAGCTCGCAACCAGGCTTCAATCGCTTGCGGTACCGGAGAACCATCACCGGTGCCGTGCACTGCGCCGCGCGGTGGCGCTGGCCATCGTGGCGCTGTGCTTCGCGCTGCTGGGTGGTTGCGGGAGCGACAGCCGTGGTGAGGCGATTCCCGCGTCGTCGTCGGATGTGGAGACCGGACCGGTAGCGGATGCAGCACCGTCCTCTGCGGGCCAGGCGTCCGGGTCGGAGAGCGACGAGCCCGGGCCGTGTACGGTAGACGAGGAGTGCCCGGGTGGCGGGGTCTGCGAACGTGGGTCGTGCAGCTATCCCTGTCTGTACGACGCGGATTGCGACATACCGCTCCCGGTCTGCGATGCCATCTCGCGTCGCTGCGCGGAGTGTCGGATGGACGAGCACTGCGAGGAAGGGGAGCTGTGCATCGGGGGGCGCTGTCTCCCGCCTTGCCGCGATCAGGCCGGGTGCGAGGACCTGGATGCCTACTGTGATGTGGTCGGGGGCTTCTGCCGACCGCGCGAGTGCGAGGGGGATGCCGACTGCGAGGTGGGTGAACGCTGCGACACGGAGTTCGGTCGGTGTGGGCTGCCGGACTGTCGGCAGAGCGTGGATTGCGGTGACGAAGGGCCGTGCGTTGACGGCCGATGCGCGGGTGCGGAGCCGCCGTGCACGCCCGGTGCGCGGGAGTGCTCCGGCTCGCGGAGTCTCCGCGTATGCACGTCGGATCGCCGGTGGACGGAGCAGCGCTGCCCCTCGGCCTGTGCGGACGGGGAGTGCACGGAGGACCTCAACCCATGCGGGGGAGCGACGCTCCTGCCGGCGGACCCGGGTGACCCCTGTGGTGCCTGTGGCCTATGGCGCTGTGCCGGGAGCGATCGGCTGACCTGCGAGGAGGTCGAGGAAGCGAACGCCTGCGGAGGATGTGGTCTGCTCCCTGCCGACCCGGGAACGTCATGTGGGCCGTGCGGAACGTGGCGGTGCACCGACGAGGACACGGTGGTGTGCGAGGACCTGGGGGAGAACGCCTGCGGTGGGTGCGGCTCACTGGAGGGAAGCCCGGGGGATCGGTGCGAGACGTGTGGCGTGCTGGAGTGCCGGGGAGACACGCTCGCCTGCAACGATCCGGGACGGAACGCGTGCGGCGGATGCACGAGCCTGTCGACCTTCCCCGGCGCACCGTGTGAGGCCCCGGGCGAGATCCATGTCTGTTCCGGGCAGAACGCGCTGACCTGCCGAGCGGACACCACCGAGAGCTGCAGCTCGGCGTTCGGGTGCATCCAGTGGGCGCAGCGCTTCGGGATCACGAATCCGCTCGCGATCGGATGTGACGACGAGGTGGGGTGCTACATGAAGGGCACCTGTTCGCGTTCCGGGGAGCCGACCGCTTCCGACCCCTTCGGCTCGACGTGTCCGTCCGGCACATTCTGCGCCGGAGACATTCCGTTCGTGGACATTCAGGCGGGCTGCGTCGGCTGCGATCCGGATGACAATTCGACGTGTCGTGACGGAGAGGTATGTCGCAGCCTGTTCGGGTTGCTCGACCTCTGCCAGGACCCGCTCTCGCTTCCTCCCGGGCTTCCGGGTCTGCCCTTCCCCCTGCCCTTCTGAGCGGCTGCGCCGGGTCGAGTGTGATGCTCGTCACACCCACCGGCGACCCGGCCGGCGTCATCCGCTGCCCTGCAGGGCGTGTGCACGATCGACGGGATCCGCGGAGATCCGGGGCGCACGCAGGGAGCGGCCGTGCCCGGTCGGGCGGAGCGGGGGAACTGGTCACGGTTCCTGGCTCCGGAGCCGTTGGCGAAGCCTTCCCGAAGCAGTCCACTCGGTCCGGCCCCATCGTCGAACAGGGTCCGCGCGCGTCTTGCGGTGAACGCTGTCCGGAGGACGCTGGCCGTGTGCGTCGCTCCGGGCTATTCCTCCCCGAAGCCGGCCGCCCAGCTCAGGCTCAGCAGCAGGTTGTTGGAGACCTGCCAGTCCTCGACAAGGGCGGGGATTCGTGCGGCGCGGAACTGGTAGTCGAGGGAGGCCCAGGTCACGAGGCGGAAGGAGAGGGTCGCGGCCACTTCGACGTTGGCGAGGTCGATGGCGCTTCGGTCATCGTTGGCGAGGCTGTTGTAGAACGGGATGAGTGTCTCCGCCTCGATGCTGTACGTGACGTTTCCGCCCTCGAACTCGCCGGTGGCCTCCAGTACGGCCTCGGCGCCGATCTGGTTGAAGCTGCGCAACTCGGCGAGTTCGATGATGTCCGGCGTCTCCTCGTCGTCGGCGACGACGAGCTGGCCGTCGGCAAAGACCTGCCTTGCGCCGACGCCGAGCCGCAGCATCGATCGGATCATCGGGTCGTTGCTGGGACGAACGAAGGCACCGACGGACTCGCGAAGCGTGAGGGGGCGGAGTGCGTTCGTGAGCCGGATGCGGTCGTCGATGGCCACGGTATCGCCGTCGAGGGAGTAAGCGACATCGTCAGGTCGCACGTCGAAGCCATGGAACAGTGCGGTATTGAGCTGTGCTCTGGTGAACGGGCCGATCCAGTCCACCTCCGGAAAGTGGTACAGGTAGAGGCTTTCGATGCGGAGCTCGTCCGCGGTCTTGACGAGTTCCGGGATGGTCGGGGTTCTGCTGAAGGTCTGGCTGGCGCGCAGGGTGTTTCGCAGGCTGTGTCCGTTGCGGGCGAAGCTCAGCCGGCCATTGACGTTCGTACCGAGGGCGATGGTCGTGCCGTCGCTCTGTCCGACAACCCTGTTGTTGTGGGTGAGCGAGAAGTTTCCGGACAGGGACAGGCGTCCGGACCATCCGCTCTCTTCGGGAGCGGCCTCGGGTGCTTCCTCGATCACGAATTCCTGTGCGGCGACGACGGCCGGGGCGGCCAGCACGCCCCCGAGGGCCAGGAGGAGCAGAGCGACGACATGGGTGAGTCGGGACATGGGGCATCCTGTCAGGCGGAACGGGGACCGGTGGAGCCGTGGTGCTGGCTTGCGCGGCCGCAGGCGGGGTAGGCACACAGGCGCGAGCGAGAAGTGCTGATCCCCTCGGTGTCAAGGGGGGATGTCGGGTCCGCGCCTGCTCCTGTGTCCATTCGGAGCACGATCGGTCGTGGCCCCGGACGGTGGCGCTACCCGGCCAGCTCGCGCCCGCTACTCTTCGGTCAGGTTCAGGCCGCCGGGGTAACCGTAGGAGACGGCACCGGAGTAGCCCGTGACGTAGATGCCGAAGACGTCCGCGCTCTCCACGCGGACAGCGCCCGCTTCGACGGGTACGTACCCGACGCGCCAGCCGGTGTTGGCAATCTCGGTGAAGGACGACTCGGGCACGGGCTGGTTGTTGACGCGGATGATCTCGTCGCCGGGCTTCACGATGGAGAGCCAGTTCTGATTGTAGTTGCGCGGAACGGCGACGAGGTAGTCGCGCCGGAACTGGCTGCGGGGGACCTGGAGGATGAAGGTGGGATCGCCGATGCCGCCGGCGCCGCGGGTCTGCTGGCTGGTGAGGAACTGGCCGATCATGACGGGTTCGGTGGCGATCAGCTCGAACGACTGCGGAGTGGAGAATTCCACGAACTCGCCTGCGTTGAGGGTCTGCCCGTGGACTCCGCTGATGGTGGGGTTGGTGGTGATGGAGGTGTTGTCGCGCGCGGCGATGACCCGGTAGAAGTCGGGTTCGGTTCCGCGCGGCGCGGCCTTGACGACGAGGTACTCGCTGCCCCAGGTGGAGACCGGAAAGAGCTGTTGTTCGAGTCGGTCGGCGCAGCAGGTCTGGTCACCGTCCGGGCCTCCGCCTTCTCCGAGCACGGCCTGCTTGTGGCCGGCGAACACGGCGATGGGCTGGGTGGACGTGACTCGGGTTCCGGTGAAGTCGCGCGAGGTGGCCCGGGGAATGAAACCACCGATCAGCTCGATTTCGGAGGCCGATTCGAAGTTGAGAACCTCTCCCTGCTGAATCTCGAATTGCTGGACGGATCGGGCCGGGAACGCCGGCATGTCCGGTCCGGGCAGGGTGTCGGTGGAGAAGCGCACGGTCACCGTGGTGGTTCCCGGCGAGGTGCCCACGATGGTGAAGTAGCCGAATTGCCCGTCGTCGGTATCGAGGGGATTGCTCCCGCCTCCGGGCAGGAAGTCGCCGAGGAAATCGAGGTCGGTGCCGGACGGCCAGGTGACGACGAAGTACTCGTTGCCGAGGGAGGTGTCGGGGAGAAGAAGCGAGGCGTCGTTGGATGCCGCGCCCACGTTGTCGAGGGGCTTGAACTGGTAGGCGGTGACGGGGAGCGAGGTGGTGATGTGGACGCTGTTCATCGTGCTCCCCGACCCGGAGATGTTCTGGTCCGGGAGCTGAATGGTCGTCGTGCCGTTGGGCGGGATGGTGTAGGTCGACTGCTCGGGCTGCGCTTCTCCGTAGCTGACGACCTGCACCTCGGTGGTCCGTTCGCTGAGGTTTGCGAGCACCACGGCGGCGAATCGCTGGTCCGGTCGCGAGAAATCCGTCGGGTCGGCGAACATGGGGAGGTCGACGGCCCAGTAGGAGCAGCCGATGTAGGTTCTCTCCTTGGAGAAGAAGTCGCACGGGTCGTCGCAGAAGCCCTCGCTGCAGACCTCACCTTCGGCCTGGTTGCAGACGGGACCCGGCGTCCAGCCGGTTCCGTCCTCGTTGCAGATCTCGGTGTCGAGGTCGCTGGCGCACCGTCGGGAGCCGGGACGGCACGCCAGCTCCTGGCATTGCCCTGCCCAGCAGGTGAGTCCGTCCTCGCAGGGTTCGGTCAGGAAGGTGTTTCCATCTTCCCCGCAGACGAGCAGTGCGAAGTCGCTGGCGCATCCCTGGACGATCCCCGGTTCGCAGTCCGCAGGTGGAACGCAGCGACCACCGCTGCAGATCTCGTTTTCGGGGCATGGTCCCGACACGACGAATTCGTCCTCGGGGCAGTCGAGCACCTCTCCGGAGGGAGAACAGGCTCGCTCGCCGGGGCTGCAGGGATCGCCGGGACGGGCCGCGTCTTCCTGGACGGGGAGATCCGACACGCTGCTGCCTGCCTGTGACCCGACGGCGGTTCCGGCGGTTGGGTCTTCACCCGTCCCGTTGCCGCCGCGACCGGGAAGGTCGAGGCACTCTCTGGACGTGCACGTCTCCGAAGCGCTGTCACGGCAGCCAGGCACGAGTACGAGCAGGAGGGCCGCCGAGGAGACGAGCAGGACGAAGCGGATGTGGACCTGCGTGAGAGCGTGGCGAGACATGGAGGACTCCGGGTGGACTCGGTGCGGATGCTGTCGAAGGTCTGGCAAGTGCGCGACGTGCCGCCGGCATGAAGGCGCCGGAGAGTCTACCGAAGTCCCTGTTTCGCGCCAAGCCGGACGAGATTGCACTGCGTCAGTGCATCGCGTCAGCGGCGTGCGCACCGGCTCCTACGCCTCTTCCTTCGTGTCCTTGCTGCGGGTCGACTCGAGGTGTTCCTGCAGCGCCAGCGCCAGTCGTCGTCCTTCCTCGTCGAGGGGGGAGAGTCCCCCGTCGATGACGATCTCGGCGAGCAGGTTCCCGGTGCGTTCCCCGCGCTGCACGCCCTTTCCGGTGATGCGCAGGCGAGTTCCGGACTTCACTCCGGCGGGGAAGCGTGCCACGAACGTTCCGCCGAGCCCATCGACGTCCACGGTGCCCCCGAGCATGGCGGCCAGCGGCGAGATGCGGGCCTCGGTCACGAGATCGAGCCCCTCTCTCGCGAGGGACGGGTGGGGCTTCACCTCGAGGCGCAGCACGAGGTCGCCGGCGCCCTGTCCTCCGCGCCCTTCCGCTCCCTTGCCCCTGAGCCGGATGACGTCACCGGTCTCCGCGCCCGGCGGGACCTTGACCGTGAGGGTCTTGCGGGTGTCGACGGTACCGCGACCGCCGCATGAGGAGCAGCGGCGGCCACCCTCGGCTCCGCTTCCGGCGCAGCGGTTGCACCGTTCCGGTCGAGCGTAGGTGAATCGAGTCTGGAATCCTTTCGCAGCCTGTTCGAAGTCTGCGGCAAGGCCAAGGTTGATGTCCCGTCCGCGACCGCCCCCGAACGGATTGCCGCCGACGTGGAATCCAGCGCCGTGCGCAGCAGCGCCGCCACCGAACAGGTCGGACAGGTCGAAGCCTTCGAACATCGACGGGTCGAAGCCTTCGTACGAGAACCCGGCAGGTCCCCCGGCTGAACGGCGGGCCTGATGGCGCTCCCAGGCTGCGGCGTCGAATCCTTCCTGGAGACCGATGTGTCCGTAGCGGTCATAGCGGGCGCGCTTGTCCGGGTCGGAGAGAACGGCGTAGGCCTCACCGATGCGCTTGAACTGCTCCTCGGCGTCCTGCCCGGGGTTGGCGTCGGGATGGTGCTCCCGTGCCAGCTTGCGATAGGCCTTCTTCAGGGCGGCGTCGTCGACGTCCCGCTGGACGCCGAGTGTCTTGTAGAAGTCGTTCTCCATGATTGCTTCCGGACCTGTCGGGGATTGGGTGGTTGGCGCGGGGCAGGCGCCTCTCCGTTCGTTCTGCTGGAAGCTAGCCACCTCGAGCGGTGCGTCAAAGGAGCCGTCGTGCTGGGCGTCTGTACAGCGCGAGGGGCGCGTGGTACGTCCCGGCAGAACCCCCAGGGGCCTGTGCTCCCGCGAGGAGCGGGCGCGGCCCGGCCCGTCGGAAAGGATGCGTCAATGGCGGAAGAATGGATGGCGAAGGTCGAGCGCTGGGAGGCCTCTCCCGGTGGCGAGTCGGAACACCTCGTCCTGCTCCGGGAAGCAGGCGCTGCGGGTCAGCGTGACGCGCTCGAGCGCCTTCTCCGCACGCCTGCCCGCGGGACGTCGCCCGAGGATGCTGTCCGGTATCTTCTCTCGCTGGACGCCGGGGATGCCGAGCCCGGACAGCGCGTGGAGCTGTGGCGTGGGATCGGTGGCGTCGCCTGTTCGGTGCCACGGGTGCTGGACGCCATCGAGGAGCACGCGGTCGCCACGGAGGATGCGGTCGCTCTGCTCGGCCTTGCGGCCGCCTGCATCGAGGCGTCCGTGGGTCCTGCCGGCCGAACGCTGGATGCGGCGCGACGCATCGTCGAGTGGCCGGAGCACGTGTCGCTGTCGATTCAGCTCGATGCGTGGTTGCATCTTGCGAAGGCCGAGGTTGTGAGCTGGCGGGATGCGCATGAGCACCTGCTACCGGTTGCCGAGGGAATGGAGGAGTCTGCGTTGCGACGCTTCGTTGACTTCATCCGGGACGCCGGGGACGCACGGTCCCTGCTCCCGCTTCTGGAGACTCGACGGCGCGGGTTGACCGATGCCGCGCCTGCCCGTCGCGTGCCGGTGTTGCTCGAACTGGCCGAGACCTCGTTCACGGCGACTCGGGACGGCGAGATTGCCGTGGAGTATTTTCGCGAGGCGCTGGAGGTTTCGCCGGCTGCGCTCGGCGACGTTCGGGAGCGGACCCGTGCGATGGTGTCCGAACACGCCGACCCGGTGCTGGTGGACTGGCTTCAATCGCTTGCTCGCCGGGGTGGATCGGCGCCGCGCCAGCTCCGGGAGGCGATGGAGGCAGCCGAGCTGGTTCCGGACGGTGCGCGCCGCCTCGAGGTGCTTCTCGGGCTGCTGCGGGATCTTGGCCCCGAGGTGGAGGCCGGCGATCGGCAGCAGCTCGTGGAGGCGGCGTTGGCCCTCGGAGTCGGTGCGCCGGCGGCCGTCGGTCGCGCCATCGCCGAGACGCTTCCTCGTCTGGATCCGGAGGGGGCGAACGCACTGGCGGAGTTCTTCCTGTCCCGGGTCTGCGCGGCCGACGAGCCAGGAGCCGTGCATGGCGTGCTCGAGGCGCAGCTCGAGCGGTGCAGTGACGAGCGTGTTCGGTCTGGCGTTCTGCTGGAACTCGCGCGAACCGAGGCGGTGGAGCTTGGTCGACCTGATCTGGCTGCCGGACGCCTCCTTCCGCTGCTTGCCGATGCCCCCGGGCTGCTTGCGGAGTCGAAGGCCGGTGCGGAGCTGGTGCTCTCCCTGATGGAGCCGCTTGCGGAGCGCGATGCCGAGCTCGTTCTGGCCTTCCTGCTGGATGGTGAGCACTGGCAGGACGCGGTGGACCTCATGGCCGTGCTCCAGAGCCGGTCGGTCGACGCGTCGGAGACTTCGGAGCTGGCGCTGCGCTCCGCACGGATACTCGAGGAGCGGCTCGGCGATCCGGAGGGCGCCGCGGCGAGACTTCTGGAGGCCATGCAGGCCCGTCCCGAGGAGCGGATCGCGCTCGGCCGCTACCGGGACCTCATGCGGCGGCTGGATCGGGCCGAGGAGGAACACCTCGCCGTGGAGCGTCTGCTCCGGAGCGTCATGGATCCTGAGGAACGGAGTCAATTGCAACGCGATCGCGTGCAGCTTCTGCTCCGTCTCGGCCAGGCGGATATCGCGGTGCTGGAAGCGTGGCGGCTGCGTGCGTCGGATTCCACGATGCGGGAGGAAGCGGAGGAGCTGCTGCGGAAAGCCCTCGATGGGGAGGACATCGTCCCGAAGCTGCCCGGGTTGCTCGACCAGATGCGCGAGGTCCTCGACCAGGAAGCCGGCCCCGATTTTGCTCGGTGGCTTCTGGAGGTGCAGCCTGCCGAGACCCCGCTGGGGCGAGCGGCCGCACGCTACCTGGCCACGACGGGCGAGCTCGATGCGGAGGGTCTTCGTGGGTTCTGCAGGCAGCTTGGGAACGATGCGGAGACCGCTCCGGAGCGAGCGCGCCTTCTTCAGGCGATTCCGCCCGCCGAGCGCGACGAGGAGGACTGGCTGGCGCTGGCGCAGGTTCTGGAACAGCAGGGAGAGTCGGAACGGTCGGAGCAGGCGTTGTTCGACGGCTGGGACGCCCTGCCGGAGTCGAGTGTGCTGCTCGAACGGGCACGGGCGCTCGTGGATGCCATGGATGATCCTGCTGCCCGGGTCGGGTTCCTCGAACGCGCGGCTCGGCTGGAGTCGCGTGGTGTAGCGGATCGCGTCGCCGATCTCCGCGCGCTTTCTTCGACCTTCCGGGTGCTGGGGCGTCCCGATCTCGCGTTCGGGGTGGATGCGGAGACGCTCGCCCTCCAGCACTCGTCCGATGTCGTGGACGCGGTTCGTTCCTGGGCCCTGGAGAAGCGGGCGTACGGTCGGCTGTACGAAGTACTGGACGCGTCGGCCAATGCGGTCCCGGACGGGGCGGAGCGTGCGGAGCGCGAGCGCGAGCTGGGCGCCCTTTCGGAGGACCGTCTCGGACGAGGGGATCTTGCGGCGGCGCACTGGCGCAGAGCTCTGGCCCACGCAACGCCGGGCACGTGGGCGCGTCGCGAGGCGGCCGATCGACTGCTTGCGGGTGCGGGTGATCTGGATGACGTGATTGTGGTTCGCGCGCTGGAGGCGCTGCGGGCGGAGGTGGGGGACGAGAACGCGCTGGAGCGTGTGGTGTCGCTCGGCCGCGCGGCGGTGGCCGAGGAGTCGCTGGACGCGGTTCGGGCGCTCTGCGACGCGGTGGAGGAGCGGTTCGGTGCAGACCAGGCGGCACTGCGGCCGTTGCGGATCGACCGGAGCATCCTGCTTGGGGACCGCACCGCAGCGATCGAGGAGATGGACGGATGGCTCGCCGCTTCCGGAGAGCTTCCCGGAGTCTATCGCTCCCAGCGCTGGGCGTTGATGCTGACCTCGAAGGACCGGGTTGCTGCGGCAGTGAAGGAGGTCGCCGAGGCGTTGCTGGCAGACCCGGAGGACGAGGCGGTTCATGAGGTGCTGGTTGATCTCCCGGCGGAAGGTGGCATTCGCACGCGGATTGCCGGTTCGGTCGAGAGCGGGATCACGGGTGCGATGGCGGATGAGGATGCGTGCCGTGTGCTGTTGCGCGTTGGCGATCTTCACCATGCGGATGGGGCTCTGGCAGAGGCGGTGACGGCCTGGCGGACCGCGCTGTCCCGGTCGCCCGGTGAGGAACGGCCGTTCTCGCGTCTTCGGAACGCATACGCGACCTCGGGCGACACGGAGGAGCTTCGTTCGTTGCTGCAGGAGCGGACCACGCGGGTGTCCGACGAACGGGAACGCTCGGAGCTGTTCCGGGAGCTGGCCCGGATAGCGCCTGATGATGCCGCGCGGGTCGTCGCGCTGCAGGGAGTGATCGCGGCGTTGCCGGCGGATCTCGATGCGCTGCGGGCGTTGTCACGATTGCTTCGGACGGCGGGACGGGAGGAGGAGCTCGCGGAGGTCCTGCGTACGCTTGGGAATGTCGAGGAAACTCCGGAGACGCGAAAGCGGCATCTCTTCAGTCTGGCACGGCTTCTGGCGGGGCCGTTGCGCGACGCCGACCGGGCCGCGGACGTGCTGGAGGAGATTCTCACGCTGGACCCTTCGGAGGAACGGGCGCTGCGTGATCTGGAGCGTTCGTGCCGTCAGCGGGACGACGTGGAGCGTCTCGCGCGGATCCTTCGGCTTCGTGTGGAGCACGAGGTTGATGATGACGCGCGGGTGGAGCTTTTGCGAGAGCTCGCGGGCCTCGAGGAGTCGAAGCTCGACAACCCGGACGGTGCGGTTCGGCACCTGGAGCGCATCATTGGGTTGGAGCCGGGGAACCTGTCGGTGCTCGAGGAACTGGCCCGTCTTCACGCCGCGGCGGAGCGCTGGGAGGAGCATCTGGGCGTGCTCGAGATGCTCGCAGACGCGTCCGGTCTCGTGGACCTGAAGGCGGAGGTGTTCCTTCGTGCGGCGCGCGTGCTCCATCACCGTCTGGACCGGCACGGAGAGGCCCTCGACCTGCTGGCGACCGCCGAGACGATGGTGCCGTTTCGCGCGGAGCAGGTGGAACTTGCGCGTCAGGTGGCGGAGAAAGGTGAGCTTTGGCGGGAGTGGGCCACGCTGCTGAAGCGCTTTGCAGACCGGGATCGCGACGAGCGTCGCCGTTCGGAGCTGTATGCCGAGCTCGGTCGGGTGCTCCACCGGAGGCTGGAGGACCCGGTCACCGCCCTCGCGGTGCTCGGAGAGGCCTTCGACATGCTCGGGGAGCCGGGTCCAGTGCTCGACATGCTGGAGGAGGTGGCGGAGGCGTCGGAGAGTCGGCAGCAGCTCCTCCCCGTCTATGTGAAGCTCCGGGAGCGGGCCGGTCGCAACGAGGAGGTACTGTGGCGGGCCATGCACAGCTCGGCGCGCATCGCCGAAGAGGTTCTCGGGCTGCCGGAGAAGGCGTTCGACGTGCTGGCGGAGGCCGCCCGTCAGCGGGGTCTGCGTGCTCGCGCGGAAGTGGAGCTCGAGCGGATTGCCCGGGACCACGATCTGTGGACCCGTCATCGTGACTGGCTCGAGCGCCGTTGGCAGGAGGAGGGGGAGCCGGACGCCGAGACCGACGTGCTGCTCTCGAAGGCGCGCGTGGAAGAGCAGGAGCTGGACAACTGGGAGGCCGCCTTCGAGACGCTGATCGCCGCCACACAGAGCGCGCCGACGAACGTGCGGGTTCGTTCCGAGCTGTATCGGCTGGCGGAGGCGCATGAGCAGTGGGAGATCGTGCTGCGGCTCATGGAGGCCCTGCAGGAGTCCGTGGAGACGAATGTCCGGGTCGAGTTGCTGCAGGAGATGGCGAACATCTTCGATACCCGGAAGCAGGCGCCGGGGAGTGCGTTCGAGCAGATTCTCCGTGCGTGGGAGCTCTCACCGGACGACGAGGCGCTGCGCACGAGGCTCCAGGAGCTGGCGCAACGTGCCGCGCGACAGGAGGATCTGCTGAAGGCGTGGCTCTGGGACGCGTCTCGAACGGAGGTGTCCGAGACGGCGGTTCCCGCGCTGGAACGGTCGTGGCGGCTCGCGGTCCAGCTCGGGGATGGTCAGGTCGCGATCGCGGCGCTCGGGCGCCTGTGTCGCTACCGGCCGGAAGACGCCGCCTTGCGGGAGGAGCTGTCGGCGTTGGCGCTGCGATTCGACGAGCCGGAAGCCAGCCTGGTCGAGATGGAGGAGGCCCTCGCGTCGATGGAGGTTGGCGAGCTTCGTGTGTCGTGGTTGGCCGAGGCCGAGGGTCTCTGCGAACGTGCCGGGATGGCGGACAGGCGTCTGGTGTTTCTCGACGAGCTGGTGGAGCGTTGTCCGGGCGAGGAGAAGTGGGAGTCGGCTCGGCGTGCGGTTCTGCTCGAGGTGGGTCGGGTGGATGCCCTGGAGGCTGACCTTCGCGCGAGTCTTGCCTCGTGCGAGGACGCCGTATCCGCCCTGCCCGTCGCTCTGGAGCTTCGCGACGTGCTGCTTCGCGAGCGGGGCGATCCGGAGCGTGCGGCGGAAGCTCTGGCGCTGGCTGCCGAGCGATTCCCCGGCGACGAGGAGATCCGGACCGCCTGGGTGGAGCACCTCGAACAGTACGAGATGTGGGAGCGGCTGGTTCGCGTTCTGGTGGAAGCGACGGACCGGATCGAGGATCCGGAGGTGCAGCGCGAGCAGCTTCTGCGGGCGGCGTCGATCGCCGACGAGTACCTGGGCAACGCGGAGCTGGTTCTGCTTGCCTCCGACGCCATTCTGGAGCGTTCGCCGAGTGATGTCGAAGCACTGGATCTGAAGGTGCGCGCGTTGGCCGCAGAGGGTTCATGGGGAGCCCATGTGAAGACGCTCGAAGCCATGGCCCGGTCCATCGCGGAGGGGGCCGCTGCGGCGACGGCGCTGGGGCAGGCTGCCCGCGTCGCGGAGACCGAGCTGGCGAGTCCCGAGCGCGCCATAGGCTTGTGGAAGCAGGCACTGGACCGGGACCCGGAGTCGCTCAGGCCCTTGCTCGAGCAGGCGCGACTCCTCGCGGAGTCCGGAGCCGCGGAGGAGGCCGAGGGCCTGCTCGAGCGTGTCGTGGAAGCGGCCGGGGAGGATCCGAGTCGGGCCCGCGATGCGGCGGACGCGCTCGTTGCGTGGGCGAGAATTCGGTCGAGCCGCGGAGATGCGCTTCCGGAGATTGACGGACTTCTGGAGCGGGCGAACGCGCTCGATCCGAACCATCAGGAAGCACGCGAGCTGCGACTGGCCCTTCTGGGCGAGGCGGGGGATGCAGGCGGGATGCTGCGCGTGCTCGAGGAGCAGGTGGCGCAGGCTGCGAACGACGCTCAGCGCGCGCGGGCGCTGTGCGACCGCGCGAGCTGGAGAGTGCGCAACACGTCGGGTTACCGGATGGCGCTCAAGGACCTTCAGGACGCGCTGCAGCTCCTGCCGGACGACACCGAGATCCTGACGCTCCTGGCGGACACGCTGCTGCTGGCCGGGCATCCCACGGAGGCCGCCGCGCTGTATGGCGAACTGCTGGAGAGCGTCCCGGACGGCGCTCCCATTTCCGATGCAGCAGGTGCGGTGGTGCCCGGCGAGAGCCCGAGTCCGTCGATCGGGGTGCGACTCACCCTCCGGCTGGCCTACGCGTTCGAGCTCGCCGGAGCCTTGCAGGAGGCCTTCGACCACTACACGGACCACAATCTGGAGCATCCCGACGACATCGCCGCGACGGCCGGTCTGGCGCGTGTGGCGGCTGCCCGGGGCAACGCGGCGGCGGCCGAGCGCTACGCGAGCGAAGTGTTCGCGTCCCTCGGCAGCATCGAACCGGGGGATGCCCTGGCGCCCCTCGCCTCCGGGCTGTTCCGCGTGCGCGCCCTCGCCGCCGAGGAAGAGCAGCGCTCCGACGCGGCGCTCGAGGCGTTGCTCGAGGCACTGAAGCTGGACCCCGCCACGGTGTCCGATCGTCTGGACTATGCGTTCGATGCGGCGTTGCGTTCCGAGGATGCGGCTCTTCGCGGACGTGCCCTCGATGCGCTGGCACGCCAGGACGTCGATCCGGAGGCGCGGGGCCGTGCCCTCGTCGAGGCGGCCGAGGCAAGGTTCCGAGACGATGCGCCGCGGGAAGAGATCCTGGCGGCCGTCACGCGTGCCCTCCTCGCCAGTACGCAGGCCGAGGTGCTCGACCCCATCTTCGCACTGCTGGACCGTCTCAATGCTCCGGACGCCATCGAACGCTTCCTCTCGCCGCTCATCGAGCACGCCGAGGGAGCCTATGCAGGGAGGCTGCTTCATGTGCGGTCCGGCGCAAGACAGCAGCTCGAGCGATTCGCCGAGGCGTTCGACGATGCCTGCGCTGCGCTCGAGAGGCTCCCCCATTCGGCCACCATTCTGCGGCAGGTCGTCTCGCTGGGCCGCGCGTCGGGTCAGTCCGAGCGCCTGGCCGAGTCGCTGCAGCGCTTCCTCGAGGAGACGCCTCCCGACGAGACGGGCACGGTGGCCCAGGCGCAGCGTGCGCTCGCCGAGGTGCTCCTGGACGATCTGAACCGACCCGAGGATGCGCGGATCTGGCTCGAGGCGCTTCGAGCCACCTTCCCGAACGATGTTCGCGTGCTCGAGTCACTGCTCCGGATTCTCGACGAGCACGAGGAGGGGGACGACGCCGTCGCTCTCGATGTGGCGTCCGATCTCGTCCGCCTCGGAGCCCTGAGCGAGACCGTTCTGCGTACCCTGGAGCGCGTGTACTACGCCAGCGATCACATCGACGGCGTGCTCCAGGTGCTCCAGGTGCTTCGACTGGCCGGTGCTGCCGATGACGAGTCCATTGAGCTGCTGGAGTCGCTGCCCGCCAACCTTCCGGCCCTCGGAGACGGTCTGTTCACCGGCGAGTTCTGGGATCGCACGTTGCGCCCGGCTCCACTCGACGCGGGCGTGATTCAGGTCGTTGCCGACGCTACCCTCGCCGTGCTCCCCCATGCAGCCGTCCCGCTCGATGATGCATGGACCCCCCCGGCAGCTGACCTGGCTGCGGCGAAGGTGTTCCGCGATCTGGCACCCGCATTTGGCCTTCCCGACGCCCTCTTCCTTCTCGACACCGCGCCCGGCGCACGGGTGCGTGCGATTGCAAGCGCCGAAGGGCGTGTGGTTCTGGTCCCGCAGGAGCTCGTGGCCGAGGAGCAGGACGAGGCGCTGCTCCGCTTCGTTCTGGCACGCGGCCTCGCCCTCGCACGCAACGAGAGCCTTCTGCTCCACACACTCTCCCCGTTCGAGTTCCTCGCGTTCCTGGAGGCGGCGCTCGAACCGCTGCTCACGGACGCCGAGCAGCAAGAACCGGGGGACGCTGCACTCGCCGAGAAGGTGCGGGTGTGGCGCGAGCGCATCGGTCCTGCGGACAGGCCCCCGGCGAACCGAAGGCAGCCCCGGCATCGCCTCCCGGCCGCTGGCACATGGCGCGAGCTCATGAGCGCCTCCGCCGTGCAGGCGGGAGTGCTCGCGAGCTACGAGAGCCGGAGGACGTTCCACCGCCTTCGCGAAGCCGCAGAGGAGCCTGCGCCCTCGAGCGTGGTGTCGCTCCGGGATCTCATCGGTCGACAGCCGGAGCTTCGCGCGATCGTGGTCTTCCTGCTGTCGCCCCGCTATCTGGAAGCCCGTCGGGAACTCGGACTCGCCTTCAGTGACGCCGCAGCCGTGGTGAGTGCTCGCGCAGATGGGGACGATGACGAACCCGCCGAACACACGGCAGTCGGTGCGCCCGCTCCCGAAGGAGGCGATCCGCCGGAGGATGCGGACTCGTCCAACGACGAGGCCTCTGACGAGTAGACTACGCGGGGCATGGACAACGGCTGACGGCCGTCGGTCCGGGCTGCGGATTCAGGCGGCCCGCGGCTGGACACGGACTGTGGATGGTCTTCGCGTTCGGTCGCCCAGGACCGCCCGGGACGTACCCGAAACCTCCGGACGAGCCCCCTACTCCGATGGTTCGGTATCCGCGGCCGCACTCGGTGGAACCACCGTAACCCATCTTCTGAGCGAATCGAGGTCACTGGGCCGGATTCCGTCCACGCCGAGAAGACTCTCGATCGCGACGAATCCCTCCATCTCGTCGCGCTGCCGGAGAATCTCCTCGGCGATCGCCATGTTGATTCCGGGAACGCGGAGAAGTCGATCGCGGCTCGTTGTGTTGAGGTCTTCGCGAACCGTGATCCACTGGCGGATCCCCTCCACGGTGGCCGGGCCGATGCCACTGACACGTTCGATGTCGTCCGCGCTCTCGAAGGGACCGTTCTGTTCTCGCTCGGTGATGATGGCCTGCGCGCGGGTGGGGCCGATTCTCGGCAGCGCCACCAGTTCATCGAGCGACGCGAGGTTGACGTTCACGGGCGCGATGGGCGTGCGCTCTGGTGGGTCGACGTGCGTGGAAACGATGTGGGGCCCTACCTCGGTCCCGTCGCAGCCCTGGACGTCGCCGGCGCGAATGCGATGGCAGAGCTGGGACAGGATCCCCGGGCCGATACCACTGACCCGCTGCAGGTCGGCCGGCGTGGCGAAGTGACCGTTCCGATCCCGATCACGGAGGATGGCGTCGGCTCGTGCTGGGCCAATGCCCGGGAGGGACTCCAGCTGCGGTCCGGTGGCCGTGTTGATGTCGACGAGGTCCGCGCCGCGGACAGTGCTCGGGGGCAGCAGGAGAAGGACCAGCAGCAGGAGGACATGGGCGAATCTGGTCATCACGAACCAGGGGTTCAGGGCAGCTGCTGGGGATGGGCGCTCAGGATCTCCCCGTTCGAACGGACTTCAACGTAACCATGGATGTCGGTGCGGTAAATGGCCTCCACGCCAGCTGCTTCCAGCCGCTGGAGGGTCTCGGTGCCGGGGTGTCCGTAACTGTTGCCACGTCCGACACCGATGAGTGCCAGTCGCGGACGAACCGCCGCAAGGAAGGCTTCGGTGCTGGAGTGGTTGGAGCCGTGATGGGCGACCTGAAGCACATCGACGGGTCGCAGGTGCCCTTCCGCGACGAGTCTCTGCTCGGTGGCGGCCTCGGCGTCTCCCGTGAGGAGGAAGGTGTGATCGCCGAAGTGGATGTAGAGCACGATGCTGTTGGAGTTCACATCGGATCGGGTTCCACTGAGGAATGGCGGGCTGGGGAAGATGATCTCCGCTTCGGTGAAGCGGTCGATGCGCACGCGCCTTCCCGCTTCGGCGAGGAACACCGGGACCTCGAGTTCTTCGAGCCGGTTGAGGAGCCGCAGATAGACATTGCTGGTGTGGGGGAAACCGGGATCCAGAAACCGGGCTGTGGGGAACTCCTCGATGATGTCGATGAAACCGCCGAGGTGGTCGTTGTGAGCATGGGACATGACGGCGAGGTCGACGCGTTCCACGCCGACCTGACGCATCAGGCTGCGGATGTTCTCTCCGCCGCCGCGGGTTCCGGCGTCGTAGACGACGACGCGGCCTTCCGGGCTGATCAGGAACATGCCGAGTCCCTGGCCCACATCGGCGAGGAAGAGCCGAAGGACGTCGTCGGGCCCTGGTGTATCGCGCGCAGGACGTTGTGTGGCCGTCTCGGCGAGCGCCGCAGGAGCGACCGTGGGCGAGGCTTCCCCCGTTCCGGAGGGCGCGAGCTCGCCAGCGTGCGTGCGATTGGCCTCCTGCGTCGGCGCGGTCGTGTGGGAAGACTGCGAGGCGGGTGCGCAGGCCGCGCCGAGCATGAGCCCGACGGTCAGGACGAGGCGAATGATGGCTGAATGTGGGGTCATGGGCTCCGGCGGGGTCATGGAGCGGCGCGATGCTGGCGCCGGTGAGAACCCGATCGAACGAAGCCATGCTCGCTGACGTGCGTGTCGGGCTGTTGACGGCGAGAAGGACTCTGACTGCAGCCTGGCGGTTCGTTGGTCATGCCCTGCGCACCGTCAGGGACGGTCCTCGAATGCGACCTCGGTGGCGGCCACGCGCGCGCGAAGGTTCCACCCGGTCCGGTCTGCGGGGGATGCGTCGGACGGATAGTTCTTGGTTCCGAGCAGGCTGGGAAGCTCTCGCATGCTTCCGGCGAGTTCGAATTCGATCCCGTCCGCATCTTCCTCGAGGATGGCGCCGGTGAGTCGTGCACCGCCGTCGGCGGCGGCGATGGCGGCCACGCCGTCGATCTCGGTGAACAGTCCTTCGATGGAGATGTTCTTGAGCGGGAGAACCAGCAGGGTGGGTTCGGTCTCGTCACCGGTGGGGGGCAGGAGGGCCGGAAACAGGAGATCGAGGGTCTCGGTGTTCACGAAGCTTCGGTCGGACTGCATGATTGCGGGGCGCCACTCGACGGACTCGACGGAGTCGGACCAGGTGTAGGTCAGCGTCGAGGGTGGCGCATCGCCTGCTTCGCCGTCCGTGGGGTCGGCCGCGTTGCCCGTGATCTCGAAGCGGGTCACTCCCCCCGGGCAGTCTTCGAAATTGCGTGTTACGATCAACACGTTGAGGAGGCCTTCGTCGATGTCGTCGTCGATCAGCCCCTGGAGCAGGGACAGCGTTCCCGGCTGACTGATCGCAAGCCCCTCGATGCGGTACGCCCGTCCTTCCTCGGTCGTGGATGGGGTGCAGGCGTCGCTGTCGATATCGCTCGGGACAACCCCGGTCGGGGGCACTTCCGTGGAGGACTCGGGGTCGGCACCCCCGTTGTCGTCATCGCCGCATGCGGCAAGCATGGCGAAGGCCGGAACGAGGAGCGCGATGAACAGGCGCGTGTGGATGTACTTCACGAGGGCTCCGCAGATGAGGACGGGATGGTGATGCAGGGTGACGAAGGGATCGCGCTCGATCCGCGTGGCCACGCGGTTGCATCGGATACGGTAGCAACGTGGCGTCGCTCCGGTCAACGACGTGTGACCCTGGCTCCCTTGCTGCGGCGCGCCACGCTCGCGAACCGCCCATCGATGTCCGGCGGACTCAGCCAGGAAGCGACCGCACCGCCTCGAGGCCCCGGAAGTGGGTCAGTCGTCGGAACTCCTGCGCCCGCTGGGAGATGGCGGAGACCTCGAGCGAGGTCATGCGGTGGACGCTGAAGCTCTCCACGCAGAACGATGCCAGGGTGGACCCCGCGACGACCGCCTGGCACACCGCCTCCCAGGACAGATCATCGGCCTGTGCAAGGTAGCCCATGAAGCCGCCGGCGAACGCATCGCCCGCTCCGGTGGGGTCGACCACGTTCTCGATCGGGAACGCGGGAGCGTAGAAGAAGGACTCATCGCGGTAGAGCAGCGCGCCGTACTCCCCGCGCTTGATCACGACGAGCCTGGGGCCCATCTCCGTGATCTTTCGTGCCGCCGTGACGATATTGGCCACACCGGCGAGCTGGCGTGCCTCGCCATCGTTGAGCAGGAGGGCATCCACGCGCCCGAGGACCTTGCGCAGTGCGTCCGGCTTCCCTTCGATCCAGAAGTTCATGGTGTCCATCGCGACGAAGCGCGCCGAGGACACCTGCTCGAGAACCTGGAGCTGGAGCTCCGGGTCGATGTTTCCGAGGAACACCCAGCGTGCGTTGACGTAGTCGGCGGGAAGGCTGGGGCGGAAATGTTCGAAGACATTCAGGTGCGTGAAGAGGGTGTCCCGTTCGTTGAGGTCGAAGCCGTAGCGTCCTCCCCATCGAAAGGTCTCGCCGGGCGCCTTCTCGAGGCCCTGCAGGTCCACGCCGTGTCGTTCGAGCAGCCGGATTCCCTCGGCGGGGAAGTCCGTGCCGACGACTCCAACGAACCCAGGCCGATGGAAGAACGCGGAGGCCATCGAGAAGTAGATGGCCGAGCCTCCGAGCGCCCGCTCCACCTTGCCGAAAGGCGTCTCGACATCGTCGAGACCCACGGAACCAACCACGATCAGATTCATGTTGCAGCGTAAGTGCGGGGAGGGACATGGCCGCGCTGGTCCGCGGGGCGCGCGACGCGTAGCACGAGCCCGCGAAGACGGTCAATCCCGCGACCGGACACCGAGGCGAGCCACTTCCCCCTGCAGAGCCGACAGGACCTCCGACGCGCGGCCCGGCAGGAAGATGTCCGTGACGCCATCGGTCAGCGCGCTCGGCTCGAGGTTGACCTCGATGACGCTGGCCCCGGCTTCACGGGCCATCACCGGCAGGGATGCCGCAGGCTCCACGAGTCCGCTGGTGCCGACCACCAGAACCGTTCGCGCGGACGCCGCGAGTGCTTCGGCGCGCTCCCTGGCCTCTCGGGGGATGATCTCCCCGAAGAGCACCACGGTTGGCTTCAGCGGCCGGCCACAGGCGCAGTAGGGGACCCCGTCCTCGTCGGCGGGGTGGCTACCGGGATACCGGGCGCCACACCACAGGCAATGCAGGAGCTGGGCGTTGCCGTGGTAGTCGACGACCCGCCGGGACCCGGCCCGCTGATGCAGGTTGTCGATGTTCTGGGTCACCACCCCCTGCACGACCCCTGCGCGCTCGAGCTCCATGAGGCTATGGTGTGCGGGATTGGGCTCCGACCGGGACAGTACCCGGTGCACTTCCCGGAACATGGCCCACACCCGGGCGGGCGCGGCCCGGAACGCATCGATCGTGGCGTGGTCCATCGGGTCGAAGCGCTCCCAGAGCCCACCACCGCTGCGGAAATCCGGGATTCCGCTCTCCACCGAGATGCCCGCGCCCGAGAACGCCACGACCCCCCCCTCGGCGATGCGTGCGGCGGCCTGTTCCAATGATGGGGTGATTCTGCTCATGGTCCGGTCCAGACATGGCCCACGATGCCCTCGTCGAGCGCCCCGAAGTCCTCGACCCGGGTGCGGTGTTCCACGAAGCTCGTCGTGTAGAAGTGCGTCGACACCACCGGCTCGAAGGAACGGTACAGGGGCACGGTGTTGTCCAGCGGGAACGGCGACATGTAGCCGATCGGACGCTCGAGGTGTTCGGGCTGCCACCGTTCGCAGGCGGAATCCGCCGTGAGGAAGTGCCGCCCCGACTCCCGGATCTCGGGGTTGAAGCACCGGTAGAAGGGGATCGCCCTCCCCTCGGCATCCGAGTCGTACAACCAGAAGACCTGCTCCGCATGGAGCGCGAAGCCGGGGATCGATTCCCCGATCTCATCCGTGTATGCCCAGTTCCCGCTCGCAGGGCGCAGCAACCGGTGGACGGCACGTCGACACGCCAGCCCCGTGTCGAGCGTTCCGTCGCAGAGGTCGTCGAAGAGGTTGCAGCGCTCCGGCGCCGGCACGCGCGCCGTGCATCCGGTCCAGCCGTCCGGGGTGCAGAACTCCGTACCCTCCTCGCAGATCGTTGTGCAGGTCCGTGTGGCGTTGATCAGCGGCGCACTGCAGTTTCGCCATCCTTCCTCCGTGCACATCTCCTCGCCTTCTCCGCAGGTGCTCGCGCAGCGTCGCGTCTCCCCGAGCGCAGGAGCCGAGCAGCCCGACCAGCCACCTTCCGTGCAGGTGAGCACGCCGCTGCCGCACGGGCTGGCGCAGGGTACGGTGCTCCCGAGCGCCGTCGCCGAGCAGGGACTCCAGCCCGTCTCGCCGCAGGTCTGCCGCCCGCTGTCGCACGGGCCGTCGCAATCCCTCGTCACTCCGGCCGCCGGTGCCGAGCAACCGACCCATCCGTCCTCCGTGCACGTCTCGATCCCTTCGCCGCAGGGGCTCTCGCACGGCCTCGTGGTTCCGGGCTCGCAGCTCGTGCGGACGCAGCCTCCGTCGATGCAGGCGAATCGCGCTCCGCAGACGACGCCGCATTCGCCGCAGTGCTGGTTGCTGGTCTGCAGGTCCACGCAGCGCTCCCCACACTCGGAGAGCCCCGGAGCACAGGCGCACGCGCCGTCCCGACAGTCGAGGTGGTCGGCACACGCGTTCCCACACGCTCCACAATTCCTGCGGTCCGCGGACAGGAGCGACGGGTCCACGTTGTCCACGACTCCATCGCACCCGTCGTCCTCGCCGTTGCACCGCTCCTCCCGAGGCAGCACCTCCCCTTCGCAGGCCGTCGTCCAGTCGCCACCCTCACAGCGTTGCGTTCCTCCCCGGCAGCGCCCTACGCCCTCGGTGCCATCCGCCCCGCTGTAACAGGTGCGTTCCAGAAGCACCCCATCCGCATCACGGTCCACACTGCCGTCGCAGGTTCGGTCGAGGGTGTCGCAGCGTTCGATAGCCTCCGGCTCGCGAACCGCCTCGCACACCGTGCTGCCGCTCACGCAGCGCCATCGCCCTTCGCTGCATACCCCGGGCGAGCCCGTATCGCACGGATCTCCGATGCGTACCTCCATGTCATCGACGTCCCCGAACACCGGCTCGTGATCGATCCGCCCGTTGCAGTTCGTGTCGCGTCCGTCACAACGCTCCGTCGCACCCGGGTAGACCAGGGGGTCGGTGTCGTCGCAGTCCGGACCGTCACAGCCGGGGCCGAAGCCGTATCCGTCACCGTCCTCGTCGATGCACAGATCGATGTCCACGCAGAGCGCCACGGCGTCCGCCCCGAAGCTCCTGAACACGATGCAGTCGAGCCCGTCCGGGCAGTCCGCATCGCTCGTGCAGTAGCGGGTGCAGAGTCCTGCGGCGTCGCCGACCTGCCACAGCGAGAGACAGAACCCATCCGGGCAGTCCCCGTCCTCATCGCAGGGGTCCCCCAGCTCACCGCGCGGGCCGGACGTCATCGGCGGCGAACCCGAGCTTTCGGTGTTCCGGGAATCCGGCTCAGCGGACGTCGTGTCCCCCAGCCCTGGTGGCTGGCCGGCAACGCCGGAAGAGGCGTCGTCATCGGCTCCGCTCGCCGCAACGCTCGTTGCGGGTGTCGGGGTGCCAGAGCTGCTGGTTCCTTCTGCGCAGCCGGCCGCGGGCGCGACGCCGAGGAAACCGCAGAGTGCCAGGATCGCAGGGACTGACGGGGAGAGGCCGTGGGAAGTCATCCGTTCTCATGGTTGGGGGCCGCGCTTCGTGCAGGCCCTTTCGCGTCGCGTGACACGCGGAAGCCACCGGGGTGTCCCGCAGCGCGCACGCGCAGTCTAGCAGAGCCCTGCGGCGACCGGAACCATGGCTGTCGGCTCTGCGTGGGCAGCACACGCTGACGGTCTCCGGCCGGGAACTCTCGTGTCGTGGAGGGGTCCGGCCTTGTGGCGGCGCCACCCGGCGCTACATTCGACCGGCCTGCATCGCGCGGGCCCATCCTTCATCCACCTCCAGCCGCATGCCCGGAACGCCCGACAGATCCGAGCGACCACGCCGGTCGGCGCGCCTGCTGCCCTTCGCGCTGCTCGCGCTGCTCCTGCACACGTTGGTGCTGCTCCTGGTCGGGCCGCTCCTCGTGCGGCAGGCGGACTCGGACACCTCGGCGCTCCATGCGTTCGAACTCCTCGCCGTCTATGATCGGGCCGAAGATCAGCAGGAGCAGCCGGACGAGGAGCGCGCGCAGTTCGTTGCGCTCCCCGCCCCCGACGTTGAGGAGCGCCCCGATCGCGCGGACTTCCGCGACCAGTTCGAGCGTCGCGTCGAGGAGGAGACGGTTTCGCCGGACGATCGGCCTGGCGACGGGTCAGCACCGGAGAGGCCTGCTCCACCGGAGGTGCCATCGCCGGCCCCGTTGCCGCGTCCCCCCGCGCCGGACCGCCGTGCGCGTGCGCGCGAGGCGCCACGGGAACCGGAGCCGGAAACGGAGTTGGTGGAGCGGGAGCGTGAAGACGAACAGGAGCAGGCCGATCAGGTTGCCGTGGTGGACGACACGGCCGCGGCGGACGACACGGGCGCCGAGGACAGCGCCGAGGCCGGGGTGGAGTCATCGACCGAGGAGGCGGGAGAGCAGGCGCCGGCCGTGGACTTCCAGGCCTTCCGCCCTACCCCGGACCGGATGCGGGTCATCGGGGATTCGCCTGGTGGGCGCAGCGACTACCTGGACTTGCCCGAGGGGGAGCGAACGCAGATCAATTCGTTGACCTCGTTGTACTGGAGCTTCTTTCAGCGGATGCGCGAGGCGCTCATGCGGGAGTGGGATCCCGTTCGTGTCCTGCGGCGGGAGGACCCGCAGCAGGAGCTCTACGGAACCCGGGATCGCTACACGGTTCTCGGGATCACGCTGAACCCCGACGGCAGCCTTCGTCATGCGATCGTGGAACGGAGCTCGGGGCTCGACTTTCTCGATCAGGAGGCCGTGCGGGCCTTCGAGCGCTCCGCGCCCTTCCACAATGTGCCCGAGGGGATGAAGGACGTGAATGGCCGCGCATCGTTCCGGTTCGGCTTCTACGTGCAGTACAACCGCCGCTCGACCCGAATCCAGTGGCTTCACTGAGGGCGAGGGGCGTCCGCGCCGAATGTGGGGAGAGATGACGTGCCGCGCGCGGGGACGCTCTCCGCGCCGTGGTGGCGCATGCTAGTCGCCGCTCTCCATCACCGCCCGGTAGCCTGCGGCGTCGAGCAGGGTCTCCCAGGCGTCTTCGGTCTGCGGCCGCAGGCGGATGAGCCAGCCCTCGCCGTAGGCGTCCCGGTTGATGAGGCTGGCATCCTCCTCCACCGCCGCATTGGTCTCGGCGACCTCACCCGCCACGGGTGCGTAGAGATCGCTGAAGGTCTTCACGCTCTCGACCACGCCGAAGCCCTCGCCGGTGTCGAGGGTTCGCCCGGTTTCGGGAAGCTCGGCGTAGGTGATGTCGCCGAGTGCGTCCTGGGCGAAGTCCGTGATTCCGATGGTCAGCAGGCCGTCCTCTTCGCGACGCGCCCACTCGTGGTCCTTCGTGTAGCGGAGGTTGTCGGGCACCTTGAAGTCGGTCATGATTCACTCCTGGGCGATGCGGCCGCGAGAGTCATGCGTCGCGGCGATAGAAGGGCTTTCGCGTGACGGCGACGGGTAGCCGGCGCCCGCGGATTTCGACGTCGAGGCGCTCTTCCGAGGCGACGTCCACGCGAACGTAGCCGAGGCCGATCGACGCGCCGTCGAGGCTGGGAGCGATGCCCCCACTGGTGAGCGAGCCGACCTGTTCGTCGCCCTTGAACAGGGGATAGCCTGCGCGGAGCATCCCGCGCTCCTCGAGGACGAAGCCGCGCAGTCGTCGCGACACGCCGTCCTCCCGGATCCGTTCGAGCGCATCGCGGCCGATGAACGGTCCCTTGTCCATGCGAACGACCCACGAGAGTCCTGCTTCGACGGGATTGGTTTCGCGAGAGATGTCGTTGCCATGGAGCAGAAGGCGAGCCTCGAGCCGCAGTGTGTCGCGGGCGGCGAGGCCGACGGGGGTGATTCCGTGTGCCTCGCCGGCTTCGAGAAGCCGGTCGAGCACGGGCTCGGCGGCCGCTGCCGGAATGTAGAACTCGAAGCCGTCTTCGCCGGTGTAGCCGGTCCGGGCGACAAGGAGCGCATGGTCGCCCAGTCGGGCACGGGCGACGCCGAAGGTCGGGAGGTCCTCGAGGTCAGGCGCGAGGAGGGGGAGCGCGATGGTCCTCGCGAGCGGCCCCTGCAGGGCGAGCTGGGCCCATTCGTCGCTCTCGTCGGCGACGGTGGCGGCGTCGCCCACGACCTCCCGAATCCACGCCACGTCCTCGTCGCGGTTGGCGGCGTTGACGCAGAGGAGCCAGTCATCGTCGGCGAGCCGGTACACGATGAGGTCATCGATGATGCCGCCTTCGGGGGAGCACATGACCGTGTAGAGGGCCTGGCCGTCCTCGAGGCGGGCGACGTCGTTGGTCACGAGTTGCTGAAGGGCGGCGAGCGCGCCTGGGCCTCGAAGGAAGACCTCGCCCATGTGGGACACGTCGAAGAGACCGGCGCCTGTGCGGGTCGCGTGGTGCTCCTCGACGGTGCTGCCGTATCGCAGGGGCATCTCGTAACCGGCGAACGGCGCCAGCCGTGCGCCGAGCGCGATGTGGCGGTCGTGGAGCGGAAGCCGTCGTGTGGCGGAGGTCATCGTACGTCACCCGTTCGGGGGTCAGGAGGGCGGCCGGAAGAGACTAGTCGCGGTGGCGCCACCGGTAAAGCGGGGCCGAAAGCGGTCGTCGAGGAACTCGGAGCGCCGGGCGGCCCCGGCCAGCACGGTGTTCCAGAGCAGCATGGCGACCGTCATCGGGCCGACGCCACCGGGCACGGGCGTGATGGCTGCTGCCCGGCCGAGCGCTTCGGCGAATCCGACGTCACCGACCAGGGTGCCGTCCGCCAGTCGGTTGATTCCAACGTCGAGGACGACGGCGCCCTCCTTGACCCAGCCTCCCGGCACGAGGCCCGGAACGCCGGTTGCGACGACGAGGATGTCGGCGCGTCGCACGTGGTCCTCGAGGTCGGTCGTATGGCGGTGGCAGACGGTCACGGTGGCGTCCGCACGGATGAGGAGTTGGGCGATCGGGCGTCCGACGATCACGCTGCGCCCGACGACGACGGCGTGCCGTCCGCGCGGTGGGAAGCCTGCTGCATCCAGCAGCGTCATCATTCCGGCGGGGGTGCAGGGTCGGAGGAGCGGGTTCCGCCCGACGAGCAGTCCGAGGTTCCACGGATGAAAGCCGTCGACGTCCTTCATGGGGTCGACGGCGTCGATGATGCGCTGCGCGTCGAGGTGCGGGGGCAGCGGGAGCTGGACGAGGATCCCGTCGACCCGCTCGTCGCGGTTGAGCGAGTCGATGAGTTCGAGGAGATCCCGCTCCGAGACGTGGGCGCCGAGATGGTGCACGTCGGAGGCGAGTCCGACTTCGGCACACGCTCGGTTCTTGCCGCGAACGTACACTTCGCTCGCCGCGTCCTCGCCGACCCGGACGAGCGCAAGGCGGAGCCGGACGCCGCGCCTGGCAAGCTCGGTCACCTGCGCGGCGACCGCTGCGCGCACGTGTCGCGCGACGACTGTACCGCGCAGCACGCCGTCGACGACCACTTCCCGACGTTCAAGCTCCATTCATGCCATCCGCTTGCTGGTGTCGCATCCCGGGAACGCGGTCCTGGCCGGTGACCGATCCGCGTTCGTTCGCCGCGCGGCCCTTACCAGCCCGCGGCATGGCTGCCAAGGGCGCCACGCCGGCGTTGCACGCGCACTGGGGCGGTACCGTTGTGGCGTCGGTGTCCGCGATTCAGACGCCGGCCTCGAGCGGAAGTGGTCGCCGCGCGGCGCCAACCTCGAACCGGGCCTGTTCGAAGCGATCGGAGAGGGCGAACCGGAGCAGGTCGGAGATGCGCTGTTCGGCCTCTCGCGCTCCGGCGGTCTGGCGGATGACGGCCACCGATGCGCTGAGGTCTCCGCAGCAGAGGAGGCCGACCCGGTCGGAGAAGGCGACCAACGCCTGGACCCACCCGTGGTGTCGTTCGACGACCTCGGGCGCGTCCCGCAGGGCCTGAGCTGCTTGCCTTCGCGCACCGGCGAGCAGAATTCCGCCGATCTCCTCCCCGAGCATGGCATCCCGGTAGGTATCGTCCCCGAGCACCCTACCGGCGATCGCCTGCCAGAGTTCGCAGATGCCCCCGTCGCCGGCATGGAGGAAGATCCCGGTTCCCAGCCAGGCCTGTGCGGCGGCGACGCCGGCGAGGTGTTGGAGGACGGCTTCGTCGTCCGACTCGCAGAGATCGCGCGGGACGACGACGTTGCCGTTGTCGAGTGGTTGGACCCGTTCGCCGCCATCGACGACCCAGATGCGGGGCGGCGCGGCGTCGAGCCAGGCGCACGCCTGTTCGAGGGCGTCGGAGAAGAGGGGTGCCTGCTCGGCGCGGAAACGTGCGGCCCCGATCTGCCGTCTGTCGGGCAGCCGATCCGCGAACACCCGTTCGCCGAGTGCGGTGGCTTGCTGGAGGGCATCCAGGTGCCCCTGGGGGAGATGGTCCCGTCCGAGGAGATGCCATGCGACGGCGCGCTCCATCGTTCGCTGTGGCGTGGCGGCGGCGGCACCTCGGACGCGCTGTCCTGCGAGCGCTGCCCTGGCCTGCCGCACGATGCGGAGGCGCGCGCCGTCCTGGAGTTGTTCACAGGCGTCCTCGAACACGGCGAGTCCCTGTTCCCAGATGACGTTCGACACGTCGGGAAGCGAGAGCATGTCGAGAAGCCGACGGAGCGCGTCGGCTCCGCGGTCGGGTTGGCGGGCGATGGCGCGTGCCTCCCGCAGGCGGATGTCGGCGCTGTCGGGCCGTCCGCGCCGGGCGTGTCCGAAGGCCTCCTCGGCGCGCCGCCAGTCCGTCAGCACGGTCGCGTTCAATTCGCCGACGTAGACCCAGAGGTCAGTGGCCCGGTCGGGCGCATCGTCGAGCGTCCCCTCGAGCAGGAGCTGGGCGAGGTGACCGGCGAACGCGCCGGCGTCGTCCAGATGGCGGTGGTGGTCCTCGAGTCCGGCGAGGACCTCCTCGCTCTCGGGGAAGAGGCGGAAGAGCTCCCAGAGGAGGGAGCGTGCTCCCTCCACGTCGCCGAGCCTTTCTCCCCGGAGACGGGCGAGGAGCAACCAGTGGTGGAGATCGTTCGTTTCGGGGGGGCCCTGAAGGGCTTCGGAGAGGAGCCCGGCCGCCCGCTGCGGGTTGCCACCTCGCGCATGAGCATGGGCCAGACGCAGGGCCTGTGCGGGGGCGTTGTCGGAGAGTGTGCAGGCATCCTCGAGACAGCTGATGGCGCGTCGCATGTCGCCACCGCGACGTTCGTGGAGCTCGGCGAGTCGTCCGAGCACCGCGATGCGCTCCGCTCCGGGGACTCCTCCGTCCAGGCAGGATTCAAGGGTTTCGCGGGCGTCGTCGAGGAGGTCGTGTCCGGCTTCCAGCCGGGCCTTCTCGAGCGCGATCCGCGCGTCGGCCGGAACATGGACGGCCGCATCCCGCAGGATGATGACGGCTTCGTCGACGTGGCCGCCGGATACGAGCGACCGAGCTCCGCGCAGGGCAAGCCCCACGCGGACGGCCGCGTCGAGGTCCCGGACCACCGTCAGGTGCTCCCGGATGGCCGAGGCGAGCGCGTCGTTCTCCCGGGCTGCTTCGAGCCGATCGTAGAGGTCGCGACGGAGCGGGTGCTCATGGAGCCCGAGTCCGGCGGCTTCCACCAGCGCACGACGGCTTACCTCGGGAGCGATCAGCGGGTCTTCGGCGAGGTCGAGGAGGGCCTGCAGGCGGAGCACCGGGGTATCGAGGGCATCCACGTGCTGCAACCAGACCGACGCCAGATCGTCCTGGCGTCCGAGCGCGCGGGCTGCATGGATGGCGAGCCGGCGTTCCACGTCGGTGGCCGTGCCCTGCAGCAGCTCTCCCACGGTGACCGAGCCAGCGGAGATGCGGGCGAAGAGCTCCCGTTCGTCGGCCCCGGCGAATGCGACGTCCCAACGCCCGAATTCGAGAGCCAGCAGCGACCGCAGCGGTTGTAGCCCAACACCTTCCCATGTCTGGGGGGAGGCGCACCCCTGCTCGAGCGAGGACCACTCGACGAGCAGCGCATGAAGGGCCCCGCGCACGTTCGTCGAGCGAAAGCCATCCGCGGCCGCGACCTCACCGAAGGCGAGGGCGTGCTGCGCACAGACCTCGCCTGCGACCACGTCGCCCGGCCACTCGTCGGCGATGGTGGTCCAGAATTCCAGCCGCTTTTCAGCATCATCGACGAGACGTTCGGCCAGAAGGCGCAGAACGCGATGGCGGAGTTCGGGGACCGAGTCCGCGACCTGTTCGAGGACGGCCACGCACTGCTTGCGGACGGCCGAGTCAAGTCCCGGGAAGGTCCAGAGGCGATCGAGGGCATCCACGGCGAGACCGGTGCAGACGGGCTCACCGAGGGACTCGAGGTATCCTTCGAAGGCTTCGGCCGGCTCATTCGCGGCGAACTCGAGCAGCGAGGCGATGCGCCAAGCCAGCCGAGCCCCGGATTGCGGGTCGGTCGCTGTCGCGTGCCGTTCGCGGAGTACAGCGAGGGTGCTCTCGGCGTCGCCCTCGGCCTCGTGGATTCTCTCGAGCCAGATCAACGCGAGCTCGCGGTGGCGTGGGGCGCTGTCCCGAAGGCGGACAAAGCATTCGCGGGCGCGCTCGAGGTTGCCGACATCGACCGCGTAGAGCTCGGCCAGCCGGAGCAGCGTGGGAGCGCGTTCGCGATCATCGACGACGGTGCGAAGCGCCTGTTCCAGGAGCTGCGCGACGTCGTCATGGCGCTGCTGTTGGGCACAGAGGTCCACAAGTCCGGCGATCGCACGGGGGTGCCCGGCCTGCTCCCTCAGCGCGGTGCGCCACCAGCTCTCGGCGGCTACCGGATCGCCGAGCGGGCCCAGACAGATGGAGGCGGCCTGACACGCCACCGCAGCGCGGGCACCCGGGTCGGATTCGAACTGGGTGAACTCGGCTTCCAGCAGTGCGAGCCGCTCCTCATGGCGCGACTGCCGCTCGAGCAGGGAAGCGAGCTGTCCCACAGCGGCGCTGTGTTGCGGGTAGCGTTCGATCAGTGTCGCGAGGAGCTCGGCGGCGAGATCCCCATTGCGCAGTTCATGCTGCGCGACGGTGGCCGCCCGGACCAGCCAGTTTCCGCGTTCTCGGGGGGAGCCGATCTGTTCGGCGGCGGTGACGAGGTGGTCCACGAGGTCGACGTGCCGTCCCTGGGACTCGAGCAGCTCGGCGAGCAGCTCGATCGCCTCACGGTTCGGTTGGTCGTCGAGGATGGCGCGGAGGCAGGATTCGGCGTCCTCTGTGCGCTGAAGGCGCTGTCGGGAGAGGCGCGCGAGCCGTAGCCGCAGCCGGATGCGTTCGACCGGTGCGTCGATGACCCCGATCCACTCCTCGAGGTGGCGCGCCTGCGCCTCGAAGTCGCCGGAGCGGTCGAGGGCGTCGTCGAGGAGGCGTCGTGCGGCGAGGTGTGCGGGATCCTCCCGGATTGCCTCCTGCGCAAGGTCAATGACCGTTTGCGCCACGCGGGCATCCTTCGCAAGCGCGAGGCCCATGCGGGTGAGCAGGTCGGCGCGCTCCACGTTGCTCGCGGCAAGCTCGAGGCGCGCGCCGAGCGCTTCCACGGCGTCGGCGGAGTCGAGGCTTCCCTGGAGTCCGCGCGCCACGGAGAGATAGCTGGCCGCGGCCACGGGCGCGGAGTCCCCTCCGCGGAGAGCCTCTCCCCAGGCCTGCAGGGCGCCGGGGCGGTCTCCGAGTTTCCACGCGCGGAGCTGGCCGAGCAGGACCTGTGCCCGTCCGCGCTCTGCTGGGTCGTCGAGCCGGGACACCGCGTCCGAGAGCAGCGCTTCGGCGGTGGCGGCGTCATCCTGATCGAGGGCGTCTCGCACGAGCGGGCGGAGCGCGTCGGCGGTGGCTTCCGCCTCCAGGGAGACCCCGTACCAGTCGAGTGCCGCGTCGCCGGCGTCCACGTCGTGATGCGCGGCGGCAGCGGCGATGGCGAGGGCTGCGCTGGCCGCAAATCGATCGCCTTCCTCGCCCAGGATCTCGGCCTCTTCGCCCCACAACCTGGCGCGGAGGCGATGGGCTTCGGCCGGGCGGCCGAGGACATCAAGGGCTTCGGAGCGTGCTGCGGCGATCGCGAGCTGGACCTCACGGGAGAGGTCAGAGGCGATTGGCTGCAGTGCATCGAGAAGCGCGAGGACGTCTGCGGGTTGCTGGGTGTGACGCAGCGCGAGTCGTGCGGCGCCGAGTCCGGCCCATGCCCGCTGGAGGTCGTCACCGGCGCGTTCGAATTCGCGCTCGTAGAGCACGGTCACGGCGGCGGGGTCGCCGTCTCGTCGGGCCCGGCGGCGAAGGCCACCGAAGGCGCGCGGGTCCGCGTCGGGGTGCTCGGCGGCCTGCTCCTGGAGCACGAAAGCCCGGTCCGTGTCGCCGAGACCGAACTCGGCCGCTTCTGCGGCGCCCGCGAGGAAGCGCCCTGCCCCGGCCGAATCTCCGAGCAGCCATGCGTCGCGCACCCTGCCCTGCATGAGGTGCTCGAGGAAGCGAACGGGGCTTCGGGTGTCGCTGTGCGGAACGGTCATCTCCGCCCGACGGTCACGGGCGCTCGCGGTGGCTGTCCTGGACTTCTCGTTGCTCATCGCCTGCTCCGTTCGGGCGCGTCAATCGCTGGTCGCGCCGAATGTCGCATCGTCGGGATCGAAGTCAAAAATCCGCGCCTCGGCGCGCTCCATCTCGGCGAGGCGCGCCCGGTCTCGCGCCCGTTTCCTGCGCAGTACCCAGAGGAAGAGGAAGGCGAGGAGGGTCCATGCCATTCCTCCCCCGGCGGCGACGGGGATCCATCGGGCTCTGCTGCGGACCTGTTCTTCCCACGCCGCATAGGCGCTGCCCGTGGAGCGGCCGGTGCGGTGGAGGAAGGCGTGTTCCCAGGTCCATCCGTTCTCTCGCATGTCCCGGAGGATGTAGCGAAAGACGTCGTCCCCGTGGGCTTCGAGGATGAACCGGACGAGCGCCGTGGACTGTGCGTAGGCGAGCTCGGCGGTGGCGGCCCCGTGCGGGAAGCCGTTCTCGAGCTCCGCGAAGTCGAGGTGTCGACCGAGGACGTTGGCGCGCAGGAGGACGGTGGCCCTGTCGAGTCCGTACTGCTCGGCGATCTGGACAGCCTGTCCTTCGTCGAACCAGCGAGGGACGCGTGCGTCGCCTGCGGCGATGGCCACGGCCACGTGGGACAACTCGTGGACCATGGTGCGTTCCCACTCGGGGTTCCTTGGAGCCAGGAGGATGACGCGGCGGCTGGGGATCGCGAGGCCTGCGGCCCACTCGGGGGAGCGTGCGGGCAGTCCTTCCCGTCGAAACCAGTCGTGCAGGTCGGTCTCGATGTGAACGTGAAGGAGTTCACCGTCGGGCGCGCCGATGGACTCCTGTACCCTGGACCACTCGTTTTCGATCACGCGCGCGGCCTCTCGGACGAATCCGGCCATGCCTCGGGGAGCGTCGATGGAAAAACGGGTGTTCTGGACGGTGATGACGGCCGGTTCAAGACGGGTCGATGCGCTCGCGGGTGCGGCGAGGAGCAGGAGGAGCGTCGCCAAGCCGAGGATGCGGCATGCGGAACTCATTCCTGTCCGTCGCCGGAGGCGAGGTCGCGGGAGCGTGCAGCGGCGGCGCGGACGGCATCGATGGCGGTGGCGCGGAAGCGTCCGTTTTCGAGCATGAGGAGTCCGGCGATGGTGGTGCCTGCAGGGCTGGCGACCGCGTCCTTGAGGTCGGCGGGAGATGAAGTGATGCCATCCGCACACAGGAGTGCGCCGGCGCCCTGGATGGTGTGGGCGGCGAGGGTGCGGGCGAGGATTCGGGGCAGTCCTTCGGCGACGGCTGCGTCGGCGAGGGCTTCGGCGAGCGTGAAGAGAAACGCCGGGCCGGAGCCGGCGACGGCGGTGGTGGCGTGCATGTCCTCCTCCCGGTCGAGGAGAATGGCGGTGCCGAGCGCGCTGAAGAGATGGGTGGCGAGCTGTCGCTGATCGTCGGTGGCGTCGGGGCCTGCGGCGAGGGTGGTGAGGCCCATTCCGACTGCGGCGGGGGTATTGGGCATGGCCCGGACGATCGGTGCGGGGAAGCTCGGGGCCAGCGCTCGGAGTCGGGCCAGGGGGATGCCGGCGGCGATGGAGACGAGGAGTCCTGGTGCCGCACCCTCGCGGTTGTGGAGCTCGCACAGTCGGGCGAGGATGTGGGGGATGGTGGGTGGCTTGACCGCGAGGACGAGGACGTCGGTGCGGGTGACGGACTGCAGGTCAGCGGCGCACGCGCTCAGGTCGACGGCGGCGTCCGGGTTGGAGTCATGGACGAGGATTCTTTCGCGCGGCACGCCGGCGGAGGTCCAGCCCCGAACGAGGGCGGAGCCCATCCGGCCGGCTCCGACAAGCCCGATGTTCAGGTTGGAGGAAGCGAGAGGGTGCATGGTGGTCCGTGGTTCGGGCTATTCGGTCGGGCGGTTGCCGAAGAGTGCGGTGCCGATTCGAACGATGGTGGCGCCTTCCTCGATGGCGACGGCCATGTCGTGGCTCATGCCCATGGAGAGGTGGCTGAATCGGGCCGCTGCCCAGTCGTCGGTCGCGGCGATGCGGTCGCGGAGCCTGTCGCGCAGTTCACGGAGTGCGCGAAAGTGCGGGCGGGCGTGCTCGGGGTTCTCGACGGCGGGTGGGAGGGTCATGAGGCCGACGGGCCGGAGTGTGCTGGATCCGGAGACGCGGTCGAGGAGGGCCTGGACATCTTCGATGGCGCAGCCCGACTTGGAGCTTTCGCCTGCGATGTTCACCTGCAGGAGGACATCCTGGGGGGCGTCGGCGTGTCGTTCGAGCGCCTGGACGAGGCTGGGCCTGTCCACGGCGTGGATGAGCGCGACCTTGCTCACGACATGGCGGGCCTTGTTGGACTGGAGGCGTCCGATGAAGTGCCAGCGCAGGTCGCCGGGCAGGGTGACGCGCTTGTGCTGCCACTCCTGCACGTAGGACTCGCCGATGTCGGTGAGTCCCCGTGAGGCGAGTTCCTGGATGCACCGTGCGGGGTGACCCTTCGAGACGCCGACGAGGGTAACGTCGTTCGGTTGGCGTCCGGCACGCTCGCAGGCAATCTGGATGCGCTGGCGGACGTGTCGCAAGCGGGAGGGCAGGTCGTCGAGGGACATGGGGCAGGTTCAGGGAGGGCTGTGAGGGCGCCACGGCACGACCGGGAACGCCCCGAGTTCGCGGAGGGTAGACACGACTTCGGTGAGGGGAAGGCCGACGACGTTGGTCCACGAGCCGTGAATGCTCTCGACGAAGGTTGCCGCCCTGCCCTGGACGGCGTAGGCCCCGGCCTTGTCCCAGGCTTCGTCCCCGTCGAGGTAGGCGTCGATTTCTTCCGGGTCGAGGGGACGAAAGCGGACGTCGGTTGCGATCGCGAAGCACGTTGCGATCCGTCGGTTGCGGGTATCGAGGATGGCGACGCCGGTGCGGACCTGGTGGGTGCGTCCGGAGAGGTCGAGCAGCATGGAGCGGGCGTGTTTCCGGTCCCGGGGCTTTCCGAGGGGAGGCCTTCCGGGCAGATGGACGAGGGTGTCCGCGGTGAGCCCGAATGCGGGTGCCTCCGGATCGGGCGTGAACGGATTCAGTGCTGCGTTGGCCTTGGCGCGTGCGAGCTCCAGGACGAGGTCCTCGGCGGGCTGGTCGGGGATCGTTTCGTCGACGTCGACGGGTCGGACGAGGGGGTCGAAACCGGCGGTGCGGAGCAGGCGCTCGCGCCGGGGGGAGGCGGAGGCGAGGAGGATGCGGGTCATGGCGGTCCTGCGGGTCGAGGAGGTTGACAGGTCACGGATGTTCAGTAATGAACAGTTGTTGAGGATTTCGCGTACCCGGTGGACGAGGAGGACGACGTGGCGAGAGCACTGACGGACAGGCAGCGACAGGTTCTCGAGTTCATCGCAGAGCGTGTGGGTCGGGACGGGTTTCCGCCGACCCTTCGGGAGATCGGTGAGGCGTTGGGTATTCGTTCGACGAACGGTGTCAACGACCATCTGAAGGCCCTTGAGTCCAAGGGTTTCATTGACCGGGCGTCCACGAAGAGCCGAGCGATTCAGCTCACGGCCCGGGCGGAATCGATGCTGGGCCCGCCGTCTTCGGGACCGTCTGGCGACGTGCCGGATGCGGTTTCGGTTCCGCTGATCGGCCGCATCGCGGCGGGTCAGCCGATCGACGCGGTGGCGAGCGAATCCGAGCAGATTGCCGTGGATGCGTCGCTGCTCGGTTCGCGCGGTGGTGAGATCTTCGCGTTGAAGGTGTGTGGCGAGAGCATGATCGGGGAGGGGATTCTCGATGGCGATGTCATTTTCGTGCGCAAGCAGTCCGAGGCGCGCCGTGGCGAGATGGTGGCAGTGATGGTGGACGGTGCGGCGACCGTGAAGCGGTTCTATCGGGACGGGGAGCGGATTCGGCTGGAGCCCTCGAATCCGGAGATGGAGCCTATCTGGGTGGCGGAGGCGGATGCGCGGGACACGGCGGTGGTCGGAAAGGTGGTGGCAGTCTTTCGGCAACTGGCGCATTGAGTGCGGGAGCCTTGCGAAAGCGGTTCACGGCACTTAGCCGAGCAGGGCTTGGACGGCCCGGGTACGCCAGTGCGGAGGGGGGGGAGCGCAGCCGGGTTCGGGGTGTGGTCGAGGTTGACCATGCTCCGCGGGCCATGCTAGTCGAGCGTGCCCTTTCTGCAGAGGGGGCAACGACCGATGCTCGCGTATGCGGAGAGTAGTGCATGATCGATTACGTGGCGATTCTGATGCTGGGTCTCGTGGGGGTCGCGATGTGCGCGACCGTCGTGGCGCTCAGTGTCCTCTTCGGTCCCCGCAATCCCTCGCGCTGGAAGGGGACGGCCTACGAGTCCGGCTCTGAGCCGTTCGGTGATGCGCGCATCCGACTCGACGTGAAGTATTACATGATCGCGATCTCGTTCATCATGTTCGATGTGGAGGCGGTGTTCCTGCTCCCGTGGGCGGTGGTGGCGAAGGACTATGGGGCCTACGGGTTCGTGGTGGCGATGGTGTTTGTCACCATACTCGTGGTGGGCCTCGTGTACGAGTGGCAGAAGGGAGGTCTCGAATGGGACTAGAACGCAACATTCCCGGGGCGGTGACGTCGAAGCTGTCGACAGCGCTGAACTGGGCCCGGAAGAACAGTCTGTTCCAGTACCCGTTCGTCACGGCGTGCTGTGGAATGGAGTACATGGCCACCCTGTCGAACCGATACGACCTCGCGCGCTTCGGGGCCGAGATTCCGCGGTTTTCGCCTCGGCAGGCGGATCTGCTCTGGGTGGTCGGCACGGTGAACCACAAGCTCGCCCCTTTCCTGGGGCGGATCTACGACCAGATTTCGGATCCGAAGTGGGTGATGAGCTTCGGGGTGTGCGCGTCGACCGGGGGCTTCTACGACAACTATGCGACTGTCCAGGGCATCGACAAGATCGTGCCTGTGGATGTGTACATTCCAGGCTGCCCTCCTCGGCCGGAGCAGGTGATCGATGCGCTGGTGATGCTGCAGGAGAAGATTCAGCGGGAGAAGTTCGAGGAGCACTACGATCGGCTCCCTGCGATGGGGGATGAGCGATGAGCGGCAAGGCCCTCAAACTGGTGAAGAAGAAGTTCAAGGCTCACATCCTGGACAGCCACGATCGACTGGGGAACGAGACGGTCATCGTGGCGCGAGACGGGTTTCGGGAGTTGTGCGAGCATCTGCGGTCCGAACCGAAGCTGGACTTTGATTTCCTCAAGGATGTCACGGCGGTCGACTATCTCAGCCGGCGTCCCCGGTTCGAGGTGGTTTACGTGCTCTACTCGATGACGCACCGGCACCATCTGCGGTTGCGGGTGCCCCTGGAGGAGGATGATCTGCACCTGCCGACGGTCTGCGACATCTGGCGCGCGGCGAATTGGGGGGAGCGGGAAGTGTGGGACATGTACGGTGTTCGTTTCGACGGTCATCCGAATCCCCTTCGCATCCTCATGTACGAGGAGTTCGAGGGGCATCCGCTCCGGAAGGACTATCCGATCCAGCGGAGTCAGCCGCGGATGGACCTGCGGCGTGCCGAGCGGGATGCGGTCGAGGAGCATCGGCACTTCTACGTGGAGGGACACTCGCCGTCGGACGGTTGAGTGCTCCGTCAGGAGAGGTCTATGAAGGACAATCTTTCGCCCCTGAGCCCGATCGACTTCGACCACATGTCCAGTGAGGACGTGATGGTGCTGAACATGGGGCCATCTCACCCCGCCATGCATGGTACCGTGCGAATGGTGCTTACGCTGGACGGGGAGACCGTGGTCAAGTGTGACGCGGAGATCGGTTATCTCCACCGGGGATTCGAGAAGCAGTGCGAGAACGCGACCTGGACCCAGGTGTTTCCGTACACGGACCGTCTCAACTACGTCTCGCCGCTTCTCAACAACTTCGGCTATGCCCTCGCGGTCGAGAAACTGCTGGAGATCGAGGTTCCGGACCGCTGCAATTATGTGCGGACGATCCTGGGTGAGGTGAGTCGGCTGTCGGATCACTTCACCTGTGTCGGAGCTGGAGCACTCGAGCTGGGGGCCATGAGCGCCTTCCTCTATGCGATCGAGGCACGTGAACTGCTGTGGGACCTCGTCGAGGAGGTGACCGGGGCCCGATTGACCGTCACCTACGCGCGGGTTGGCGGGCTGAAGGACGACCTGACGGAAGACTTCCCCGAGCGCTGGGCTGCGGTCGAGCCGAGGCTGCATTCGACCATCGACCGGCTGGACCGGATGATGACGAAGAACCGGGTGTTCATGGACCGGATGCAGGGAACCGGCGTGATCAGCCCGGAGGATGCGATCAACTACGGCTTCACGGGACCGGTGCTCCGCTCGACAGGCGTGGCCTACGACGTCCGCAAGGACCACCCCTATTTCGCCTATGACCGTGTGGACTTCGATGTTCCCGTCGGCACCACCGGCGACAATTTCGATCGCTATCTCGTCCGGGTGGAGGAAATGCGGCAGTCGATCCGGATCATCAATCAGGCGCTGCGTGATCTTCCCGACGGTCCGGTCAGCGTGGACGACCCACGGATCATGCTTCCGGAGAAGGAGGCCGTCTACAACACCATCGAGTCGATGATCGCCCACTTCAAGATCATCTTCGAAGGCGTGCAGGTCCCGGCGGGTGAGGTGTACAGCTTTACCGAGGCGGGCAACGGCGAGCTCGGCTTCTACATCGTGTCCAACGGAACGGGGAAGCCGTGGAAGCTTCGCGTTCGTCCGCCCTGCCTCTACCTCATGGGAGGCATCGACCGCATGGTCGAAGGCGGCATGGTCGCGGACATCATCCCCACCTTCGACACGATCAACATGATCGGCGGCGAAATCGACCGCTGACTCGAACGACCCCGCAGGAAGCACATGCCCACCCTGACCATCAACGGAAAGGAAATCACCGTAGACCCGGGAACGACAGTCCTGCGGGCTGCCGCGATGCTCGGGATCGACATCCCGCACTTCTGCTATCACCCGGCGCTCTCCGTGCCTGCGAATTGCCGGATGTGTCTGGTGGAGATCGAGAAGGCGCGGAAGCTGGAGCCTTCGTGCTACGCAAAGGTCGGTGAAGGCATGGTGGTTCACACGGAGAGCCCCAAGGTCATCGCGGCGCGGCGCGCCGTGCTCGAGTTCATTCTCGTGAACCACCCCGTGGATTGCCCGATCTGCGATCAGGCTGGGGAATGCAAGCTTCAGGACTACTATGTCGCTTACGATTCGCAGCCGTCCCGCGTTGCGGTTCCGAAGGTTGGCAAGGCCAAGGCCTACCCCATCGGTCCCCGGGTGGTGTTCGATGGTGAGCGCTGCATCCTCTGTACGCGCTGCGTCCGCTTCTGTGACGAGATCACGGGCACGAGCGAGCTCACGGTCGCGGAACGCGGAGATCATTCGGAGATCCGAACGTTTCCGGGCAAGGAGCTCGATAACCCCTACTCCATGAACGTCACCGACATCTGCCCGGTGGGTGCGTTGACCACCCGTGACTTCCGCTTCAAGTGCCGGGTCTGGCTGATGAGCAGCACCGACTCGATCTGCACAGGCTGCGCCAAGGGGTGCAATGTTCATCTCGAGCACTTCCAGGGCGAGGCGCAGCGCTACCGTCCGCGGTTCAACCCCGAGGTCAACGAGTACTGGATGTGCGACGCAGGCCGCATGTCCTACCTCGAGTTGCATGCCGATCGCCTGCCATCCCTGCGTGTCCTGGAGGACTCGGAGCTGAGCTGGCCCCGCGCGGCACGAAAGGTCGCGGCGCTTCTCGGCGAGAAGGCGACTGGAGAAGGCGTGGCCTTCGTCGCTTCGGCGCAGTCCAGTTGCGAGGGGCTCATGGCTGGCCGGGAGTTTGTCCGGACCATGCTCGATGACGCACCGGTGTTCTGGACCGGCCGGCCGGACGGCGACGGCGACGCATTCCTGATCCGCGCGGACAAGAACCCGAACCGGGCCGGACTTGCCGGCATCTTCGGGGTCGAGGTTCTCGCGCAGGACGCCCATCGCCTGCTGCAGGAACTCGAGCGCGGCGCCATTCGCGTCCTCTACATGATGGATAGCACGCTACCCTTCACGTCGGACGAGATGAAGCGGTTTCGCGCAGCCGTCGAGAAACTCGAATTGTTCGTTCTGCAGGCTCCCCGTCGCGGTGGGCTCGACGATCTCGCGGACGTCCTGCTGCCGTCCACGACCCACGCCGAACAGGACGGCAGTTTCGTGAACGAGGATGGCCTGCTCCAGAGCTTCTGGGCGGCCTACCGACCACGAACCCAGGCCCTCGCCGACTGGGAGGTGTTCGTTCGACTCGCACGCGGAGCTGACCGCGAGCTCTCCTTTTCCGACTTCGAGTCCCTTCACGGCGCACTCCACGCGGAACAGGGTGCCGCACAGGACGCTGGCGAGTAGCGCCGAGTCCCTCTCCCCGCATCCGTCCTCTCCTCCCCCAACGGGCCTGCAGGCTCGTGACACGCCACAGGGTGACCATGGACCTGGTCTGGGAACTCCTCATCATTCTGCTCAAGATTGTGGTCGTCGTGCTGCTCTTCGCGTTCCCCATCGGATCGCTGATGACGCTGCTCGGTGACCGGAAGCAGTCGTCGCTGATCCAGAACCGCATCGGGCCGAACCGCGCACGGCTTCCGGGTATCAACCATCCCCTGGTGGGTATCCCCCACTTCCTGGCAGATGGCCTCAAGATGATCTTCAAGGAAGACATCATCCCCCGTCAGGCGAATCGGTTCTGGCACACGCTCGCGCCAGCGATTTCGCTCTTTCCCGCAATTGCGCTCTGGGCGGTCATCCCATTCTCGGACCACTACTGCACCGGCACCGCGACGATGGTGGACTATCGCGACGTCTGTGTAGATGGCGCGTTCTACAATCTATTCTCGATCAGCAATCTGGAGGCCGGACTCCTGTATGTCTTCGCGATCTCGGCGGTCTCGGTCTATGGCGCGGCCATCGCCGGCTGGGCGTCCAACAGCAAGTTCTCCCTTCTGGGTGGGCTCCGCTCGAGCGCCCAGATGATTTCGTACGAAGTCACGATGGGACTCTCCCTCGCGGGCATCCTGATCATCTACGGCACCCTCAATCTGAACGAGATGGTCGTGGTGCAGGGACAACTGCTGTGGGACTGGTTGCCCATGTGGGGCATCGTCGTTCAGCCATTGGCCTTCTTCCTGTTCCTCGCCGCGATGATGGCGGAGACCAAGCGCGCTCCGTTCGATGTACCGGAGGGCGAGTCGGAAATCGTCGCTGGCTACTTCACGGAGTTCTCCTCCATGAAGTTCGCGGTCATCCAACTCTCCGAATACGTGGCGACCGTCTTCGTGGGGTCACTCGTGAGTACGGTCTTCCTGGGTGGATGGCAGGTACCGTGGCTCTACGGTGACGGGTTCTACTTCGGGAACACGGACGAGCCCTCCATCCCCCTTCCCTACTGGCTGGTCATCGTTCTCCGTGTGGGCTCGTTCTCCATCAAGACCCTGTTCATCCTGTGGCTCCAGTTCATGCTCCGATGGACGCTGCCGCGCTTTCGATACGATCAGATCATGACGCTGGGATGGAAGATTCTTCTTCCCCTCTCCCTCGCAAACCTCGTGATCACCGCCTTCGTCGTCCTCGTCCTGCTCTGACCGCCTTCCGCGCTTCAGGAGTCGCCATGTCGACCCATAACGTCACCGTCGTCGAACGCCCGCGTCGCAACCTCTGGGTACAGTCCTACCTGCCCGAGGTGGCGAAGGGGCTCGCCATCACGAGCCGGCAGTTCTTCAAGAACCTGCTGACTGGATCGGACATCCAGACGGTTCAGTATCCCGAGGTGAAACGAGACTACCCGCTTCGCTACCGAGGGCTTCATCGTCTCACCTACCGGGATGACGGGCAGGTCCGTTGCGTGGCCTGCATGTGCTGCTCCACCATTTGCCCCGCCAACTGCATTCACATCACTGCAGCCGAGCACGAAGACACGAGCATCGAAAAGTACCCGGCGGAGTTCGTCATCGACGAGCTCCGGTGCATCGTTTGCGGTCTCTGCGTCGAAGCCTGCCCTTGCGATGCGATCCGCATGGATTCGGGGATTCACGCGCATCCCTTCTACGAGCGGGACAAGGCCTTCCTGAACAAGGACTATCTCCTGGACCTCGGCGGCCCCTCCACTGCCGTCCAGGGAGGCGTGCTCGGATCGAGGTCCGCACGCTGACGGAGCGGCGGACGGGGACCATGAAGAGCGAGTCGGTGCAACAGTTCAACGAGAGCGAACCACCCGACCGCAAGGACCGGGCGCGGGTTGCCGCTGTGCGAAGCCGGCCAATCGGGGCGACCGCACGACGACTCCTGCCGCTGCTCGCTTTCGTGGTCACGGCTGTCCTGCTGACCGGTCTTCAGCTCAGCGATCGAATGCGCATGCCTGCGCGCGAAGCGCTTCTCGAAGCGTCAAGGCACCTTCAGGAAGCAGCCGGTGAGGACAGCCTCATTCTCGTCCGGCCTCCGTGGTTCAACGAGGGCAGGATAGGTCTCGAGGGGTTGCATCTACACCCTGCGACTCCGCTTGACCCCCTGGAATTGCATCCGTTCCGTGAGGTCTTCGTCGCACAGGGGCGAGGCCGCCGGTCGGCGCTCGAAGTCGAGTTGGCAGCGGTGCTCGAGGAGGAGGGTCCCCTCTTCGAGTCACCGCGCTGGCGCGTGAAAAGATACCGCACGGCGCTTCCGTGGCTTGTGCACTGGGACTCGCTGGCCGCCCTGCAGGACGCGACCATTCGGCGTCATGCAGAGGGCGCTGCAGGCGTGTCCTGCAGGTTGGGGCACGGTCGCTCGATTCACTGCGGGCGTGTCGACCCGTGGGTGTATGCTGCGGACACGTGGCGAGAGATGGAAGATCTGCGCCCCCAGTGGTGCATCGGTCTGGCTGTTCCTCACGACCAGGAGCGCATGACCTTCGAGTGGGACGAGGTGCCGCTCGGCAGCCAGCTTCGAATTCGGGCCGGGAACGATGTTCATGCGACGCGCTCTCCGCGAGGGGCCGATGTGACCATGACCGTGTCACTCGACGACACGGTGGTGTGGGAGCGAGCCTTCCCTCCCCGCGAGGAGCCGTACCTCCTCGAGGACATCGAGGTTCCGGGCGGAAGTGACGCCGCTCGACTCGGCGTGTCCCTGCACACGGAGGACGCGCTGGATCGTTTCTTCTGTTTTCGAGTCTTCAGCTACACCGAAACCGGCGCTCCGCAACGCTGAACCGCCGTTTTGCCGGTCGGTGCATCGCGAGTCCAGCCCCAGGTTCTCCCGCACCGGTCGCATTGGACGGTTTCACCGGTCCGATGGTGCGTCCGTCAACTCTCCCGGATCATGTGCAGCGGCCACAGTGAGCAGCCGACGAAGGACCTCCGTGTACGTCTCGACCAGATCACCGAGGTCACGCCGAAAGACGTCCTTGTCCATGCGGCGCGAAGGATCAGTACGGTCCCAGAGTCGTGACGTATCGGGACTGATCTCGTCGGCGAGGAGAAGGCCACTGTCCGTGCGACCGAACTCCAGCTTGAAATCGACGAGGGTCAGCTCAGCGGAGGCCCAAAGGGGCTGTAGAACATCGTTCACTTCCAGGGCCATCCGCTTGAGTTGCTGAAGTTCTGCATCGGTGGCGAGTTGCATGACTGCGGCGTGATCCATGCAGATCATGGGGTCGCCCAGATCATCGCGCTTGTAGTAGAGTTCGACGATGGGATGTCGAAGCGCGACGCCTTCGTCGAGTCCGAGTCGTGTGGAGAGGCTGCCGGCGACGACGTTGCGCACGACCACCTCGAGCGGAACGATGCGGACCGCCCGTACGCCCATGTCGCGTGTGTTGCGGGTATCCACGTAATGGGAGTCAATGCCGGATTCCCGAAGCAGACGGAAGAGAATGCTGGAGATGCGGTTGTTCAGCGCGCCCTTTCCGGGGAGGGTGGCGAACTTCCTTCCGTTGAAGGCCGTGGCGGAGTCCTTGAACCGCTGGACGAGAATTCCCTCTCTGTCGGTTGTGTAAAGGGACTTGGCCTTGCCTTCGTAGAGGGGGGACGTTGTGCTCATGCATGCTCCCGGGGGCGATCGTCGCCCTGCTCTTCGAACACGCGTGCGAAGATGGCGTCGAGGTGGCGAAGGTTGTGCTGAAGGTCGAAGCACTCTTCGATGTCCGTCTCGGAGAGGTTGGCGCGAATGTCGTCGTCCTCGCGCACGAGCGCGGGGAAGTCGAGTTCCTGCTCCCACGCCCTCATGGCGTTGCGCTGCACGAGGCTGTACGCGGTGTCCCGTCCAACTCCCGCCTGAATCAGGGCCATGAGAACGCGCTGACTGAAGACGAGACCTCTCGTCTTTCGAAGGTTTCGCATCATGTTGTCCGGATAGAACACGAGCTTGTCGATGAGTCCCGTGAGTCGGTGGATGGCGAAGTCGAGCGTGACGGTGGCATCCGGCGCAGCGACGCGCTCGACACTGGAGTGCGAGATGTCCCGTTCATGCCAGAGGGCCACGTTCTCGAGAGCGGGCATCACGTAGCCCCTCACGAGACGGGCGAGTCCGGTGACATTCTCGCTGAGGACCGGATTGCGCTTGTGAGGCATGGAGCTCGAGCCCTTCTGTCCCTTGTGGAAGAACTCCTCGGCTTCGGACACTTCGGTTCTCTGCCAGTGGCGCACCTGCACGGCGAACTTCTCGAGGCTCGAAGCGATCAGGGCCATCGCACAGAAGTACTCCGCGTGGCGGTCTCGCTGGATCACCTGGTTCGATGCGGGCGCGGGCCTCAGGCCGAGTTGCGCACAGACTCGCTCTTCGACCGAGGGAGGCACGTGTGTGAACGTTCCGACCGAGCCGCTCAGTTTGCCCACGGAAACGGTTTCGATCGCGGCGACGAGTCGGCGGCGGTTGCGCTTCACCTCATCGTACCAGATGGCCAGTACATGCCCGACGGTGGTCGGCTCGGCATGAATTCCGTGGGAGCGTCCCACCATGACGGTATGCCGGTGCTCGACGGCCCGTTTTCGGATGGCCGTGGCGAGCGCATCCAGCCCCTCGATCAGGATGTTGCCGGCCTGGACGAGCTGGAGCGCGAAGGCAGTGTCCAGGATGTCACTGGAGGTGAGACCGAAGTGGATGAATCGACCGTCTTCGGCACCGACGACTTCTTCGATGGACTGCACGAAGGCGGCGACATCGTGGCGGGTGATGGCCTCGATCTCCTGCACCCGCTCCACGTTCACGGATGCCCGCTCCCGGAGCCTTGCTGCGGCGTCGGCGGGCATGAGTCCGATTTCCGCGAAGGCGTCGCAGGCGGCGAGCTCGATGTCGAGCCACCGCGCGAGCTTGTTCTCTTCGCTCCAGATCTCCCGCATCTCGGGCCGGCTGTATCGGTCAATCATCGTTTCCCCGTGGTTTGTGGGCATCGAGGCAGCATCTGGCGCCCGGGAAGGTAGGCATGTCGTCGATGGCCGGGTTGACGCGCGCAGTACACCTCGACTCGAAGGCCCCCCCGGTGGCGTCCCCTCCCTTGAGGAGTCCTTCGGCAGTCCACTCTGCCACGTTTCCACTTGCGTCGTGAATCCCGAAGTCACTTCGGCAGTCGAGTCGGCGCCCGGCGGGCACCGGATGCGCTGTCCCCGTCACGCAGCGCCCGCTAACATAGGCGTCACCGTACGGGTAGCGGCTTCTGGCGCGTCCGCGGCAGGCCAGTTCCCATTCGTACTCGTGGCAGAGTCGCATGCCAATGAGCTGGCAAGCTTCTTCCGCCTCCGCATGGGTCTGAAGCAGCGTGGGGAGTTCGTTCCAGCCGGGCAATGGGAAGCGGTGAACGCAGACATTCACGCTGTCGTCCGACACGCGCTGGGTGGAGCCTGGGCAATGGTCAGGCCTGTCCAGCAACGCCGGCTGCCGCAACTCCACTTCGGTCAGGGGTGCAATTGGTGGGGTTCGTTCGAGCCAGGTGTCGCCCGGACAACCGGCTGTGCCCAGTGCGAAGAGCAGGAGCGCATGGAGGAACGAGAGGGTGCGACAACTTCCCATACGCGCCTTGAGAGCCGATACCACGGTGCATCTTCGCCGCGGCCTGCGAAGCACCGGGCGGACATCAGTCGGTGTTGGTCACGATGCTGTCGATGACCTGCCCCAGGACCGGCCCGAGGCTCTCCACGTCGCTGACGGGGATGTACGATACGACGAGCCATGCGATGTCGTTCTCGACGAACTGGAAGACGGTGATGCGGAGCTCCACGCCCGAATGAGAGAAAGCGTAGATTGTCTCGGTTCCGGTTCGGCTGCCATAGCTCCGTTCGCTCTCCTGTGGATTCAGGAACTCGGCACCTCTGACCGTCTCATGGAAGGTTCCGAAGAAGATGTCTGCGACATCGGCCGTGATGAGCTGCGTGCCGATGATCTCGATCTGGCTCTGCGACTCCGGGTGCCGAAACGTGAACGTGGTCCTGTCGCTGCCCGTTGCGGTGTTCCAGCCGTCGGGCTGCGTGACCTGCGTATTCAGGGCTTCATTCTGAAGCACTTCCTGCGCCATCGCCGGCGAAACGAGCAGCAGGGTCACGAGGAGGATGAGCGGAGTGATGCGGGCCATGGTCATTGCTGCTCCTGTCGTCGTTGACGAGAGGTTGGGCGGGGCGGCCGGTTGTTCGCCCCCTGAATCGTGCCTGTCCTATCCGACACGATCTGCCGTGTCCAGCCTCGTCCGTCGGCGGTTGGGTCCGGAGTCATCGCTCGCCTACCCCGAGGCGTTCGAACGGGGATCGGGATGCGGCGTGGAACGTCGACGCCCGGAGGTGTCCAGCGATCGCGCTGACATCCCGGAGGTGTTCGTGTGCCTTTCGGTCCATGGGCGAGAGGAAGACGGCGACCTGCCGGACGACGTCACCGTTGTCGCCGACGCCGATGGCTGCCTCGCACTCCGCCACGAGCAGAATCGGTTCGTTGACGATTGGGGAGTGACCATCCAGAAGGAGGATCGATGGGCCGATGAGTTCGAGGGCGTTGCCGTGGCGCGCGAGAAGCTGTTCGCGCAAGCGCTGGACGGCGGTGGGCGAGTTCGGAAAGTGGGCGCGCAGCAGATCCGAGAGCACGGCCTCCACGGTCGCGGCGGCGACCTGATGGCGCACCTCGCTGACCCGCACGCCGAGGGTGGCGGGCAGGGTCTCGCTTCTGGCCTGCTGCAGCGTCTCCACTCCGGGAGGATAGGCGATCACGAAGTTGAGCTCCGAGAAGCGCTGCCCGAGTTCGAACGGGAGGGCGATGAACTCGGGTTGCCATGCGAGGGTTCCCTGGCGTGCGGTGATCACGATCAGGAGGTCGTCCTTCCTCACGTGCCGGCCGATGGCATCCGTCATGTGACCCCATTGACCGATGGCCACGGTCTCCGTCTCGACGTCCGGTCCGACGGCATTGATTCGTTGGTCCACGCGTTCGAAGCACTCGTCCGAGGTCAGCACGAGAAGAGACGCGCTGCTCCGAGCGGCGAGACGGCGCGCGGCACGAACCACGGCGCCGAAGCCTGGGTCCCTCTCGGCGAATGGAGGCACGGCCAGCACGACTCGCTCCGTCACGCTCAGGGGACGGCAGAGGTGGCAGACGAGCGTGGTGGCGGCGGTGTCTCCGATGAGCTGATCGAGAACGGATCCGAACATTCGGTCCCGCGTCGTGACCTTGCCGTTCCATCCGATGACGATGGTCGAAGCCCTGCGCTCCTTCACGGCCCGAACGATGCCGGCTGCCACGTTCATGTCGACGCGGGTCAGCGGATTGACCGGGACATCCGCCGCCGCCGCATGCTTGACAGCGTGGGCGAGGAGGCGCTCGCTCGCCGCGACCTGAGCGTCCACGTCGGCGCCGTCTCTGGCGACCGTCAGAGGAAAGAGCGGTTCGTTGCCCCGTCGGATCATCAGGGACAGGTCGATGAGGGCATCCGCGGTGGCGGGGTTGGCAAGCGGGATGAGGATCCTCTCCGGGGCATCGCTCGGGTCATAGGGGCGCTCCTCTTCCGCGAGCGCGAGCTGGCGCCCGAACCGCTCCACGAGTGACGGGCCGACCAGGCAGGTCGCGAGGATCATGATCACGACCCCGTTGACCATCTCGGCGGAGAACACCCGTTCGCCCGACGGGTCGAACAGCTCGAACGCGATCAGCGTCACGGCGAGTGTAGCGGCGGCCTGAGGAATGGTGAGTCCGGTCATCGTCCACGACTCGAACGAACGCATCCGCAGAACAAGGCCGGCGGTCCATGCCGCCGAGGCCTTTCCGATCACCACGAGCCCCGTGAACACAGCCGCGGTGATCCAGACGCCGAGTTCCCCGAAGAGCACGCTGAAGTCGACCAGCATGCCCACGCTGAGCAGGAAGAACGGAATGAAGAGCGCTTCGCCGACAAACTGGATCCGTCCCATCAGGGTACCGGTGTCGGGGACGAGGCTGTTGAGCGCGAGTCCGGCGGCGAATGCGCCGACAATGGGTGCGAGGCCAGCGACTTCCGCCAGCACGGCGGTGACGAACAGGATGACGAGGAGAAAGCCGAACTCGGTCGTCGGCTCGTTGCGCACCGTCCGGAAGAACAGCCGGCCAACGCGGGGCACCACCACCATGATGTAGATCAGGAAGGCGACCAGCCCTGCACCGAAGGTCACCCAGAAGGCTCGGTCCGCGTCCCCGGCCGCATTCGCGACGACGACGGCGAGAACGAGAAGCGACAGGGTGTCCGTCACGAGTGTGCCACCCGTCGTCACGGTCACCGCCGGACTCTGTGCGATCCCGAGGCGAACGGCCATGGGATAGGCAAGAAGGGTGTGCGATCCCACGACGGAGCCCAGAAGCAGACTTGTGGCCATCGAGTAGCCCATGACCTGCGTGCCAACGATGAGCGCGAGCACCATGGGGATCGCGAACGACACCAGTCCGAAGCCGACACTGCGTCCGCGCAGCTTCTGGAACTGCCCGAGGTCCATGCTCAGGCCCGCAGTGAACATGAGATACAGGAGCCCGACCGTGCCGAGGAGCTGAATCGTCTCATCCCGCTCGAGCCAGCCGGCGGCGCTGGGGCCGACGAGTGCTCCGACGACGATCAGACCGACGATTCCCGGGATGCGCAGGCGCGTGAACACCAGGGGGGCCACCAGGATGATCACCATGACCAGCGCGAATATCTGCACCGGATCGGAGAGCGGTCCAATCTCCCGGATGAGTTCGACGAATGACTGGATCATGTGTGGCTCGTGCTGGCGTCGTCGCTCGGCGCGCAGGTGCGGGGTGGGCCAGCCCGGGCCGCACCTGCGCAGCGCCAGGGTGATGTCCCCGATTCGTCGGGGCACTGCAAGATCGAAGTCAACCAGCGGAGCGGCGAGAGGCGGCGTGTCGGGGAAGCGTTCCGAACGTGGAGCACAGCGGACGGAACGGTGCCAGTCTCCGGACCCGCTGCAATGGGGGGCCTTCCCGCTTCAGTGGGCACGGTGACTGCGTCCTTGCATGGCATGGGCGCAGGCGGTAGCACTCCGCGCCGGCCGGGCAAGGTTCCCCTGCCGCTTTCACCATCTCGACAATCCGGTGCATTCCATGCCAAGGCGCGACGATCTTCAGACCATCCTTGTGCTCGGTTCCGGTCCCATCGTCATCGGTCAGGCGTGCGAGTTCGACTACTCGGGCAGCCAGGCCGTGCAGGCGCTGCGACGAGAAGGATACCGGGTGGTGCTGGTGAACTCGAATCCGGCGACGATCATGACGGATACGGAGCTGGCGGACGCGACCTACATCGAGCCGCTCACCGTTCCGTACGTTCGGGAGGTCATTCGCAAGGAACGTCCGGATGCCATCCTCCCTACCATGGGGGGGCAAACGGCCCTCAATCTGGCCAAGGCCCTCCATGAAGAAGGAGTCCTCGCCGAGTTCGGTGTCGAGCTGATCGGTGCCGCATATGACGTCATCGAGCGGGCCGAGGATCGAACGCTGTTCAAGCGCGCCATGGAGGAGATCGGGGTCGACATGGCGCGCAGCGGGTTTGCGCACAATCTCGTCGAAGCACTGGATGTCGTCGAGCAAGTCGGGTTCCCCGCGATTCTCCGCCCGTCGTTCACAATGGGCGGAACCGGTGGAAACATCTCCTACAACCGCGATGAGTACGAGCAGTACATTCGCTGGGCCCTCGACGCGTCACCCACGCGGGAGGTGCTCGTCGAGGAGTCTCTGATCGGATGGAAGGAATTCGAACTCGAGTTGATGCGGGACCACATGGACAACGTGGTCATCATCTGCTCGATCGAGAACCTCGACCCGATGGGGGTCCATACCGGGGATTCCATCACGGTGGCTCCGGCCCAGACGCTGACCGACGCAGAGTATCAGGCGATGCGAGACGAAGCCATCGCCATCATCCGGAAGATCGGTGTGGAGACAGGGGGATGCAACATCCAGTTTGCCGTCTGCCCGCGCACGGGCCGACGGGTGGTCATCGAGATCAATCCAAGGGTGTCCCGTTCCAGTGCGCTCGCCTCGAAGGCGACAGGTTTCCCCATCGCCAAGATGGCCGCCCTTCTCGCCGTCGGCTTCAGCCTCGACGAGATTCCGAACGACATCACCCGGGTCACGCCGGCCTCGTTCGAGCCGGTCATCGACTACACCGTGGTGAAGATTCCTCGGTTCACCTTCGAGAAGTTTCCGGGCGCCCGCCCCGTCCTCACCACGCAGATGAAGTCCGTTGGCGAGGTCATGAGCATCGGCCGCAGCTTTCCCGAAGCGATGATGAAGGCCACCCGGTCCCTCGAGACGGGTCGCGCCGGACTCGTGCCGCTCCTGGCACCGCCCGGCGAGGACGGGGTGCCGGCTGATGTGTCTTCCCTGCGCGAGTTCTTCGGGGACTTTCTGCGCGTGCCGGGACCGGATCGGTTCTGGTACATCGCGGACGCGTTGGGATCGGGCCTCTCCGTCGACGAGGTCGCCGAGTTGACGGGCGTGGATCCATGGTTCCTGGATCAGCTTCTCCAGGTCATCGAGCTGGAGAACGAGATCAAGGACTGGAATCGGGTCGGTGGGCATCTCGAGTCACCGGAAGGTCAGGACCTGCTCCTCCGGGCGAAGCGCTTCGGGATCTCGGACGAAGAGCTGGGGCGACTGCTGGACAGGAGCGAACTCGCCGTACGTCAGGCGCGGCTTCAGGCCGGCCTGCGGCCGGTGTACAAGAAGGTGGATACCTGTGCCGCCGAGTTCGAGGCCCAGACCCCTTATCTCTACTCGACGTGGGAACGTGTGGACGAAGTCGAGGTCGAAACCTCCGATCGTCGCGTGATCATCCTGGGCGGCGGACCCAACCGGATCGGCCAGGGCATCGAGTTCGACTACTGCGCCGTCCACGGCGTCAAGGCGCTTCGGGAAGCCGGCTACGAGACCATCATGGTCAACTGCAACCCCGAGACGGTGTCCACGGACTATGACGTCCCGGACCGACTCTACTTCGAGCCGCTCACGTTCGAGGACGTGATGGAGATCGTCGAGCGGGAAAAACCGACGGGCGTGATTCTGCAATTCGGTGGGCAGACGCCCCTCAAGCTGGCCCTGCCGCTCATGCGTGCTGGTGTACGAATCCTCGGAACCCATCCGGACATCATCGACAAGGTCGAGGACCGCAAGCGCTTCGGTGCACTCATCGAGCAGCTCGGTCTTCAGCAGCCCCCGGGAGGCACCGCACAGCAGTTTTCGGAAGCGCTTCAGGTCGCCAGAGGAGTCGGCTATCCGGTTCTGGTGCGGCCGAGCTACGTGCTCGGTGGGCGAGCCATGCAAATCATCCATGAGGAAGACGAACTCCTCGAATTCTTCGAGATGGCTCGTGCTGCAGGGGGCGGGGGAAACATTCTGATCGACCGCTTCCTCGACGACGCCATCGAGGTCGACGTCGACTGCATCGGAGACGGCGAGGACTTCGTCATCGGCGGAATCATGCAGCATATCGAGGAAGCGGGGGTCCACTCCGGTGACTCGGCGTGTTCGTTGCCGCCCTATTCGCTCGCACCCGAGGTGGTGGACACCATCGCGCAACAGACCGTGGCCCTGGCCAGGGCGCTGGGCATCGTCGGGCTGATGAACGTCCAGTTCGCCGTTCGGCAGGGCGAGGTCTTCGTACTGGAAGTGAACCCGAGGGCGAGTCGGACAATCCCCTACGTCTCGAAGTCCATCGGCCATCCGCTGGCCAAGTACGCTGCCCGCGTCATGGTGGGCGAGTCGCTGCGCGAGATCGGCTTCACGACGCCCGTTGTGCCCGAGCACTTCGCCGTGAAGGAAGCCATCCTTCCCTTCAAGAAGTTCCCGGGTGTAGACAGCCTCCTCGGGCCCGAGATGAAGTCGACCGGCGAGGTCATGGGAATCGACAGCACGTTCGAGGGGGCCTTCTGGCGCGCGCAGATTGCGGCATCCAACCCCTTGCCGAGCAGTGGGCGCGTCTTCGTCTCGGTTCGCGATCGCGACAAGGCCGCCGTCGTCGAGGTGGCCCGCAGGCTGGTGGACCTCGGCTTCGAGATCGTCGCCACTCGGGGAACGGGCAGTCTCCTCCGCGAACAGGGCCTCCCCGTCACCCACGTCAACAAGGTCAAGGAGGGCCGGCCGCACATCGTCGATCGGATCATCAACGGCCAGATCGCCATGGTGGTCAACACCACGATTGGCCGACAGGCCATCGAGGACTCCAGGTCCATCCGCCGCGCAACCGTGGAGCGCGACGTGCCCTACTTCACCACCGTCGCCGGTGCACGCGCAGCCGTGGGTGCCATGCACGCCCATTCCTGCTCGCGCGCCCTTTCCGTCCGCTCGATTCAGTCGTACCATGCGTCCATGAATTCGGACTGACCCTCCTGAACGTCCACATCGGAGCAGCCCATCATGCAGAGATTTCCCATGACCCCGGCAGGGAAGAAGCGGCTCGAGGCAGAGCTCGAGCGACTCCGGACCGTGGAGCGACCCGCAATTGTCGTCGCGATTGAGGAGGCGCGTGCGCACGGGGATCTCAAGGAGAACGCGGAGTACCACGCAGCGAAGGACCGTCAGGGCCAGATCGAGGCGCGGATCCGGGAGTTCGAGACCAAGGTCGGCCTGGCCGAGGTCATCGACCCGACCAGCCTCTCCGGAGACCGTGTGCGTTTCGGCGCAACCGTCCGGCTCCTCGACCTCGATAACGACGACGAGATTACCTACAGCATCGTGGGCGAGGATGAAGCGGACTTCCGATCAGGCCTGATTTCCTACCAGTCCCCGATCGCCCGCGCCGTGCTCGGGCGTGAAGAGGGCGACGAGGTCGAGGTGATCACAGGGAATGGGACGAGGAACCTCGAGATCGTCGAGGTTCAGTACAAGGACATCGTCCTGCCCGAGAAGCGCTGAGCGCCGAGCGCAGCCGCCTCAGCCCTGCACGCGCTCGACAGAGCTGACACCGTCCACACGCTTGACCTGCTTCATGGCTTCCGAGAGCTGCCCGATGCTCGTGACCATGAGGTCGAACGTGTTGGACGAGAGACCGTCCTCCCGTGTTCGACAATGCGCCTGAGCGATATTCACGCCACGCGAAGTCAGCGCGGATGACATCTCGGCGAGCTTTCCGGGCTCATCGCGACAGATGACCCTGATCGTCACACGGCGCCTTGTCGACTCGGCCTCTCCCCGGGCGAGACTCTCCCACTCCACGTCGATGCGTCGCTCCTCCTCGAGGTGCTCGATCCGATTGCAGTCCGTCCGGTGCACGGTGATCCCGCGCCCCCGCGTCACGAACCCCACCACCTCCTCGCCATACACCGGATTGCAGCATCGGGCATAGGTCACCATCACCTCGCCGTCCATGCCGGCGAGGCGGATGCCACGTCTCTCCTGCTTGCCGATCAGCGACTTGATGCGTTCCCCGATGCGCCGCACCGAAGCGGTTGGGCCCGACGTGCCCGCCTCATCCCGTGGGCGCACGTCAGGCGGCACGAGTCTCTCGATCACGGCCTCCTTGCGCAGTGTGCCGTAGCCCAGCGCGATCAGCAGCTGGTCCGCATTCTGCAACTTGAGCAACTGTGCCGCAGCATCCAGATCTCCCGACTTGAGAACGGCCTCGAACCGCAGGCCGTATCGCTTGAGCTCGCTGACCAGGATGCCACGAGCCATGTCCTTCGCCTTCTCCTTCTTCTCCTGTCGCACATACTGGCGAATCTTCTGCCGTGCACGGCTCGACTTGACGATATCGAGCCACTCCTCCCGCGGGCGCTGGTCGCTCCGCGTGATGATCTCGATGGTGTCCCCGTTGCTGAGGGTGTGACGAAGATTGACGACGCGGCCATTGACCCGGGCATGGACGCACCGGTTCCCCACCTCGGAATGGACAGAGTAGGCGAAGTCCAGCGGCGTCGCGCCCTGCGGGAGGCTCTTGATGTCCCCCTGCGGGGTGAACACGAAGACTTCGTCGGAGAACAGGTCCAGCTTCACCGTATCGAGAAACTCGCGACTGTCGTGGATTTCCGCCTGCGACTCGATCAGCTGGCGCAGCCACTTGAACGTCTGGCCGTCGTCACGCGCGACGCTTCTCCCCTCCTTGTAGGCCCAGTGGGCCGCCACACCGTACTCGGCCACCCGGTGCATCTCCTGCGTGCGAATCTGCACCTCCACCCGCTCACCGTTCGGACCGATGGCTGTGGTATGGAGCGACTGATAGCCGTTGGCCTTCGGGACAGCGATGTAGTCCTTGAACCGTCCGACCACGGGCCGCCACAGGGCGTGGACCAGACCGAGTACCTCATAGCAGGTGGAGGTGTCGTCCACGATGACCCGGAAAGCCGTCAGGTCGTGGATCTGCTCGAGACCGATCTGCGACTCGCGCATCTTCTTGTAGATGGAATAGAAGTGCTTCGGGCGCCCGCTGATCTCCGCCTTGACGTCACGCTGCTGCACGATGTCGCGCAACAAGCCCGCCGTCTCGCGAATGTAGCGCTCCCGCTCCGCCCGCGTCTTCTGGATGGCGGTCGCAAGCTCGTAGTAACCCTCCGGATCCAGATACCGAAACGACTGGTCCTCGAGCTCGCCCTTGATCCACGAAATGCCCAGTCGATTCGCCAGTGGAGCGTAGATGTCCATGGTCTCGCGCGCGATACGGCGCTGACCCTCCGCGCTCATGTGCTCCAGCGTGCGAATGTTGTGCAGCCGGTCCGCGAGCTTCACCAGAACGACCCGGATGTCTCTGCCCATCGCCACGATGAGCTTCCGGATGTTCTCCGCCTGCTGCTCCTCTCGTGACTGGAACTTGAGCTTGGCGATCTTGGTGAGCCCGTTGACGAGGAAGGCCACCTGGTCGGAGAAGCGCTCCCGAATCTCCTCAATAGACGTGTCGGTGTCCTCCACCGTATCGTGCAGAAGAGCTGCGCACAGGCTGTAGAGGTCAAGCTGCAGGTCCGCCGTGATGGCCGCGACCTCGAGCGGATGTCCAATGTACGGTTCCCCACTCTTTCGGACCTGTCCTGCGTGGCGGTCCGCCGCAAACTCGAATGCCGAGCGAAACAGGTCAATGTCAGGACTGGGGTGATAACCCCTGACCTTCGTCACGACCTCGCCGAAGCGGCTCTCGAGTTGGGGATCCATGGGGAGTCAATCCTGCTCGTCGTCGAGACGCGTCTCGGGGCAGCTACCACGTCGGTCGGCCGGATCGGCGGCCCGATTCTTCCGGCGCCAGTATGTACGATGCACGACCGAGGTCAATTCGGCTCGTCGGTCGCCGCTCCTTCGGCGATGAGTTGCTCGGCAACCGCACCGATCCTCGCGGTCCGTTGCCGAGCGGCGACGTAAATCGCCCTGAGCCGGTCGTACGCCTGATGAACTTCAGCATTGACGACAAGGTATTCGAACATGCGGTAGTGACCAATCTCCGCGCGAGCCTTCGCGAGCCGCCTCTGAATCACCGTCTCGGCATCCGTTCCCCGGCCACGGAGACGTGCCTCGAGCACCTCCATCGAGGGCGGAAGCACCATGACGGACAGTGCGTTCGGATAGGCTGCGAGCAGAGCACGTGCCCCCTGATAGTCAATGTCGAACAGGACACTCGCTCCCGCCGCGCGAAGCTTGTCGATGGAGTCCTGTGCCGTACCGTACAGATTCCCGTGCACCTCTGCATGTTCGGCAAAGGCCCCGGACTCGATCATCCTCCTGAACTCGGCCTCTTCGACAAAGTGGTAGTCCTGCCCCGGCTGCTCCTCTCCCCGCGGCGGTCGAGTCGTGTAGCTCACGGACATCTGAAGCTCGGGAAACTCCGACATCAGCCGATGACAGAGGGTTGACTTCCCTGCACCCGAGGCGCCTGAAACGATCAATAGCATGCGCCCTTCCCTACTCGATGTTGTGCGCCTGCTCGCGCAATTGCTCGATGATGGCCTTCGCGTCCACGACTCGATGGGTCAGCTCCGCACGCGATGACTTCGCAGCCATGGTGTTGGCTTCCCGAAGCAGCTCCTGCAGCATGAAGTCAACGCGCTTGCCCACCGGACCAGGACCCTGCGCTGGCCCCACCAACTCCCGAAGTCGCGCGATGTGCATTCCGGCGCGCTGGATCTCTTCCTCGATGTCCGCGCGTTGCGCCAGCAGGGCAATCTCCGACGCCACTCGCTCCTCCGTGGCTCCCGCGAACTCGGCCTCCGTCAGCAGGCGCCCTACCCGGTCCTCCAGCTTCTGCCGCATCTCGCAGCCGGCCCCCTTCGCGGCATCGGCAATGGCACCCACCAGCTGTTCGAGCCGGCTGCAGGCATCCTCGAAGAATCTGCGGAGAATCGTGCCCTCACGGTCCCGGAACACCTCGACCTCGTGCAGCGCATCCTCAAGGGCCGACTCCAGGGCACCCTTCAACCGCACGACGGGGGGCGTCATCGCCGCTTCCACCTGCATCATCGCCCCCGCATGGAGGAGATGGTCGAGCGACAGGGGCGCCTGGACCCCATACCGAAATCGAAGCTTGTCCAGCGTCTCGGCAAGGCGATCCACACCGCGGAGGTGTTCGGACCCATCATCGTCCATCGTGGCCGTGATCTCGAGATCGGCCCGTACATCCACTCTGCCCCGATGGATCCGCGGCCGAACGATCTCGAGAACCGAAGGTTCGAGGTTCATGAGCGCAGGCGCCAGGGCGGAGCGAACCTCCAGGGCACGACCGTTGAGCGTCCGGACCGTGACGCGGACCTCAGCGTGATCGACAGCAGTCACGCCCTGCCCGAACCCAGTCATTGAACGCATCGAACCTCCGTGCCACGGCCACGCCTCTCGCTACCGGGCAATGACTGGATCCGTCAATCCCCAAGCCGTCTGGAACCACCACCCTCCATGCTCACAGGCCGAAACGCACGCCGACGAGTAGACCGATGCGACCGTGCGCCCCGCTCATCCGCAATGTGCCGGCGTCCACGGGCAGCGAGTCATCGTCAGCCGCCAGTCGATCGAACCGTTGCGCGGATCGTCCTCGCCAGCCGAAATCCGCGAACAGACCAAGAACGAGCGGCTGAAGCAGCAAACGCACCTCGGCGCCCAGGGCCGCATGAATGTCCCAGACGAGCATCGACTGATCACGCGTTGTGCCGTCCATCGTCAGCGCGAGCGAGGTACGTCCAGGACCGCCAGCAATGGTCGCGTACGGACCAAGTTCCAGAGCCTCCGAGGCGACAGGGAGCCGATAGGCGTAGCGCGCCCGAAACAGCATCGTGCGTCGCTCCCACTCCGAACGCGCACCACCCGAGCCGCCGAAGAGGCGCCGACCCGTGTCCGTGTCCTCCTCCCAGTCAAGACCGATTCCCAGTCCAACGGGGAACTCGAGCAGCACACCGAACGTACTGTGCCCACGAGCCTCGTCCTCCGTCACAACCCGCGCCGAGGCATCGGGCATCACCTGAACCCCGGCGCCAAGGTGCCCCTGGAGCGTCTCCGGGCGCCAGTCCGAAGCCGAAACCGGAACAGCCGCGACCAGAAGCACGAGCAACGCGCCGAAGACTGTTCCCCGGCCCGAAGCAGTCGCAGAACCCGTGTACATCATGGCTGCCTCCCGGCGTTGTCGAGGACCCCTTCCAGAACCAGTCCGTCGAGTCGAATCATGTGGTCGGCCTCAAAGCGGGCCGTATCCACCAGAGAGAAGCGTCCCCCCTGCCCTGCATGCACGATGAGCAAATGCGTGCTCCCCGGCGCGACGAGTAGCCTCCGAACGACACGCCCCGAATCGAGTCCCGCACGACCCAGCGTACCCAGGTTCAGTGCCTCGACCGCACCGCGTCCTTCCACGGCAGCGAACAGCGTGTCGCCCTCCAGTGCAACGCTCGACAACGTGCGGGAGGACTGGAACGGCACGGCTACCCGACGGCTCAAATCCACAACGGAAACACCACCCCCATTCGAGAACAGGGCAAGTGCACGCTGGTGGGGGGCCTCGTCCGCGAAACGCAGGCCCGACACGGGGGCTGTCGCCGAGACACTGCGAAGGGCTGCTTCTCCCTCGGACTCCGCGCGCTCGAGATCCAGAAAGAACAGACGGTCGAAACCGTTGGCGAACAGCAGAGCCTCCCATCGCTCACCCGCATGCTCCAGAGTCGGCCACAACAAGGCTCCACTCATCGCGCGTGGCAGGTTCACCCGCGTCGTTCCGTTGGTCTGGACATCCACGATGGTCAGGCTGGCCTGACTGCTGCTCATGGCGAACAGCTTCTGGCGACCGTCCACCACGAAGCGCTCGAGGACCTGTGGGCGAATGCCGAGCGCGATCTGGTTGATGGAAGGCTGAAGCTCGCGTTCGGAGCCGGTTTCGGACGCAACGAGATCGATCACGAACAGATCGCTCGACTCCGCCGTACGGACGAAGAAGCGCGGAACGTCCGGATCGACCGCGTCGTCGCTGCCCGTGAACAGGATGCCGGAGACGTTGAGGCGCGCACCGCTGTCCGGTGCCGCAAGGAACACCCGGCGCTGCCGGTCCAAAGGGTTCGGCGCCTGCCAGTCCACCAGGGTCAGCTCGCGTTCCGCCGTCACCATGAGCATCCGAAGCTCCCGGTCAACTCCGGGGACCCGAAACGGCGGTGTGAACGACACCGCGCGCGGGCGCCCGCCCGTCAGCTGCACCGTGACCGCATCAGCTCCATCCGCAAGGTCATGCACCATCATGCCCGTCGGGGTGAAGAAGATGTCATCGGCCCCTCCGGCGGCGACCGCGCTGAAGTGGGTCACCGCGAGCAACTCGTCGTCGCTGATGACCAGCGCGTCGTACGCGGAGTCGAGGGGGACCTCGTTCAGCACACCGGCTGACGGGTCGAGACGAACCAGCAGGTTGGGCCCGTGGGTGAGCAACAGGACCGTTCCATCGGACAGCGCCTGGTACGCCTGAACTTCGCCGTCCACCCGTGTGCGCACCTGGACAAGGCCGTCCTCGTCGGCCCTGACCCAGACGAATTCGCCCCAGGGCTCCGAGCGCAGAAGGTATCCACCCGCCACCACCGCAGCGACGTCCACGGATGCGCTGCGGTCGAGAAGCGGAGCCTCCTCGATCTCTCGGCAGGCCGGAATCAGCAAGCCGAGCAGGACCACCCCAAGAAGCCAGGGATGGCGAAATCCACCAGTACGATCAGTCATTCGCAACCTCCTTCGCCTACTCCACGAGGCTGTTCAGGTCGAAGCCAGTGATCTCGACAACCTGACCCGTGTCCGGGTCCAGAAAGGCCATTCGCCCGAGCTCGTGCTCCTGCGACACATAGAAGCGATTCGCCCCGGGAAGGACGCCCACGTGCAACGGAGGCCGATCGACAGGCACCGTCCGGACCGTGAACGTCGACGTGTCGGCCCAGCTCACGCGCTGTTCGAACCGGCTCGCCCCGGCTCCACGCTCCAGCATGGCAACGAACCGACCGTCGGAGGAGAACGACACCATCTCCGGCCGATCCATCGTCAGCTCAAGCCGAACGGCGCCATCCGACAACCGCAGCAGGCTGAAGCCATCCGAACGAGCCACGATCTCCTCCTCCGGAAGCCCCGCACTCACCGGGCCGGGCTCTCTCGTATGGGCGACGAAGAGCACGTCACCCCGCGGAGGCGGAACCACGTCGCGAATTCCCTTCCGCAGAGTCAGGACCTCCGCATCCATCCCCGCTTCATCGATCCGCAGGACGATGAGCTGCCCGGAGTCGTGCCCGACCGACCATGCCACCAAACGACTTCCATCCGGAAGAAAGCGCAGGCGGTCCAGTGGCCCGTCGAATCCGACGAACCAGGTGCCCAGTTCCGGAGGCTCCAGCATCTCCGTAGGCTCGGTGGGTTCCGCGGGTTCGGTGGGTTCCGCGGGTTCGGTGGGTTCCGCGGGTT
>REDH01000202.1 GCA_007693585.1 Deltaproteobacteria bacterium
TGGCGAGGGCTGGGCGTGCAGGGCGAGGTGCAGCTCGGGCGCGCGGGGCAGGGCGGCCGCGAGGTCGGCGGTGCCCATGTCCTGGGGCGCGCCGTGCGCAGCCGGGCAGCCCGGGCAGCAGCAGGTGGGGGCGTCGTCGTCGTGGTCGCAGGGGCAGGGGGTGTCCCCGTGGGCGTGTTCGGCGGTGTTGTGGGCCGCCTCCGCCTGCGCGTCGTCGTGTCCCTGCGCGGCAGACGCCGGCGCTGCGGCGGGGCGGTGGCAGGGGGGCACCGCATCCTCCACATTGCCCGCGTCCGCCGCCTCCGCGGCGACCGCGACGCGGGTCTCCTCGCCGGAGCCCGCCGCCGCCGAGGGACACGGGCACGCGTCGTCGGCGGTCATCGCGAATGCGAGGCCGGCCGAGGCGATGAGGAGGGCGAGGGTGCGGAGCATGTGCGCCGAAGAACGGGGGACCGGGGTTGCCATGCGCGCATGGCAACCGATGCAGGATAGGGGCGGGCGCGGGAGGATGCAACGGGGAGCGTGTGTCCGCCTGCCGAGGCCACCTCGCGCCTCACGGTCCCGGCACTGTCCGGAGGGTCGCCCCCGGCCGTTCGGACGGGACGATCGGGCCGTCGAGGATCAGCCCGGTTGCCCCTTCACGCCTTCGGCACCTCCAGCTTCAGCGCATCCATCGCCGGGTCACCGCCGGCGTGCAGCTGGCGCTCGACTTCCGCGTGCCGAACGGCGAGGCGGGCGTCTCGGGCGGCGCCGATCTCCCGGGCGACGGCGAGGCCCTTGTCGCGCACCGCGTGCACGGCCATGCGCAGTTTCGTGGCGCAAAAGAAGTGCGTGCCGTGGCGGCGCAGGGCCTTCTCGTCGATCTCGAAGCCGAGACCGGGGCGGGAGGGCAGGGTGAGCCAGCCCCGGTCGTGGGCCCACGGCTCGACAAGCAGCGCGTCCCGGGCCTCCACCGTCCACGACGGCGGGTTGATCGGATACTCCAGGAAAGTGCTCTCGCGCGACGGCGAGGCAGCGTGGAGCTGCAGGTTGATCGCGAAGCCGATGCCGTTGGTCCACGTGTGCGGGCTGTACTTGAAGCCCGCCTCGGTGACGCGCTGGATGATCCGCCAGGTCCCGGCGATGCCGCCGGTGAACACGGCGTCGGGCTGGTACCAGTCGTAGCACTGCTTCTCGAGCATCACGCCAAACTCCGGTAGCCCCTGGCTGTTCAGCTCGCCCCCCGAGATCGCGATCTCCGTCTCGGCGCGGAGCGTGGCCAGCCCCGCGTAGTCGTCCATCGGCAGCGGCTCCTCCACCCACCGGAACCCACTGTCTTCGGCGGCGCGGCAGAAGGCCCGCGCACGGTCCAGGTCCCAGCGGGGTGCGTCGGCCACGACCGCCACACGCCAGGCCTGGTTGGCGTCCACCCCGAGCACCACATCGTCCCCGACCCCCTCACGGGTCTCGCGGATCTGCGCGATGTCCTGCTCGAGGGTCCAGTCGTGGACCCGGAGCTTCACGGCCTCGAAGCCCTCGCGGACCCGGGCCTCCACCTCGCGGATCCGGTCGCGGCCACTCTTGACTTCGCCCGTGGAGGCGTAGAGCCGGACGCGGCCGCCGGACCCGCCCAGCAGTTCGTGGACGGGCTTTCGGCGCGCCTTGCCGAGGATGTCCCAGCAGGCGGGCTCGATCCAGCCCAGCCGCCAGCCCAGGTAGCTCATTTCGCGCAGCCGCTGCTGAATGGACGGGATGTCGTCGGCGCGCTCGCCCAGCAGATAGGGCCCGAGCAGGTCACCCACGCCGGCGCGCTCGCGGCCCATGGCGGGGCCGGCGCTCCATCCCTCGATACCGTCGTCGGTGCGCAGGCGCAGGAGCGTGAACCGGTTGGCCGTCTGCGGAAACCCGGGGATCCAGCTCGGATGGAAAGGGGCCGGGGTAGGCACGCTCACGTGCCACAGGTCGATGCGCGCGATCTTCATGCAGGCCTCTGGACGAAGGATTGGGGGCGCGACGTTCGTAGCGCACCGGCAACCGTCTCGTCCACCCGTGCATCCACACCGCAAGGGTTGCGACGGTCCGGCGCAGACGCGCTCGGACTCATCCAGTCGTGTCCGGCCGACGGACCGTCGAGGCCTACCCCGACGTGCACTGCCCGCTGCGGCATCGCCCACCGTTGCACTCGGAGTCGGAGACGCAGCGCCCTCCGGCGGTGGTGCACTGCCCGCTGCGGCATCGGCCGCCGGGGCACTCGGAGTCGGAGACGCAGCGCCCGCCGGCGGTGGTGCACTGCCCGCTGCGACACCGTCCGCCGCCGCACTCGGAGTCTGAAACGCATCGTCCACCGGCGGTGGTGCACTGCCCACTGCGGCATCGTCCGCCGGGGCACTCGGAGTCGGAGACGCAGCGCCCGCCGGCGGTGGTGCACTGTCCGCTGCGGCATCGCCCACCGTTGCACTCGGAATCCGAGACGCATCGCCCGGAGATGACGATCGGCGCGGTCACGGAGAGGGGAGACTGGGTCTGTGGTCCCGGAGGCGTCGGTGCGTCGGGCGCCCACTGGGCCGAGGCCAGAACGGCGCCCGAGAGCAGAAGGACCGTCGACGCGACCAACGACGCCAGGGCAACACGAAGACGGGGGTTCGGCATGGCTGGTCTCGCGAAGGGGAGCTCGGAAGGCGGGCGCGCCGCTGCGGTCGATACCGAGCGAACAGTCCGCCGGGGCGCGGACGGCACGGCCGGCGCAGCCACCGGGGTGGACGACCCGGCGCGTGGTGCCATTCACACCGGGGTGCGTTCCCTCCGGTCCGGCGGACGGGTTCGTCCCTTTCGGTCCGGCGGACGGGTTCGTCCTCGACAGCGCGCCGTCCACCCGCTAGCGGAACGGCTCCGGACAAGGATAGCGACGGCACCTCCACCAACGCGAGGACACGATGAAGGCGAGCGCGACGAGAGCAACCAGAGCCATGCGGAGCATCCCGGGGGGATTCCTGGTCCTGCTCGTGCTGCTGCACGGCGGCACTGCGATCGCGGAGCAGGACGAGGATCCCTGTCTCGACACGGACGAGTGCCGCACGCATGGGCGATGCCACACCGTTCATCGTGACGGCATCTGCGAGTCCATGGAGTACATCTGCCGCACGAGTCTCGACTGCCTCCACTCGGGGCGGTGCACGCCGGACGAGACGACGGAGGACTGCGTGAGCACATCGGAGGCCGACTGTCGCGTCTCGCACAACTGCAACGACTTCGGCCGCTGTGCGCTGGACGTCGCATCCGGAACCTGCGTTGTGGGGCGACACGGTTGCCGGGACAGTGAGGCCTGTGCACTCCAGGCCCACTGCACCCTTCGCGATGGCCGATGCGTCGTCGGCTCCCGGGAAGACTGCGCCGGCTCCTCCGAGTGCTCGCGCCACGGGAACTGCGGCTTTGCGAGGGGCAGATGCGTGGCGACCCGTGCGGAGCACTGCCGCGAGGCGGAGGCCTGCACGCGCAGCGGTCGGTGCCACCTGATGGACGCGGACGGGGAACCCGTGGCTGCGCTCGACGCGGGCGGGGTCTGCGGAGGCGCCGGCCGCTGTGCGGACACGGACGCCTGCCGAGTGCACGGCGCTTGCACCGCCGGGAACCGAGGGGAGTGCGTGCCGGCATCGACGGAGGACTGCGCGCGGTCCGAGGGCTGTGCCCTGCAGGGACGGTGCACCTTCCTGCCCCCGCCCGAACCTCCGTCGGAGAGCGGAACGATCATGGCATCCTCCCTGCTCGGCCCGCGCGGCCCAGCCTGCATCGTGGGAGGACCGGAGGACTGCGAGCAGATGTGCGCTGGTCGATCCGACTGCTGGTTCGCGGGCAGCCTGATGGGCGGTGAGCCTGCCTGTCACGTCATCGACGATGACGATCGCATGCTCGTGCCTCTCGATGCGGGTGGGCTGCTCCGCGGCGATGATCTCGGCTTCGGGGGGCGCGGGGACCGTGACATCGAGGGTGGTGCGTCCGGGACGATGGGGCACGGAACCCTCAGCATTGGCGGGATCGGGACCATGGGCCCGTTGCGCACCGAGCCGCCCGTGGACAGCGACGAGGACGAGGCGGAGAACGACGACGCCCCGTAGCACGCCCTCCGACGGTCACGATGGCGCGACCTGCCACCGAGGAGACCCACGACATGAGCTGGACCCAGTGCCCCGATCCCCGCCCGGGCGATGCCACGGCCGTGGACGCCATCGAGACCATCATCGTGCCCCGCTCCCGCGACCTGGGTGGCTTCGAGGTGCGGCGCGTGCTGCCGGTCGCGGGCCGCCGCATGGTCGGCCCCTTCATCTTCTTCGACCAGATGGGACCTGCGGCCTTCGAGATCGGTGCTGGCCTCGACGTGCGGCCGCATCCCCACATCAACCTCGCCACGCTGACCTATCTGTTCGACGGCGAGATCTACCACCGCGACAGCGTGGGCAGCGCCCTCGCGATCCGTCCCGGCGCCGTCAACCTCATGACCGCCGGCCGCGGCATCGTGCACTCGGAGCGCTCCTCCCCGGAAGCACGGCAGGAGGGCGCGCGCGTTTTCGGGCTGCAGACGTGGGTGGCGCTGCCCGAAGCGCACGAGGAGACCGAGCCGGCCTTCGCCCACCACGAGGCCGAGGCGCTCCCCTCTCTGGACGACGGCACTTCCTTCGCCCGCCTCGTGGCCGGACAGGCCTGGGGCCAGCGCTCTCCGGTCCGCACCTTCGGCGACGTGCTCTACGCGGACATCCTCCTGCGCCCCGGCGGCAGCGCGCCCATCGAGGACACCAGCGACGAGCGCGCGCTCTACATCGTCTCGGGCACGCTCGAGGTGGACGGCGCGTCCTTCGACAGCGGCCGGATGCTGGTCCTGCGCCCGGGGACAACCGTCCGCATTCGGAACCGCACCGAGGTGCCGTGCCGCGTGGTGCTCGTGGGCGGCGACGCCCCCGATGGCCCGCGGCACATCTGGTGGAACTTCGTCTCCTCGCGCCCCGAACGCATCGAGCAGGCGAAGGAGGAGTGGCGCAGCGGCCGCTTCGACACCGTACCCGGTGACGTCGAGGAGTTCATCCCGCTCCCCGAGGACCCCTGAGCAGGGAGCGCCGGGCTTCAGTCCGGTGGATCATCGAGGGGAACCCGGCCGATCCAGCCCCGGTGTCGGAACCACCCACGCTCCCTACCCCCACACCTCCCGCGTCCACGCGCGCCCCGCGCTCCACCGCGTGCGCAGGTGCCGTGCCCGCAGCTCCGCCCCCTCCCCCCGCACCGCGTAGTGGAGCGTCGCCGGTCCCACGTGGGCCCGCCACGCCCGCGCGAACGCCTCCGCCGTGCCCCGCCGCCGCGCGAGCACCTCCGGCACCGGCATCACGCGCTCCTCCTCTCCCTCCAGCGCCAGCAGGTAGCGCGACTCCCCCACCGGCTGAAGCCAGTCCCGCAGCGCCTCCGCGAAGAGCCCCGCCTCCGCTCCCGTCGCCCCCGCGAGCCACAGCGACACCGACCCGTCGCTGCGCACCGCCGTACACACCTCCAGCCCCGCCCATCGGGCGCGCTCCTCCGCGTCCTCGGCCGCACCGGCGAAGGCGTCGCGCAGCACCGTCCCGTAGAGCAGCGCCGCCTCCTCCTCCGCCATCGGCGCCGAAAGCGCGCGCCGCGCCTCCTCGAGCGCCCCGGCGAGACTGCCGCGCGTCTCCGCCTGCAGCCGCTGCGCCGTCTCCCACTGCGCGCGGAGTGCCTCGCGTCCTCGCTCCGCGGAGGCCTCCGCCGCGAGCAGCCGCTGCGGATGCTCGGCCTCCACCGCCCGCCGTCGCCGGCCGAGCACCCGCGCCGCTCCGACCGCGGCCGCGCCCCCCGCGAGCGCCCAGGCCACCAGCAGCACCACCGGGAGCACCCCCGCAAGGCCCACGGCGCTCGCCCCGACCAACACCGGGAGCCCCCAGCCGAACCGC
>REDH01000034.1 GCA_007693585.1 Deltaproteobacteria bacterium
TCGTCGGGCGCGCAGTCATGATCGACAGCGCACTGCGGCGGGGACGAGGAACCGGACGGCGAAACGCAGACATCCTCCTCGCACAGATACGGCGAATCGCACGTCCCGTCAGCGTAGCACGGCTGACCTCCTCCCCCCATGGAGTCCGACGGAACCGGAGGCTCACCGGAACCGGACGAACCGGGCGGCGCCACGCAGACGTCGGCCTCGCAGAGGAACGGCGCATCGCACGACCCGTCAGAGTAGCACGGCTGACCCGCCCCCCCCGCAGCACCCGTGAAGGAAGAAGGGCCTTCCGAGCCCGAAGACACCGATGGCGCCACGCAGACACCATCCTCGCAGACATGAGATTCGTCGCACGTTCCGTCCGGATGGCACGCCTCGCCCGGCCCGCCTCGCTCCCCGGCGGGATCCGACCCCCCACACCCCACCATCGCGACCGCGGCGATGGTCGCCAGCACCCACAGCAGGCCTCGGCCCGCCTCCCCCGGATTTCGCATCGCGCACCCCCCGACTCATCGTATTCCCGGATCGGCCCCCGTGTGCAAACCGATCCCCCACCTGCAGGTCCATGCAGACCTCGACGCCTCGCGCCCTCTAGCAGCACCGTGTCCACGAATCCAGTGCCACACGAAATCTCCGGCAAACATTCCCTGTGCACGTTTCGACATGGTTGCACCAACCACCCCCACCTTCACCGTTGTCTCCCTCCCCTCGCGCCGCTAGGCTCCCGGATCTCTGCCTGCACGGCACCCCGCCGCGCTCCCCTGCCGACCGCAGCCGCCAGGAACCCCATGACAGACCACAGCATGAAGCGGGCGCTCCCCCCCCTGTTCGCCGCGCTGGCCATCCTCGTCACGGCCTGTGCGGGCGAGGTGCGACAGGCCCCCCCCGGCGACACACCTGCGCCCAAGGTCATCTACGGCGAGGACGACCGGCTCGACGTCTACGCCCATCCCGACCCCTTCTGGCGCGACCTCGCCCTCGAGAGCGCGGTGGCCTTCTTCGATGCGCGGGACATCGACGAGAGCGACCCCGACGACATCGGAGTCCGTGGACGCACCCTGCGCCAGAACATGGGCGTCTGCGTGAACGAGCCCTTCGCCAGCCAGCCCGCCGGCGCCTTCTGCAGCGGCGTCCTCATCGGCCGCGACATCGTCCTCACCGCCGGGCACTGCGTGAGCGACCCCTTCGACTGCTCCCGCCTCCGGCTCGTGTTCGGCTACCACAAGGAGGCCCCGGGCACCCTCGCCACCGTGACCGCGCAGGACGTGCACCGCTGTGACGAAGTGCTCGCCTGGCGCGAAGAGTCCGGCGGCCTCGACTTCGCCATCCTCCGACTCGATCGCGATGCCGGCGCCGAGCGGGTGCCCGCCACCCTCCGCCGCGAGGACACCCTGCTGGCCCCCGGCACCGAGGTCGGCATGATCGGCTTCCCCTCCGGCCTGCCCATGAAGCTCGCCATCGGCGGCGTCGTGACCCGCAACGGCCCGGGCGGCGCCCGCTTCTTCGAGGCCACCGTCGACGCCTACGGCGGAAACTCCGGCTCCGGCATCTACGATCGCGAGGGCGTCCTCCTCGGCCTCCTCGCCCGCGGCGCCACCGACTTCGTCCGCGACGGCGCCTGCCTTCGCTCCAACGTCCTCCCCGAGACCGGCCCGGGGCAGAGCGCCGAAGGCATCCCCTATCTCGCCCGCGCCGTCGAGGCGATGTGCGCCGACCACGACCACGAGATCTGCGGCGACATCGATTTCGACCCCACCCACGACGCCACCGCGGACGCCCCGGCGTGGGGCGAACGGGGCAGCGGTGGCGACGACTGGCTGTGCGCCGCAGGCCAGGGACCCGCCGGCGCCTGGTGGTGGGCCCTGCCCGGACTGCTCCTCGCCCGGCTGAGACGGCGCGAGGCCTGATCGAAGCCCGCGCCCGTCAACGTCCCCTGCCGCACCCCGCCCCCCCGGGACCGTCCGTCAGGGACGCCTGCCCCACCGCCACCACGACAGGACCGCCCTCCTCCGTCAGCGCAGCGTCTTTCCCGCCGCGACGACGAACGGCTCGAGCCCCCGCATCAGCTCCTCGAACTGCGCCGGATACAGCGACTGCTTGCCGTCCGACAGCGCCTCCTCCGGCCGCACGTGCACCTCGACCAGCAGCCCGTCGGCGCCACACGCTGCAGCCGCGCGCGCCATCGGCGCCACGAACTCGCGGATCCCCGTCCCGTGGGACGGATCCACCAGCACCGGCAGGTGCGTGCGCGCCTTGATCACCGGGATCGCGTTGAGGTCCAGTGTGTTGCGCGTCGCCGTCTCGAAGGTCTGGATCCCCCGCTCGCACAGGATCACGTTCGGGTTCCCTTCCGAGAGGATGTACTCCGCCGCCATCAGCAGGTCGTCCACCTTCGCCGCCATGCCCCGCTTCAGGATCACCGGCTTGCGGGACTGTCCGAGGGCACGCAGAAGCCGGAAATTCTGCATGTTGCGTGCACCCACCTGGAACGCCGACGCATACTCCTCGACCGCCTCCACGTCCGCGACCTCCACGACCTCCGTCACGCACGGCATGCCCGTCGCGTCTGCCACCTCGCGCAGGATCCGCAGCCCTTCCTCGCCGAGTCCCTGGAACGCGTACGGGCTCGTGCGCGGCTTGTACGCCCCGCCGCGAAGGCCCACGGCACCCGCCGCCTTCACCGCCTCCGCCGTCCCCAGCATCTGCTCGCGCGACTCCACCGCGCAGGGCCCGGCGATGACCGTGAAGTTCGTGCCCCCCACCGCCACCCCATCGAGGTCGACGATCGTGTCGTGCCCCCGCATCTCCCGCGACACCAGCTTGTACGGCGCCAGCACCGCCTGCACCGACTCCACCATCGGGTGACTGTCCAGACGCAGCTCCCCCAGCAGCCGCTCGTCCCCGAGGGCCCCCAGCACCACGCGCTCCGTGCCGGGCATGTAGAGCGGCTTCAACCCCTTCGCCTCGATTCGCTCGAGGATGGCGTCCGCATGTTCCTTGGTGGCTTCGGGCTTCAGGACGATGATCATGGTCGACCGGGGGGCACAGGGAGAAACGCCGCGACATGCGGCCCTCGCGCAGCGTGTCGATCGCCCCCGCGTTGTCAAGCACATGCGCCCCCCCCGGCGCGCAACTCCGCCGGACGCCCCCAACCGAGCCTCGACACGCCTCCCCCGCGACCCCACTCCGACCATGGTTCCGGACGGGACGCGCATTCTTGCCGCGACCGGTCACCTCGGGTATCCACTTCCCCGGAGTTTCCGCCCCAACGACCCACGGACTCCCCATGCCGATCGCCGGAGACCTCCCCCCTGCTCACCGCCCGCCATCGCGGCCTCCAGATGCGCGCGCCCCGCTTCGACGCGCCGAAGGCGGAAGCCCTTGTCTCGGCCGGCCTCCCCTCGCGCTACGCCGCTCCACGGCGATCGCATGCGCGCCGGCCCTGACCGCTCTCGTCGTCGCACTCGTCGCCATCGCCACCGACCCGATGACCGTCCACGGCTCCGAGCTCACCCCCACCCGCACCTGGGCCCCGGACCCGGGCGAGGAGGGGCGCGACGACCGCGCGATCCGGCTCGACAGCGAAGACATTCGCGAGCGTCAGCACGAGACGGTCGCCGACACCCTGCGCGAGGAACCCGGGGTGCACGTCCAGCAGACCAACCGCGGCGCCGGAGCCCCGATCATCCGGGGGCAGGTCGGCCCCGGCGTGCTGATCGTCCACGACGGCGTCCGCATCAACGACGCCACCTTCCGCACGGGACCCAACCAGTACCTCAACCTCTTCGACCCCCTGTCCCTCGAACGCATCGAGCTGCTTCGCGGGACCGCCGGCACCACCTGGGGCTCCGACGCCATCGGCGGCATCGTGTTCCTCGCCCCTCCCCCGCTTCTCTACCGACGCGGATGGGGAGCCTCCCTGCAGCAGCGCTTCGAGAGCGCCGATCGCGCCTGGCTCGGGAGCCCCGACCTGAACTGGAGCGGAGAGTCCGTCTCCCTCCGGGCCGGTGGCTCCTGGAGCCGCCACGGCGAGCTCCGGACCGGGGGCGGGGAGGTCGTCCCCGCCAGCGACTACCGAAAGTTCACGGCGCGAGGATCGATCGGGCTCCTCACCGGCCCCACGACCGAGCTCGAGCTGCACTATGCCGGCGCCTTCATCCGCGATGCCGGTCGCGTGGACCGCCTCGACGACGCCAACGTCCGCTTCATCGACAACGACCAGCACCTCGCCTGGACAAGGTTCACGATCGACGGATCCGGCTGGCGCGAGCGCGTGACCCTTCTCGGCAGCTTCAAGCGCACCCGGGAGGACACGCTCCGCCACGACTGCACCCTCGGCAACGTCCACGGGTTCGACCCCGTCGTGCGGACCACCATCGACCGACTCGCGTGCATCCGCGGCAACCCGGGCGAAGTCGCCGGCCGACGAACCCAGCGCGACACCGCATGGGTCCCCGGCTGGACCGCCACCGTCGAAGGGGAGCTGGGCGACAGCGGACTGCACCTCGCCTGGGGAACCGACGGCCAGTGGACCGTGGTCGATCGCTCCGAGGAGTTTCGCTTCGCAGCCGAAGACAGCGGTTGGATCGCCGGCGAGCGCCGACCGGGAAGCTACCCGGACGGCGCGCACATGGGACTGCTCGGCCTGTGGGCAAGCGGCGCGCGGCCCATCGCGCTCGACGACACGCACACCCTCGTTCCCCTGGCCGGTGTGCGCGTCGACCACGCCCGCGCCGCAGCCGACGACGTGCCCGACCTCGGCGACGTTCGCTACGCCTGGACCGGCTTCACCGCCCACACCGGCCTCGAGCACCGGGTCGGCGAGTCGTTCACCCTCCACGCCGGCTGGGACCAGGGCTTCCGCGCACCGAACCTGCAGGAGACCACCCTCGTGGGCAACACCGGCAACTTCTTCGAGGTGCCCAACGACTCCCTGCGACCCGAGCGGGCCAACACCCTCGAGGCCGGTGTCCGCATGCGCAGCGATGTCGGCTCCGCCGACATCCGGCTGTGGACCATGCGGATCACCGACGTCATCGAACGGGAACCGACCACGTTCGACGGCCAGGACGAGATCGGCGGCACCGAGGTCGTCCGCCGCATCAACGCCGGTCGGGCCGAGCTGCTGGGCGCCGAAGGGGCGATCGAGAGCGCAGCCTGGAACGGCCTCTCCCTTCGCGCCACGACCGGGTGGGTGCGGGGCCGCACCGAGGACAGCGAAGACTGGCAGCCGATCCGGCGCGAGCCGCCCCTGCGCTACTCGGCGGCGCTGCGCTGGGACTTCACCCCCTGGTCGAGCCGCATCACCCTCGTCGGGGAGGGAGCCGCCGCCCAGACCCGCATCCACCGGGGCGACGAAGGCGACCCCCGCATCTGCGCCGTGCCCGACTACCCCGGCGTCCTGTGGCGGGACCTCGGCCAGTCATGCCCCGGCACCGACGGCTGGTTCACCCTCGGGCTCCGCGTCCGCCAGGACCTCGGCGAGCGCACCACCCTCCGGCTGCGCCTGAGCAACCTGCTGGACCGGTCCTACCGCCACCACGGCTCGGGGCTCGATGCCCCGGGGTTCAGCGCGATGATCGGGATCGAGAACCGATGGGGCGCCTCCCGCTAGGTGTCGGCCACGCCGGACGGGTGCGGCCGGGAGGGCGGTGGAACGTGTGCCTCGGGGTGCGCGGACGAACCCGCGACATCCGCCTCTTCGCCCTGCTCCGGGGCGCGGTGGGTTCGCCCTGGGGCGTCGGCTCAGGGTGCGGACGAACCCGCGACTCCGTCCCCCGTCCCGAACGGAAGGCTCCCGTCCCCGTCCCCGGACAGGGCGAGGGCCTGCGACTTCTCGGTGAGGGAGCGGGCGCGGGCCAGCCACGAGACATACTCGCCCTTCGGGCCGCGACCGGGGAAGCCGCGCCAGTGGGAGTGCATGGCGCGCGCAAGCCGGGCCGCAGCGGCGAGCCGCGGCACCAGGGGGAGCACCTCGCCCAGACCCATGGCGGCGCCGAGGAGGGCCCCCGGGTCGAGGGAAGGGAGCCGCTGGGCCAGGGAAGCTTCCACCGTGGACGGGCCCAGGAGCCCGTGGGCGAGGAGCACGCGGTTCTCGTCGGTGGTGAGGCTCGAGGAGAGCTGGCGCAGGGGCTGGTGGAAGGCGTCGAGCGCGCCGGTGTTGCGCTGCCAGGCGACGTTGTAGCCCCACAGGCCCCGCGCGGTGGTGTCGCCGATCTGGAGCGCCGCGGCGACGGCGTTGGCGGCGAGGTCCGCGGCGCGCATCCCCTGCGCGATGCCCGATCCATGGAGCGGGAAGACCTGGCCCGCGGCGTCGCCGACCCGGACGAGGTGATCCTCGACAAGGCTGCCGGTGGGTGGAGCGAGGGGAATCAGCCGCCCACCCCCGAAGAGCCGCTTGCCGATGAAGGCGTGCCGGCGCACGAAGTCCCCGGCGATCGTGCCGCCCGGCCGGTACGCGTCCCGCCACATCGAGCCCGTGAGGACGGCGATGCGGTCGCCGTCGTGATCCAGGCAGCAATTGAGGACGGAGTAGCCGCCCTCCACGCCGGACCGGCACCAGGTGTCTCCCGGGAAGATGCCGTTCTCCGCGAGCCAGGCGCGGGCGGCGTCGGCGTCCCGCACCCGGTACACGCCCTGGTGGGCGGCGCAGACGTCGAGCACCGGGGTGAACGGCAGCCGGTCCTCCTCCGGAAGCTCGCGGAGGGTTCCGTCGTGGTAGCCCCGCGCGTCGAGCACGACATCGAAGCGCTCGGCACGCCCGTTGAGGGACACCTCGCGCGATCCCCCGTCCGCGGGGCCGATGTCCACCCGGGTCCGCTCGCGCACCTGTGCCCCCGCGTCCCGGGCGAGGTCGAGGAGCCACTGCCCGAGCACCCGCATGTCCAGCTCGACCTGGGGCGGCTCGGCGACGGTCACGCGGTGGGCGCCGTCGGGGGTGGACAGGATGAAGCGCCCGCCGTCGTGGAAGACCAGCCCGGACGGGGCCTCGGGAAGCTGCAGCGAGGTCAGGAGATCGCGCTCCACGCCGTTGATCCATCGCGCACCGGCGTTGCCGAGGGTGCGGCGCTCGGCAAGCACGACGGGCACACCGCGCACGGCCAGACAGTAGGCGAGGAAGGTTCCGGTGGTGCCGGCGCCGACGACGAGGGTGCGCATGGGAGTCCGTTCGGAAGGGGAGAGGGCGATGCCGGCGCCGGGGCAGGGTGGCGCGGGAGGGGCGGCGGGAGGGTGTGGGCGAACGGCGCACATTTCAAGGTCTCCGTCCCGCAGGAGCGGAGACGCCGGCGGACGTCCCGAAGAAATGGGTTCGCCATGGTTGACCTTTTCGCGTGTGCGACGGACCCTCTGCGCTGGGGAGAACACCGGAAAGGGACAAGGACATCATGCGCTTCTGGGTCGCCGGGGCAACGGGATACACGGGCAGCGCCTTCGTGCGGGAAGCGCGGGCGGCAGGGCACGACGTGATCGCTCATGTGCGCCCGGGGTCCGCCTCCGAGGAGCGGGCGCGCGGCGCGTTCGAGCCGCTCGGGGCGGTGGTGGACACGACGGCGTGGATGGTCGACCCGCTGCGGGACCGGCTCAGGGCCGAGCGGGTGGACGCGGTGCTGTGTCTCATCGGCACCACGCGGAAGCGGGGCCTGGCCGAAGGCATGAAGGGCACGGAGATGTATGACAAGGTCGACTACGGCCTGACCGCGATGCTCGTGTCGGCGGCGGCGGCCTCGGGGACGCGGCCGTGCTTCGTGTACCTCTCGGCGATGGGGGTGCGGGAGGACGCGCGGTCCCCGTACATGCGGGCGCGGTGGAAGGCGGAGACGGCGGTGCGCAACAGCGGGCTGCCCTTCGTGATCGCGCGGCCGGGATTCATCAGCGGGAGCGACCGGGAGGAGCGGCGTCCGGCGGAGCGGGTGGGGGCCGTGGTGGCGGACGGGCTGCTGGCCATGGCCGGGGTCCTCGGGGCGCGGCAGCTTCGGGACACCTACCGGTCCATGGACGCGACGACGCTGGCGCGGGCACTGCTGTCCGCCGCCACGGACCCGAACGCGCGCCACCAGGTGCTCGAGGCGGACAGCCTGCGGATGCGCGCGGGCGCCACGGGCTGAGCCTTCCCGGGGACTGCACGGGGAGGGGCGAAGGATGCGCGGTGTGAACGCGGACGGGAGACGCGGGCAGCATGCCCGTGCCGATGCGGGGCGACGCGCCTCCGAGAGATGCGGGGCGGACCGGCGGTGGGTGGACAGGACAATCCGCAGGCGGGATCGGGGGGAGAGAAGGCGCCGGCGGCGGGCAGGTGTCAGTCCTCGCGCTTCGTGCTGGCCCACCATCGGCGGACGAGGTCGAAGTCGCGGGTGCGGCGCGCCCGGGGGAGGCTGTCAAGGAAGCGGCGGCCGTAGCCACGGGTGACGAGGCGTTCGTCGAGGATGGCGACGATGCCCCGGTCGGTGCGGTGGCGGATGAGACGGCCGAAGCCCTGCTTGAGGGCGAGGACGGCCAGGGGGACGGAGAGGTGGGCGAAGCCGTTGAGGCCCGCGGTCTCGAGGTGGGTGGAGCGTGCGCGCAGGAGGGGGTCGGCCGGGCTGCCGAACGGGAGCTTGTCGATGACGACGAGGCTGAGGGCCTCGCCCTGCACGTCGACGCCTTCCCAGAAGCTGGAGGTGGCGAAGAGCACGGAGTGGGTGTCCGCGCGGAAGGCCTCGAGGAGGGCGCCGCGCTCGGCCTCGCCCTGCAGCAGGACGCGATGGGGGATGCGGGGCGCGAGGAGAGCATGAGCGCGGCGCATGTTGCGGTAGCTGGTGAACAGCAGGAAGGCGCGGCCCTCGGTCAGACCGACGAGGCGCTCGATCTCCGGTGCGACGTCGTCGATGAAGGTGGGGGCACCGGGCTGGGGCAGACCCTGGGGCACGTAGAGGAGCGACTGGTGCATGTAGTCGAAGACCGACGGGAGCAGCAGCTCGGCGGTGTCGGCGGGGAGCCCGGTTCGGGAGCGGAAGAAGGCGAAATTCCCGTCGGTGGCGAGGGTGGCCGAGGTGTAGACCTGCGTGTCGCACACGGGGAGGAGGAGCTCCTGGAAGTGGGGGCGCAGGACCACCGGCAGCCCGAGGAGAAAGACGCCGCGCCCGCGCCGCTCGAGGATCCAGGCGAGGTCGTCGTCCTCCCGGGCGAGGAGGCGGGCGAGCTCCGCGCTCAGGGTGGCGATGCGTTCGGAGAGGCGGGCGCCGGCCTCGCCGGTGCTGGCGGCCATCACCCGGCCGCGCAGGGCTCCCATGGCCGCGTGAACCGCGTCCTCGTGGGCGAGGGCGCGCTGGCCGGCCGGGGTGTCGAGGACCTCGGCGAGGCCGGTGCGGAGCTCCTCGGCCCCTGCGGCTTCGGCGAGGGCGTCGAAGAAGGTGTTGACCTCGACGTCGGCGCGGTTGACCGCCTTCTCGAGCTCGGTGACCGCGGCGGCGCGCACGGCGTCGAGGTCCGCGCGGGCCGCCGACGCCACCCCGGGGAGCGCGCCCGCCGACCCGGCGCCCGGGCCGGCGAGCTCACGGAGCATGCGGCGGATGTCGCCAAGGAGGTCGGCGAACCGCCAGTTGGAGACCTGGAGACCGAAGAAGCCGGTGGCGATCTCCTCGAGGTGATGCGCCTCGTCGAAGACGAGGGCCTCGAAGGAGGGCAGGAGCTCGACACCGGTCCGGTCGCGCAGCGCGAGATCGGCGAAGAACAGGTGGTGGTTGACGACGACGAGGTCGGCTTCGGCGGCCGAGGCCCGGGCGCGCACCACGAAGCACTCCGCGTGATGCGGGCACTCCCGGCCGCGGCAGGCCTCGGCGCCCACGGTCAGCTCCGTCCACAGCGGCGCATCCTCCGGCACCTGTGCGACCTCCGCCCGGTCTCCGGAGCCGGTGCGCTCCACCCAGGCCTCGATCATGCCCCAATGCACACGATCCCCCGGCGTGCGAAAGCGCGGCGCCTGGCGGAAGGTCTCCACCCGGTCGAGGCAGACGTAATTGCGGCGGCCCTTGAGCAGGACCGCCTCGAAGGGGCGGCCCACCACGCGGCGCAGCAGCGGAATGTCCTTGCGCAGGATCTGATCCTGGAGGGTCTTCGTGGCCGTCGACACCACCGTGCGCTTCCCGGACAGCAATGCCGGGAGCAGGTACGCGAGGGTCTTTCCGGTCCCCGTCGCCGCCTCGATCACGACCCGGGTGCCCTCGTCGAACGCCTCGGCCACGGCCTCGGCCATCTCGACCTGCTGGGGCCGAGGCTCGTAGCCGGGCAGGATGCGCGAGAGCGACCCGCCCTCGCCCAGCACCTTCCCCACCGATGAAGACTCCCCGGCCATGAACTCCCTCGATGCGCCCCCTCCCCGGGCCCCGTGCGTGCCGCGCGGCGATCTCCCCGTCAAGGGCCCGAGGGCCTCCAACGATCGAGCGAGGCGGTCGTGCCCCCGGCTCTCGGTCGGGCCACTGCCCGAGATCGCGTCGTCGAAGATCCCACCCGCCGCGGTCCCTGAGCCACGCACGCGTCCTCGCTCGGACCATTGCCCGAGATCGGGTCGTCGAACGAGTCGCCGGTGCTCCCCCGGGCTCCGGCGACGGGGTTCGCGGGGTGTCCTGCGATCCCGCCATCAGGGGCCCGAGGGCCCGGCTGCACGTTGACGGACTCGGAAGGGCAGGGCAGACTGCGCCGGTCCCCTGGCCTCTTCACCCGACACCCAGGTTCCGGCCATGCAGACGATCTCGACGATCACCACGCATCCCCTCGCCCTGCCCGTGCTGCTCGCGGCCGCCCTCGCCCTGGCGGCCTGCGGCAGCGACTCCGACGGAGGCAACGGAGGAGGAGGAGGCGGTGGAGCCGGTGGCGGCGGTGCGGGCGCGCCGAGCGACGCGCAGATCGCGGCGTTCAACGAAGCCTTCTGCCTGTGGACCTGCACCGACCAGGTGGAGTGCGATACCGCCGGCGGCGAGCTGGGCAGCGTGCAGGAGTGCACGGACGCCTGCCCCAACCCCGGCGGCACCTCGCCCCACGTCGTCTTCGGCGCCAACAACGCCTCGTGCATGGCCCTGGGCATCGTGTTCTACCAGTGCGAGATCGACGCAGGCTGTGACGGCCGAGAGACCGGGGCGTGCGACGACGAACAGCAAGCCTATTCGCAGGGCTGCTGAGCGCTGCCCCGATGAGCCGACTGCGCGACCGGCTCGAGCGCCTGCACCGGCGCCGGCCGACCGACCTCCCGCCGGCGCGTCCCTCCGCGCGGGCCGACGCAACCCGCGCAACCGCCCCCGATCCGGGGCGCGAGTCGGGCGAGCCGGCCACCGGGACCGCTCCGGACGGCCCCGGGAACGACGCCGCAAGGGGCGCGACGGGCGAGAATGCCCGGACCGGCGTAGTCGATCACGGCTCCGGGGCCGACGACGCCAGGGGCACGACGGACGCGGGTGTCGACACCGGAGCGGTCCCGCTCGGCGCCCGGAGCGCGCCGGCGGGGGTCGCCCGGAGCAGCGGCGCCGCGCAGGACGACCATCGCCCTGCAGCCGACATCGGGCGAGGAACACGCACGTGCCGCAGCGACGCGCCGGATCCCCCCGGAGTGCCGCCATCGCGCGGGGGCCGAGGGGATTCGGCGTGGGGCAGGGACGCACCGCGTGCCCTCGACGCCCTGCGCGATCCGGAGCGGGCCCGGGTGCGTTCGGTACCGCGCGCAGCCGCCCCGCAGCTGCGCATGGTCCGCGCCGACGACCCGGGCCGCGAATCGGAGCCGGCCACCGAACACGGGAGACGGCGGACCGTTCGGGCCGCGGGCGACGCCGCACCGGCGACGACGCGTCATGCGGTGCCCGCGGGCGACGGTACAGGGACCCGGCGATCCGCCGCGCCGGGAGGCCCTCCGGCGGAGGCGCGCGCGCCGGAGGAGCCGGCGACCGGCGAGCCCGGCCGGATGAGGCGATCCGCCGCGCCGGGGGCGGACGGCCGGGGTTTCGTCGCCGGTCCGGCGCGGATGCCCTTCCCCGCGCTGGTGCACCACACGGTCGCGGGTCCCGTGCACGTCGTCCGCACGGAGCTGTCCCTGAGCCTGCCCTGGGGCACGCGCACGCTCGGCGAGTGGATCGATGCGTCTGCGCCCGGCGAGGGGACGGTGGCGCTTGATCTCGAGACCACGGGGCTGTCCGCCGCGCGCGGCGCGGTGCTGGCGATGGGGGGGCTGGCGAGGCTCGTGGACGGGGTGGTCTGCGTGGAGCAGTCCCTGCTGCTCGCGCCCGGCGAGGAGCCGGCCGCGGTGCGCTGGCTGGCCCATCGGCTGGAGCGGGCGCAGACGGTGCTCACCTGGAACGGGCGCAAGTTCGACCTGCCCTTCCTGGCGGCCTGTGCGGCGCGCCATGGACTCGAGGTACCCGATCCCGCCCATGAGGATCTCTTCCTGCTGGAGCGACGCGCGCGGCGCCGCGGTCGACTTCGGCTGGTGGACGTGGAGACCCGGGTGCTCGGCTTCCAGCGCGACGACGACCTGCCCGGCGCGGAGGCCCCGGGCCGGTTTCACCGCCTGTTCGACCACGGGGATCTCGAGGCCGTGCGGGACGTGCTCGTGCACAACCGCGACGACGTCGTCAGCACCCTCCTGCTGCGCGGGCGCGTCGGGCAGGGTGACCCACCCTGAGCCCGTCCGCGGGGACCCCCGCGATGCGCGCCACAGCGACCCGCCCGTGCGCGAGCCGTCCGGCGCGGACGCGACGGAAGTGGCCCGCGCAGCCCGCAGGGTCTGGCGCCGGGTCCGGTTCATCGCCTGCCGCGGCGCCGCTCGCCGGCGCTCATCGACGGCACGATCCGGTTCGGAGGACCCGAACCGCCGGCTCTCCCGACCACGAGGGGCTCGGTGACGACTGTGCGATCTCCCTCGCACAGTACGGTCCGTCGCCATTGTCGGGGTGCAGTGCGAACACGGTTGCGCTATGCTGGAAGGGCGCCCCGTGGCCGCCCTCATCCCCTCATTCCGTCCCCCCGGTCTCCCATGCAAGCCCTGCGCCTCGTTGTCCTGACCCTCTGCTCCGCACTGGTCCTCGTCGGCTGCGGGTCCGATGGCGGCGCGACCGGCCCGCTTCCCGCATCCTCGGATCCCGGGACCTCCGCGGACGTCGAGCCCGGCACCACCTCCGGCGAGGACGACACCGGCGGCGCCACGGGCACCGGCAGCGACCCGCAGGACACGGGCGGAGGGCAGTCGTCACGAACGTCCGACGGCCCCGGCGAAGCCTGCACTCCGCCCGACTCCGCCCGATGCGCGGGGCGGGACATCGCCCGATGCGACGCGGACGGGGTCGAGCGGCGCGAGTCCTGCGACGGTCTCGCCTGCGTGGACGATGGCGACGGTCCACGCTGCGCCTGCCTCGGCGATCTCGACTGCCCGGCAGACCACTTCTGCGATGACGAGTCGTGCGAGCCGCAGCGCTGCGCGCCGGGGGAGACCGTCTGCGGGGAGGACGGCCACGTCTGGCGCTGCGACGATCGCGGCCGGGAGGAGGTCCTCGACGAGGACTGCGACGGACTGGGATGCGCCGACGGCGCCTGCCTCGCCCCGACCTGCGAACCCGGAGCACGGCTGTGCGAGGACGGTGTGGCGATCCGCTGCAGCGAAGATGGCACCACGGAGGTGCGCGAGCCCTGCGCGCCCCTCGATTGCGACGGGGGCCACTGCGTGTGCGGGTCCGACTCGCAGTGTGGAGACAACGCCCTCTGCGAGGACGGCGTCTGCGAACCCGTCTCCTGCACCCCGGGTGAGGAGATCTGCCGGGAGGGGGACCGGCGGCGCTGTGCAGCATCCGGGAGCGCCTTCGCACAGGTGGAGTCCTGTCCGACCGGATGTGCGGACGATGGAACCCCCCGCTGCGGCTGCACCGGAGACGAGGACTGCGGCACGGCGGACTTCTGCGACGACGGCGCGTGCGCGCCGCGGGTGTGCCAACCCGACGCACTTCGCTGCGCCGACGGAGCCGTGCAGCGCTGCGACGCACGGGGCACGGGCTGGGACGAGATGGAGCGCTGTGCCGGCCGGTGCGTGCTGCGCCCCGATCCGATGTGCATCTGCGATGACGCGGACGACTGCCCGGACGGTTTCTTCTGCGAAGCGGACGGAGCCTGCGCGGCCGAGGTCTGCGCGCCGGGGGAAGCGACCTGCGAGGGATCACTGGCGGTGGCCTGCAACGCCGACGGTTCGCAGCGCACGGAGCAGGACTGTGCCCCCCGGAGCTGTGTCGACGGCGGCTGCGCGTGCACGGAGGACGCGCAGTGCGGAGAGGACCGGTACTGCGACGCGGAGGGCGTGTGCCGCCTCCAGGTGTGCACGCCGGGTGCGGTCTTCTGCAGCGGTCCGGCGATCCGGACCTGCGACGAGCGGGGCACGGGGTCGCGCACGGACGGCTTCTGCCCCACCCGCTGCGTTGTGATCGCGGGAGCCGCTGCCTGCGGCTGCACCACCAGCCTCGACTGCGAAGCGGACGAGTTCTGCGACACCGCCTCCAACCCCGCGGAGGGCGGGGTGTGCGCACCGCAGGTGTGCGAACCCGGCTCGCGGCAATGCGAGGGGACGGTCGCGCTGCGATGCGATGCGCTCGGAAGTGACCTCGAGGTCGAGGAGTGTGCCCCCGGGGTCTGCGAGGCCGGCGCCTGTGGCTGCCTCACCGACGAGGGATGCGACGAGGGTTTCTTCTGCGGGCCGGACGGCGCGTGCGTCCCGCAGCTCTGCGAACCGGACAGCCTGGCCTGCGAGGGCAGCACCATCGCACGCTGCAACCCCCGGGGGACCGCGCGGGTACCGGAAGTGACCTGCCAGGCCTCGTGCGAGGAGGCCACCTGCGTGTGCGATGCCGACGCCGAGTGCAACTCGGGTTGGCTCTGCGACGAGCGCAGCTGCACCTGCCCATCGGAGATCGTCTGCGGGACCGACGAAGCGTGCTGCCCCGATGGCACCGAATGCGATCTCATCACATTCTGCGACGAGGACGGACTGTGCATCGAGGACGCCCGATGCCTGCCCCCCTGCGATGGAGGAGAGCGGTGCGGGTCGTTCGGCGAGCTGTGCTGCACGGCGGACACCCCGATCTGCGGCGTGGCGGGAACCTGCGTGCGGGATTGCGGCGCGGACCGGGTCCTGTGCGGAGCGGACGACGACGTGTGCTGTGAGACGGGAGACCTGTGCATCTTCGACGAGTGCCGCTCCCCGGGCGCCGCGTGCGAGGACTTCCGGGACTGTGACTTCGGCCAGTACTGCGAACCGTCCATCGGACGCTGTCTCTCCAGCGCCGTCCCCGACGGCCTCACGTGCCAGCAGCCGTGGGACTTCGAGATCTTCAACCCGGCGCTCGTCTGGCACTGGCAGGGGGTCACCCACGAGGGGACCTTCTACCGCAACGTCATGAGCACGCCGATGGTGGCGGACATGAACGGCGACGGAACACCCAACGTCGTGTTCCAGGCCTACGCGAGCCTCGGCGATACCGTCATCGTCGTCCTCGACGGCGCCACCGGCGAGACGATCCACGTCAACGGACGACACACCCTCCATGGTGCCGGCCAGGTCGCGCTGGGGGACATCACCGGAAACGGACTGCCCGAGATCCTCACCGTCATGCGCAACGGGGTCGGCGTCATTCGGGACATCGTCGGCTGTCCCGACTACCGCGAGGACGACGACGGGTGCTACCTCTGGCGACGCAACGACGGCACCTTCAACCGCAATTTCGATGGCGGCGCCGCGCTCCTCGCCGACCTGAACGGCGACGGAAACGTCGAGGTCGTGCTCGGCAGCTACGTGCTCGACGGACGCACCGGCACCACCCTCGTGCAGGGACGCACGGGAAGCGCCGGACTCGGCGGACTCAGCCACCAGTGGATCTCCATCGTCGCCGACGTCACCGGGGATGGCCTGCCCGAGATCCTCACCGGGGACTGCGCCTTCCGCCCCGACTTCGAGGAGGGCGAGCTCGTCGAGGTCTGGTGCAACCCGAGCTTCAGCCACGGCCTCGCGGCCGTCGGCGACGTCGTCGGCGGAGACCGCGCAGGACTCCCCGAGGTCGTCGTCGCGCGCTCCGGGCGCCTGTACATCCTCGCCGGGAACACCGGCGACCGGCTCCACGACTTCGACCTCCCCGGCAGCGGACATGGTGGTCCCCCGAACATCGCCGACTTCGACGGCGACGGCACCGCCGAGATCGGTGTCGCGACCGCGGACTGCTTCACCGTCTTCGACCTTGCCTGCCTCTACCCCGAAGACGTCGACGAGCCCGTCGACCAGCCCGGCTGCATCCGCCCGCAGTTCCCCGACTGCACGCTGGGCGAGAACTGCTTCATCGGCGAGGGCATCACCCCCGTCTGCGAGACCCTGCCCGGTGGTACCGGAGACGGCATCCTCTGGAGCGTCTTCACCCAGGACGTCTCCTCCTCGACCACCGGCGCCTCCGTCTTCGACTTCCAGGGCGACGGCCGAAACGAAGCACTCTACAACGACGAGTGCCGCTTCATGGCCTACGACGGCGCCACCGGACAGATTCTCTTCTCCTTCCCGAACACCAACCGGACCAACAGCGAGTACCCCGTCATCGTCGACGTCACCGGAGACGGCTTCACCGAGATCGTCTACTCCGCCAACAACGACATGTTCGACCGGGACTGCAGCGGCCCCATCGACGACTACCCCGACCTGTTCCCGGAGTGCCACCCGGACGACCCCGGCGATCGTCCCTCGTTCTGCGACGAAGGAACCGCCGGCGTCTTCGCCTGGGGCGACCCCACGCGGACCTGGGTCCGCACCCGACAGATCTGGAACCAGCACCAGTACTTCATCGACAACGTGCGCGACGACGGCTCCATCCCTCCGGGCACAGCCGACTTCTGGCGAACCCACAACACCTACCGCGCCAACCGGCAGGGAGACATTCCGCTGAACAGCCCCGACCCCCGCGCCGTGTCCCTGACCGCATCCTCCATCGCCTGTCCGCCGGAGCTGACGCTCAACGCCCTCGTCGCCAACGACGGCACCAGCGGCATCGCGCCCGGAATGCCCGTCACCTTCTTCCGCGTGGAAGAGGACATCGCCACTCCCCTGGGCACCGTGTTCACGGAGGACCCCCTGCTCCCCGGACAGCGGGCGCGCGTCACGTTCACCTGGACCGTACCGAGCGACCTCTTCGAAGCCAGCCTGGACTTCCGTGTCCGCGTCAATGTCGACGCCGATGGCCAGGAGTCCGTCCTCGACTGCAGACCGGGCAACACGACCGCCGACGTCTCCAACGTCCGCTGCACCTCGGGTGGACAGACCATCGGCAACTGAACCACCGACAAGGGGGCGTCCGCCGTCGACACCGGGAGCCCCACCGGGCTGGGGCGACGGATGGACGCATCCTGGACCATCGCCACGAAGCAGTTGCCGACCGCCGTGAGACGGATGTCGTCGAGGAAGATCCGGCTGATGTCGTCGAGACCATGGACCCCGCCCTCGGCGATGCGACCGTGGAGGACGACCATCGCCTGCCCCGCGGGATTGACTCGCATCTCCGGACCCTCGTGCTTTGCGTTCACATGGTCGGCGATCGACTGTCAGCGGGCCCCATCCTCCGTCAGGCGGTCCCGCCAGGGGACCACGTCCCCGTCGTCCCTCTCGCAACCGGGGCTCGTGCCGCTCAGGTGGCAGTGCCAGGTCTCGTAGGGAACCACCCGGGGTCGGGGTTCGACTCCACCGCGAGGGCCCCGATCCGGGAACCGAAGGCAAGTGGCCGCTTCGGCGGCGGATCCCCGAAGACGATTTCCCCTTGATGGATCGCAACACGCGTCTAGGGTTTCGCCCGCCCTGCATCGAGCCCCACGCCCGTCGTTCCGCTGACGGGACAACAGGCTCCGCCTCGCCCCCCCCCGCCTCGGGAGAAAGCCATGTTCCGCCGCCTGCTGCCCTTGCCCGTACTTCTCGTGGTGCTCTCGGCAGGCTCCGCGTGCACCGTCGTCGAGCCTGGAAACGTCGGGGTCCAGACGTTCATGGGAACCCTCAAGGATCGCGTGCTCGAGCCCGGGCTCTCGTTCCCGAACTTCAACAAGGTCGTGCACATCTCGACCCAGAGCCAGAACTACGAGGTGTCCTTCTCCTCCGATGACCCGCGCGCTGCCGTCAGCTCCGACATGCAGACCGTCGGCTTCGGCCTGGACATGAACTACTTCGTGCCCAGCGGAGAGGCGGCCCGGACCCTCGTGCTCTTCGTCAGCCGGGACCCGAACGCGTGGGAGCGCATCATCATCGCGCCCACCATCGATCAGGCCGTCAAGAGTGTCTTTGCCCGCCACACCCTCCGCGAGCTCATAGAGACCCGAGAGGCCGTGCGCATGGAGGTCGCCGAGGCGATCGGTATCCTCATCAACGAGCGTCTGCGCGAGCGTGACCCCAGCCTCGAAGGGTCCATCCGCGTCGCCCAGGTGACCCTCACCAACCTCGACTACTCCCGCGAGTTCGAGGCCGTGATCGAGGAAACCCAGCGCGAGGAGCAGCGGGTCCGCCTGGCGCGCAACGAGCTCGAGCGCATCCGCATCGAGAACGAGCGACAGGTCGTGGAGGCCGAGGCGCAGCGGCTGGCTGCGGTCGAGCGCGCGCGCGGCGTCGCCGAGGCGATGCACATCGAGGTGGAGGCCCAGGCCGAAGCCTACCGCCTCCTGCGCGAGGCCGGGGTGGACGTGAACCTCTTCCGGGTGACCGAGAAGTGGGATGGCCGACTGCCCCAGGTGAGCGGCTCCGACAACGTGCTCATGAACCTCGGCGGACTGCAGTAGGCGCCAGCATGGGGCGGTCGGGAGCACCGTCTGTGCGAATCTTGCCGATCCGCGGGCTGGAATCGGCGGAACGCGTGTGTGCGCTTCACGATCCAGGCGCCCCGACCCCGCAGCCCCTGCCTCAATCCGGCACTCCGCGCGCCGGCTGAGGTCGACGACCGCCTCAGCGAGACAGGTAGACCCGAAGCACGCCGAAGGTCTCGTCCTCGATGAGCTTCCCCTCGCCGAGCATCCGCTCTTCGGCGCGGGAGCCGAGCCACGAGCCGGCCGCGTGATCGAGGCCCTGGGGGGCGAGGGCGACGACGAGCGCGTCCTCGGGCGCGGGGCCGGTGAGGGTACAGGGCAGGGCTGCACAGCGGACGACGTGCTCGCGCGTGCCCGCGTCGGTCTCGATGCGCACGGCGACCGGTGCGCTGCGGAACCGCCCGCCGGTGTCGGTCAGGTGCACGCCCCGGGCATCGTGCTCGAGGGTGAGGAGGCGGAAGCCGGTGGCCTTGAGGGCACAGGACCCGCGCGGTGGGGGGGGGGAGGTGGCGCTCGGGAAGGCCTCGTTTCGGGGAGACGGTCGTGGTGTGGGTTCGCCGGACGCAAACGCGCGCGAGGTCGGCGGTTCCGTGCCGGCAGCGGCGTGGCTGGCGGCCTTGTGCGCCGTGGACGGCGCGGGGCCGGAATCCTCCTTGTTGCCGCCGGTGCCCGACACCTCGTCACAGCGTTCGAGGGCCGAGTCGACGGCGAAGGGGTAGTCGTGCGCATCGGCCAGGGCCTGGAGATCGGCGGCGGGGATGCCGAGGTGGCAGGTGGCGGCGACGAGCCAGTCGGCCAGGTCGATGCCGGGGGCGCCCACGTCCGCGTGGGTACCGCGCCCGAAGACCTCGGTGAGGAGCCGCATGTGTCCCTCGACGCCGAGGTGAACGTCGTCGAAGCTGTGGGTGCCGTCGGGTTCGCGATAGGCGTGCCAGAGGACGCCGGAGACAAGCTCCTCGCGGTGGGCGCCGGTGACGCTGCCGTCGGCGGTCCCGGTCATGTTGTCCTGGTACACTCCGTTCTGCAGCAGGTTCTCCATGTCGATCCAGCGGCGGGCGCCGAGGAAGTTGTCGACGATGTGGGGGGTGTCGCGGACGAGACCGACGAAGAAGTAGGCAAGCCCCTCCCCGTACGCGAGCAGGGGATCGACGAGGCGATCGCGGTGCGGCCCGCCCGGAGAGGTGTCGGCGCTGAAGTTGTCCACGAACCAGTGGCCCAGCTCGTGAAGGATGATGTCATCGTCGTATTCGTCGGGATCCTCGACCTGGCCGCCGAGGAAGACGGTGTTGGCGCGGTAGCAGGAGCCGCAGCCGAAGGCGCGGCCCGGCTGCCAGGAGTAGGTCAGGGGCGCGCCCTCGCCCTCGGCGAGCCACGGGGCGATGAACCGGAAGCCCTCGGTGGAGACGTCGGTGATGTTCATGGCGCCCCCGATGGCATCGTCGACGCTTGCGTGCAGGTCGATGTCGCCGGGGGGCTGCGCGTCGCCCTCGAGGGTCCGGCTCCGCATGGCGTATGCCGCGGGGCGGGACGACCGGTCCCGCACGACGACGGTGAGGTCGTCGACGCGCCCGGCGGCGACGGCGCGAACGTGGCGACGCTCGTCCGACGCCGCGGGGACCTCGATGCGGTAGCGGCCGAGGGCGTCGGTCAGCGTGGACGCGAGCACGGTGCCGTCCTGCTCGCGCACGAGCTGCACGACGACGTCGCGGGCGGGCAGGACATCGATCTCGCCGGTGAAACCGCCGGTGTCGTAGGCGCGGTCGTCGTAGCGGACGTGGCCGGTGTACCGGATGGTGGAGACCCCGGTGGGCTCGCTCGCGTCCGGGACGGGGCCGGTGTCGGACGCGGGGGGTGGAACGGTGGCGTCGACTTCGGTGGGCGGTCCGGCGGACGGATCGGGCTCGCGTGTGTGCGGCGTGGGGAACGAGAGTTCACTGCCGAGCGCGTCTCCTCCCGCGGTGTCGGAAGGTTGTGCAGACCACGGGGAGCTTGAGTCCTCGTCCACGGGTCCGCTCTCGGCGTCGGCGCATGCGGGGGCCAGGACACACGCCAGGAGCACGATGAGCGCGAGGAGGTGAGGCCGGGGGCGGTGTTGCATGGAGACGGCGGGCAGGAGAGGCGGGGCGAAGGTCGAGCGCGGCGCGCGGGGCACGGATCGCACTCCGGGAGCCCGCGGGGGTGGCGGGCGACGGTCCGGGCAGTGTGACGACTGTGCCGGAGGAAGGCAACGGGGCACAGGCCTGCGGGCCTCACCGCGAGCGCACGTGACGGATGGGGTGTGCCGTCACCGGCAGGCTGCCCCGGCAGTGCCGGAGAGTACGCTCGAGGGGTGCGTGGGCCGCGGAACTGGCAGGCCGCATGGGGCCGAACGCCAGGCTGGCGGCCGGGCAGGTCACCGGATGCCGGCGGGCTCGTGGAGGACGGGCGGGCTCGTGGAGGACTGTCCGGCGATGATGTCCGCGGGAGCGAGGGCGGCGAATCGTCTAGCGACGGGGACCGTGGTGGTGGTGACCGTGACCATGGTGGTGGTGGTGACCATGGCCGTGATCGTGACCATGGTGGTGGTGGCCGTGACCGTGGCCATGGTGGTGGTGACCGTGGCCGTCCACGTGATCCTCGACTCCGCAGCGGAGGGCATCGAAGAGGGCGCCGACGTCTTCGGGGGTCAGGGTGTCGGAGACGGGGCGTCCGGAGACGTGCCGGAAGCGCAGGGGGGCGGAGATGGTGCGTCGCTGGGCGGCGAGTCCGGCGAGGGGTGGGTTGTCGTACCCTCCGCCGTCGGCGTCGAGGAAGAGGGGGTTGGTGAACGCGAGGGGCTGGGCGCCGCTGCTGAGCACGGGTCGCATGTTGGGCGTCTGGAGTCCTCGCACCATGAAGATGACCCAGGCGTCGGTGTCGGTGTCGAGTTCGACGGTGACGGTCTGTTCCCAGCGGCGGTGCTCGTTCTCGCCGGTGGCGATGGTGACGAGGTGCTCTTGGGGGTTCCAGTCGAGGGGGATGCGGCGGGTGGGTTCGAGGGGGTGGGTGAGGGCCTGTCCGGGGTCGCCGATGAGGTCGTCCTCGACGTTCATGTAGAGGTCGAGGGTGTCGACCTGCATCCATTCGGGGGTCTGGATGCGGACGAGCGCGGTGGCGGGCCCGTCCTGGACATCGAGGGTGTCGCCGATGCGGGCGACGTCGCCGGCGGTGTTGGAGACCTCGACGGTGACGAAGGGGCCGTTGGTGCCGATGAGTCGCCCGCTGTTGATGCTGCGGACGAAGCGGTCGGTCTGCATGGAGGCGGGGGTATCGGTGCCGGGGTCGACGAAGACGAAGGAGCGGGGGCTGGCGCCGAGGGAGCCGTAGATGCCGTGGGTATCGGAGACGGCGGTTCCGGCGGGGCTGAATCCGCGGGCGATCATGGTCATCCACCAGCGGGTTCCGCTCCAGAAGTTGCCTGTGCCGAAGCCGTTCATGATCTCGACGGCGGTGAAGTCGTCGGTCCACAGGCCGGTATCGCCGGTTTCGGGGTCGGCGTCTCCGGGGGGCATGCGGAGCTCCTCGCGGTTGGCGAAGCTCTGTCCGGTGAGGACATCGGCCTTCATGACGCCGAAGGTTCCGGTGCCGGCGGGGTGGTTGACCTGGAGGACGCGTTCGTAGTCGACGTCGAAGATGCGTGCGGCGAGCTGGGCGAGGGTGAGGTGGTCTCCGCCCTCGTTGGACCAGTCGACGGGGCCGCCGCGGCGGGCGTCCTCGTCTCGTTCGAGGGGGAAGGCGTTGATGTGGCCGATGTTGGGCGTGGTGATCTCGTTGCCGATCAGGGAGGTGATCTGGTCTCCGGCGCCGAGGGCGGCGATGGTGGGGGCGAAGTCGGTGACGGCGTCGTGGTCGGAGGAGACCATGACGTCGAGGCCTCCGGCGAGGAAGTCGAGCACGCGGGTGCGGTCGGCGACGGAGGAGTCCGGGGACGCCATGGCGTGGATGTGGAAGTCGGCGCCGAGGGCGCCGGTGGTGTCGACGACCCGGTCGATCTCGGCGTCGAGGGTCAGCTCGTCCCCGGCGTCGACGTCGATGAGGTGCCCCCCGGACTGGACGGTGTCGGTGGGCCAGGTCGACCAGGTCATGCCGCGGGTCACGTGGACGCGGTAGCGGCCCGGCGCGAGCTCGAAGCGGGTCTGTCCTTCGACGCCGACGAAGACGATGCGCTCCCAGCCCAGGGGGGGCTGGAAGGCGCCCTCGACCTCCAGGCTGTCGGGGCGGCGCAGACCGCAGCCGCCTTCGCAGGCGACGGTGACGCGGCCGGGAACGGGGTCACCGGCGGCGGAGCGGATGTGGACCTGGACGGTGGCGCTCTCCGGGAGCGCGAGGGTTCCGACGTCGATGGGCGCCCCCGCGTCGACCCGCAGGTCCTCGCGGAGGGCGAGGCTGCCGTCGGCCCGGGCCCGGAGGGTGTAGTCGCCTTCGGGGAGGGCCATGGAGAACCGTCCCTCGTCGTCGGTCCGCGCCTGATTCAGGGTTCGTTCGCGGCCTTCGCCGACCTGTTCGACGGCGGTAACGATGGCGTTCGGCGCAGCGGCCCCTTCGTGATCGACGACGGTTCCGTGGACGGGCGCGGTGTCGACGCCCAGGTCGGCATAGACCTGATCGACGGTGGTCTGCAGGGATCCGGTCCCCGTGTGGAGCCGGTAGCCGACCGCGGCGGTCTCGCCGGGATCGAGGCCGATGTAGCCGGCCGTGGTGTCGAGGCGGCGGGGGTTGGCGAGGAGCACGCCCACGAGGTCGTCGGCGCCGTGGGTGACGGTGGCGGCGCCCGAGACGGCGATCATGCCGCCGCCGACGGGGAGGCGGCGCGCGAGCCGCTCGTGCGGATCCGGGACGAACGTGTAGTGGCCGTGGGCCGTGAGGTAGGAGAGGAAGCTGATCGGATCGGAGTCCAGATTGTCCGCACCGAGGCTGCGGTAGCCGAAGCCACCGGTGGATCCGAGGGGGGTGAAGAAGCTTCCGGTGGATCCGGAGAGCACGAGGTGCGTGGCGACGAAGTGGATGCGACGGTCGTGGTGTGAGCGGAACGCCGTGACCACGCGCAGGGAGCGGCTGTCCGGGGAGAGGGCGTAGTAGACGGTGATGGTGAGGGGGAGCTGGAAGTCGGGATCGATGGGCACGAGGGCAAGAAAGCCGGGGACGACGCTGTCGACCATGGACCGCAGGTTCAGGAAGTCGAGCCACGCGGTGCGGCCGGTGACGGCGAGGATGGCGCGACCGTCGCTGCCGTCCTCGATGACCTCGACCCGCTCGGGACGAAAGGTTTGCCCGACGTTGAGCAGCAGGCAGATCTGCCCGATGATGGTCTGGGCGGCCTGCGTGCCGTCGGGACCCAGCGGAGCGACGTCGATGGGATTGCCGTCCCAGGCACAGGGCCCGATGGCGCGGTCGCCGAACTCGATGATGTAGCGGGCGTGGTCGTTCTCGAGGAAGTAGTCGCCGATGCGGGCTTCGCGCCCCTCGCCCTCGAGGAGCTGTTCCTCGCGCTCGACCTGGGCGGCGATCACGCGCCCCTCGCCGGGAGGGTCGATCCAGGGACCGAGGTCGATCTCCACGGTTTCGCCCGGGGATGGCATCGTCGGGGGAAAGCTGGCGTCGGTCGAGGGGTCGGTGCCGATGTCGCCCGACGAGGTCCCGCTGACATCGCTCGGGGGGGGCGTCGACCCGGGCCTGGTGTCGGGCGCGGTCGACTCGGTGTCCGTGGGTTCGGCCGGCTCGTCGCTGCTGCATGCGACGAGGAGGAAAACGAGGGAGAGGGCCGCGAGGACACGCGGATGCGGCCCGGGGAGACGGGGCGATACGAGGCGAAGCATGGAAACCCGGGAGTGCTGGGGTCGAAACGGACTCCAGCGCGCAGTGTGACAGGATCGTCACCCGATCGCCACACAACCTGGCCAACGCACCGCATCATGGGGGTTGGCATCGGGTCGCATGGTGGCCGCAGCGCAGCCGGTGCGTGCACGGCGGCGATCACCACGTGGCCGTGCGCCCACGTCCACGGATCGCGCAGCCGGTGCGCGCACGGCGGCGGTGGGCATCCCGTCGGGCGATTGGGGCGCGGCTGCTCGGGCGCGGCTGCTCGGGCGCGGCTGCTCGGGCGCGGCTGCTCGGGCGCGGCT
>REDH01000203.1 GCA_007693585.1 Deltaproteobacteria bacterium
TCGCAGGTGGACCCGACGGACCCTTCGCAGGTGGACCCGACGGACCCGTCGCAGGTGGACCCGACGGACCCTTCGCAGGTGGACCCGACGGACCCGTCGCGGGTGGACCCGACGGACCCTTCGCAGGTGGACCCGACGGACCCGTCGCAGACCGCCGACCAGGTGGTGGTGGCGGTCGAGGGCGTCGTGGTCGACGTGGAAGGCTACGGGCTGTCCGGGGTCGTCGTGACCGTCGGCGGACGCCCGGCGACGAGCACCGGAGCGGACGGCACCTTCGAGGTGGAGGTTCTCGCGGCTCCCGGGGAGGCGACGGGGCTGACGTTCGCGCGCGAAGGCTTCGTGCCGGATCACAAGCCGATCCTCGTCGAGGAGGACGGCGCGATGGTCCTGCCGGTGGTGCTCCATCGCCGCGGAGCCGTTCAGGTGATGACCAATGCGGAGGAGGGCGGCACGTTCACCGGTGCGCTCGGCGGACGCGTGACCTTCCCTCCGGACGCCATCGCCGACGCCGACGGCAACCCGGTGAGCGGTCCCGTCGCCTTCACCATCACCCCCGTGGACTTCGGCGCGCCGGTCGGGGGCGCCGCGTTTCCGGGGTCCGCCGCCGCGGTGCAGGCCGATGGATCGACGACGGATCTGGAGAGCTTCGGCGTGATGGACGTCACCTTCGTCGACGACGGGCGCGGACTGCGTCTCGCGGACGGTGTCACGGCCACCATCGAGATCCCGCTGACCGCCGGGAACCTGAGCACCGGCGATACCACGCCGCTGTGGTCGCTCGACCCCGAGTCCGGCCTGTGGGTCGAGGACGGTGAGGGAGAGGTGATCCGCCGCGGACAGTCGAACTACCTGCGCGGCGAGGTCAGTCACTTCTCCTGGTGGAACTGCGACCTCGGCATCGACGGCATCGAGGTGTACCTCGAGGTGCGACGGCCGGACGGGGAACCCTTCGAGGACGACCTGTCGGTGCGCCTGGCCTTCACCGTCGACGAGGGGATCTTCCAGCCGCGCCTCCCTCGGCTGCGGGGGGCAAGGGAGCACCGCCTTCTGTTTCCCGTGGACCGCGAGGTGATCGTCCAGGTGGATGCGCTCGTCGGGCTCGGACAGGGCTCGAAGACCACCACCGTGACGCGGGGAGACGGCGGCACACCCCGCGTGATCGTCGCCCTCGACCCCGCCTCCCTCGACCCGTCCTCGTGGGTCACCATTCCGCAGGATGAACCGCTGGTCCTGCCGATGGAGGAGGGGGAGTCGGTCTATCTCGCCGCGGCGCCGGACGCCGCGAACCCGCGGGTGATCGGCATGTCCACGACCGAGGGACTCCAGGCGACCATCGCGCCCTACCGGAACGTGGCCGAGGCGCTGCCACGGCGCCTGGGCGCCGGCGAGGAGACGGTCTACGGTGTGCTCCCCGGCGACGCCGACCAGCCCACGGTCTGGCGTGTGGACGCCACGGCCTCCGGTACCCTGCGCGCGGAGGACAACGTGGGCGCCATGGAGCTGGACACCGTGGAGCGGGTGACCCTCGGCGGCGGCACCCCCGTCGAGCGCCTCGCCTTCCTGCGCGCAGGCCAGTGGGTGCGCATCGGCGCCACCGTCGTGGATCCCGAGAGCTCCACCCAGCCGTCCGCGAACTTCTTCGGCGGCTTCGCCAGCGGGGATGGCAGCCTCTCCATGCAGGACGTGCGCCGCATCGGACGCACGGGCTTCTACCCCCTGCGCTTCGACGGCTTCGGCGGGGACGACGAGGTCGACATCATCCTGCGCGAGCTCGATCCTCCATCCCTCGTCCCGTTCTCGCCGGCCACCCCCGGGACCCGGGTGATCAGCCAGCCCGGGTTCGGCGGTGGACAGCTCTTCGAGCTGCCCGTCGCCCCCGGCGGCGCCGTCGAGGCCTGGGCCAGCAGCGCCGACCCCGATCACGGGATCGTCATGAGCAGCCTGTGGCTCCACCGCGGGGAGAGCGGCTCCGCAGGCATCAACCTCCGCGGCCCGGCCGGACAGTCCAGCCTCGTGCCGCGCTCCGAGAGCGGCGGAGCGACCGACGTGCCGACGACCCGCGAAAGCGACCACACCCTCATCGTCTTCGTCGGACCCGATCCGCGCTTCGATCCCGACGCCGCCGAGCTCGAGATCGTCGTCTCCACCTGGGACGGCACCCGCCTCGATGACGTCGTCGTCGGCGATCCCGATGTCCCCGGCTGCACGCCCGATGCCCTCTCCGCGCTCGCCGTCACCCACGTCCTCGACGAGGGCGGCACCTTCACCTTCTGCCCCGGGCGCCACGCCCTCCGCAACGGTGAGCTCCGGCGGGACGCGCTGCACATCGAGGGCGCCGGCCGCGACGACACCATCCTCCACCTCTGGGACCGCGCCGCCATCGAGGACGGGCGCGGCAGCTTCGCGCGCGGCGATGTCCAGGACTGGAGCTTCCGCGACTTCACCCTCGAGGGCGAGAACCTCCGCGTCGGCAACGAACCCCAACCCCTCATCGATCTGCGCAGCCGCGAAGCCGGAACCCTCCTCGTCGAGCGCGTCGACTTCGTCGACCGCCGCGGACCCACCGACGACGACCCGAACCGCACCGGCGGCAGCGGGATCAACTTCGGCGAGAACTCCCCCGGTACCCTCGACGTCGTCGTCCGCGACAGCTCCTTCGTCAACATGAACACCGCCATCCGCGCCTTCAGCGCCAACTCCTTCCTCGGCGAGGGACTCGTCGCACGACACACGCGAAACGGACTCCGCGCCTCGGACGTCCTCGACTTCACCGTCCGCGACAGCGACCTCGAGGTCTTCACCGAGGGCATCCGGCACGACGCCAGCCGCGCCCTCCGCTCCCACTACGAGAACAACCTCATCGTCCGCACCCAGGGCGTCGCCTCCGGCTACTGCCTCACCGCACTCTACCGCGAACTGGACGACTTCTCCGTCGACGCCGACGACCCCCGCACCATCGTCCGCGACAACACCTGCATCCTCCACACCGGCGGCGGAATCTGGCTCCTCTCCGGCGCCGGGCGCGGCGCCCTCGTCGAGGGCAACCGCATCGTGCCCGCCGACGGCGTCGAGTTCCTGCAGTCCGAAGGCGTCCGCATGCAGCGATCCGGAGGCGCCACCGAAGACGGCCCCTCCGGACCCGTCCGCATCGTCAACAACGTCTTCCTCGACCACCGACAGACCGGAGGCGTGATCGCCATCTGGGGCGCCGAGAACCACGGCCCCATCGAGATCGTCAACAACACCCTCACCCTCGCGACGGGCATCGGCTCCGGACGCTCCCGCGCCATCGACTTCGCGCTGCCCAGCGACGCCGACGGACCCTACCCCTTCACCGTCCTCAACAACCTCATCATCGGCAGCGGCGACGCCCGCGACGATGGCATCACCCTCACCACCGCCGACGCCACCATCGTCTCCGAAGGAAACGTCTTCTCCAACATCCGCCGCAGCCACGCCGTGCGCGGCTCCGGCGATGCCCTCGGCGGATACGGCGCCGACAACACCACCGTCGAAGGCACCATCCCCGTCGACGCCGACGGCCGTCCCGACAGCAACGCCGCCAGCGTCGACGCCGGCGTGGACCGCGCCGAAGTCCCCGACACCGACATCGACGGCGTGCCGCGACCCCAGGGCGAAGGAGTCGACGCCGGCGCCCACGAACAGTAACCCGCCCGCGGACGTCCGCTCCGAACCCGATCGGCACACTTGCGCATCCCCTCCACCGGCGTTGTATTGCAGGGCCCGCCCACGGCGGCCGCGCACCACACTCCCCGGTGAACACCGCACCATGCCGCAACCGGAACCCCACGCCGGACCCCCGCCCCAGGCCGCTGCCGAGGCCGCCCTGCGAGCAGGCGCCGAGCTCCTGCTCGTCGCCCAACCCCTCGACGACGCCCCCGACGTGCGCGCCTGGCTCGACGCCCTCGAGAAGGGACTCCCCGACGCCGGACTCGCCGGTTTCGCCTGGAGACCCCCCGACGCCCCCCTCGACATCGGACACGGCGTCGCCCTCGCCCTCCGCGTCGACCGACTCGACCACCTCGGCCCCGCACTCCTCGACGCCCGCCGACGAACCATCGCCCTCCACCCGGACGGCTCCCCCGCCCCCGCCCCCGCCTTCGTCGGCGGATGCGCCTTCCTCCCCGACGCGCCACTCCCCGACCACTGGGAACCCTTCGGCACCGGCACCTGGCTCCTCCCCGCCCGACGCCTCACCGTCCACGACGACGGCCGCGCCACGCTCACCCGCGCCTGGCACCGCGACGGCGAACACTGGACCCCCGCCGACATCCACGCACACGCCATCGCCGGACCGCACGCCCAACCCCTCGCCGACGGCGAGGACCAGAACGCCTTCGAAACCCGCGTCCGAGCCGCACTCGACGCCATTCACTCCGGACACCTGCGCAAGGTCGTCCTCGCCCGCTCCCGCACGGTCCCCCGCCAACGCACACCCCTCGCCGTCCTCCTCCTCGGGCTCGGCGCTCGCTACCCTCGCTGCACCCTCTTCGCCTTCGCTCCCGGCGACGGCTCCCTCTTCGCCGGCGTCTCCCCCGAGACCCTCCTCGCCGCCCACGACGGACACATCCACACCATGGCCCTCGCCGGCTCCGCACCCCGCGGCACCTCCCCCGACGAGGACCTCCGCCACGGCAACGCGCTCCTCCGCGACCCCAAGGAACGACAGGAACACCGACTCGTCGTCGACGACATCCGCGCCACCGCCGAACGCCACGGCGGAACCCTCCACGCACCCCCCGAACCCGACCTCCTCCGCCTCCACAACGTCCAGCACCTCCACACCCCCTTCCACGGCACCCTCGAGCAGCCCGACGCCGCCCTCGACCTCGCCGCCGCACTCCACCCCACCCCCGCCGTCGGCGGACAACCCCGCGACGCCGCCCTCGACTGGCTCCGACGCACCGAAGCCGGCGCCCGAGGCTGGTACGCCGCACCCTTCGGCGCCGTCCACGCCCCCGACCGACTCCACCTCGTCGTCGCCCTCCGCTCCGCACTCTTCCGCGGCGACCAGGCCGCCCTCTTCGCCGGCGCCGGCATCCTCGCCCCCTCCGACCCCGCCCGCGAATACCACGAGACCCGCGCCAAAATGGACGCCCTGCGCGCGCTCCTCGCCCCCACCGAGCCCACCGAACCATGACGGACGCCTCCCCCTGGGCTCGCTCCCTCGTCCGCTCCCTCGTCGCCTGCGGACTCCGACACGCATGCATCTGCCCCGGCTCGCGCTCCACACCCCTCGTCCTCGCCCTCCACCAGCACCCCGACATCCACACCCCCGTCCTCCACGACGAACGCACCGCCGCCTTCCTCGCCCTCGGCCTCGCCCGCGCCACCCGCCGCCCCACCGCCGTCGTCTGCACCTCCGGCTCCGCCGCCGCACACCTCCTCCCCGCCATCACCGAAGCCGCCGCCGACGACCTCCCCCTCCTCCTCCTCACCGCCGACCGACCCCCCGAACTCCACCACTGCGGCGCGCCCCAGGTCATGGACCAGCAACGCCTCTTCGGCACACACGTCCGCGCCTTCCACGACCCGGGACCCCCCTGGACACCCCCCGCGCACTCCCGAACCCCCTCCCCAGACCCCCTCGACCACATCGCCGACACCGCCCGCCGCGCCTTCCGAGACGCACTCGGCACACCCCACCACCGCCCCGGCCCCGTCCACCTCAACCTCCCCTTCCGCGAACCCCTCTCCCCACCCGAACCGCTCCCGGGACCCCCCCAGGGCCCCACCCGGACCTCCGCACACCC